>CP098402.1:904397-1205863 GCA_025916675.1 Phycisphaera sp.
GGCGGCAGCTACGACGCTACTTTGGACCGGCTCGGGTAGTGGCGTCGGTGATTGTTCTGCGGGCGGGCGCGACCGAAAAATTGCCTGTACAAGGACCGCGCCGGAGAAATTGCTCTGGGCACCGTGACAATCGATGAATCTCGAACCTATCAAGACGGCATTCGAGAAGTCCGATTCTTGGAGATCGCACTCTACAAACTCGCAACCAATCAGATTCGCTCCGGCCGCGTGAGATCCGGTGAGCCTCACACGCTCGAATCGTACTGTATCGAGAGACCAGCCGGACATGTCGATGCCTGACAGATCGAGGTCGGCGACAATCGCACCCGGATGCAACGCCGATTCACCCGCGAACCGTTCGACCTCCTCGCGGGTGCGTGGGCACACGGCTTCAGTGCGTTCCTTGAACTCCGCCGCGTTAAAACCCTGGTTCTGCACGGGGGTGTCCACTCAGGCCCTCCCCGAGGCAAGGCTCGTGCCCGAAAAATCGGTGCCAGTGTGTGAAGCGCCATTGAGTTTGGTCTCGAACAGATCGGCTCCGTACAGGCTTGCGCCGTCGAGTTTGGCATTGGTGGCGATCGCACGCTCGAGCGAGGCTTCCATAAGGTTGGATCTCGACAGATCGGCGGCGACGAGTTTGGCCTTGTAGAAGCGGAGTCCACGAAGGTCGGCGGCGATCCATGTCGAATCCTGGCCCTTTATCTTGGCGAAGTTGCCGCGCACGAACTTGGTGCCGTCGAGTTTCGCGTTGCTCAGGTCGGCACCTTCCCATTGGCTTTCGGAGAGCTGTGCCAGGCTGATGTCTGCCTGAGTATACACGGCACCGTTTGCCCGCAGTCGATCACCGAGCACCTCACAGAAGCAAGATCGAGTTGCGTTCGCTCTTTCAATGCAGGCATCGATCATCGTTGCGCCGCGGAAGTTCGTATTCTGGCATGAGGTGTCGGCGAGATCCGCCGAGGTCAGATTTGCCTTTGACATGTTCGCGTTGTCAAGATTCGCTTCGGGGCAGATCGCACTGACGGCGGAGGCTCCCGAAAGATTGGCGTCGGCGAGGTTGGCTCTGCTCAGGTCGGCATAGTCGAGGCATGTTCCGGACAGATTGGCTCCGGAAAGGTCAGCGCCGCTTAGATCGGCACCGGTGAGGTCGGCCCCGGAAAGGTCGGCACCAGTGAACTTGGCTTGCGACGCCTGTGCGGCGGGTAGCTTCGCCTCAGGCATCTTTGCGCCGGAGAGATCCGCCTCCTGCAGGCGCGCGCCCGACAAGTCCGCGGCTGGCAGTTTCACGCCGGGAAGGGACTGCGAGCTCAGATCGACGCCGGCCAAACTCGATCCTTTGGCGGCGTGGGCACCCAACTGCTCGGCAAGGGGAATAGTGGCCGGGCTCGCTTCAGGGGCTGCGTCGGCGGACGTGTTGCTGAGTTCGGCCAGAAGTTCACGCAACTCTTCGATGGTCTGGTCGTCGAGGCCAGCGTGTTGCATCGCGGGTACTTGAGATTCAAAGGAAGGTGGCTTGGCGGCCAGTGCCTCCACATCGATGCCAGACTGGGCCATGTGTTCCTCGACCTGTTCGGCAATCTCCTTGGCCTGCTGTTCGGTAAGGCCGCTCTGGCTCGGTGCTTCGGGCGGTGGGGCAGTTTCGGCGGGTGGCTGCTCGGGCACGAACGGTGCCTCTTCGGCGGCGACCTGGGTATCTGATGCAGCCATCCATTCGGCTTCGGCTTTCGGCGGTTGGGCCAGTGGCTCGCTGCCGATGAGGACGTGGTCGATTTCCTCGTGCTCCTCGTCGGTGACGGTGGTATGGCCACGCCAGACGAGCGTCACAACCATCTCGTCGGTGTCGACCCAGAGCGTGTCGAGGTGCATTGGCACCTCCTGCGAACCCTCTTCGTCACTCTCTTCGGTGGGTTTGCGCGTCACGAAGCACCGCACCCGTAGGCCGGGCAGTGTCCCATCGAACTCGGGTTTGTCGGCCACGAGGTTCTGGAGGTAGACGCGCTCGTCGCCCTTCAGGTAGTCCACCTGCATCGGCGGTGGGGCGGCGTTCCAATACGTTGGGTCGAAGTCCTCGGGGAACCAGGGCCAGCGTGTTTGCAGGTAGTCCTTGCGATACGTGCCAAGTTTGCCCGAGCGGAGGGCCCAGTCGCGGGGCAAAGGGCCGAAGCCGGCGGGGGTGGGGGAGTGAGTCGGGCTGCCGATGAGGTCGTGCGGATCTTCGATGTTCGGCAGGCGATGCTCCCGCTCGCTGTTTGCGCCGATGCCGATGGGATTGGCCTTTGAGTTTGCTCCACCGAATGCTCGGTCGTAGGTGATAGACATCGTGGTGAAGGGCTCGGGGTCGGACCGGATCGGCACGAGGCCCAACATCTTCTTCTGCCACCGGCGATCGCCGAACACGCCTAGCAGACGCTCGGTCTGTCCGACGCGGAACAGGACCGGGCAGGACTGCAACGCCTGGCCGCTGGGCGTATGGCAGTGGCCGACGAGCAGGAGGTCGGCCTTGGGCTTGAAGGGCACGAACTCGCCCTCGTATCGCAGCCGATCCTGGTCGTCGAGTACGTCGCCGCCAATGGCCGGTTGTTCTTCGAGCGCTTCGGCGGGCTTGCCCTCGACAAGCTTGAACGTGCCCCGGACGATCAGGCTCAGCGAATGCGCAGGGAACCCCAGCCGGCCATGCATCATGGCGAAGGGCATCGGGGTGAGATTTTGGATCTCCATGCTAGATTCCGGAACACGGCGCCACTCCAAGAACGCCGTACAAACACTTACGGGTTAAACAGGCCACGAACTGCTTGGAGAGCATCGTCTGCTAGCGCGGTCGGTGTATTGGCCAATTGGGCCTCGGTGGGCGGTGGTGGTGCGGGCGGCGCACCGATCTGCATGCCGTTCGCGGTGACCTTGCCTGTGAGTTTAATCTCCTTCGCCTTTAGCTCGATGACTTTACTCGACCAGAGGGTGATCGGATCCGCGGCGGTGATCTCGACGCCCTTGCTCTTCGAGATCTTGATGGTCCCGCCATCGGTCTGGATCGTGATCGAGCCGTCGGCTAGCACTGTGACGCGCCCAAAGCCATCGTGCGAGGCCGCCTTTGTCTTGAAGTAATCGGCCCCGTCTGCTCCACTGAGATTCGAGCGAAGCGTCGCCCCATCCGCATCAAGGACGATCGCCGACTTGTACGCCTTTGGCATCACGGTATTACCTGTGAGCTTTGATCGCGCGCTGGCGATGAGTGGGGCCAGCGGAATAGCCATCATCGCGGCCTTTGCGGGCGTGGGGAACGGGGGCACGGTGCCGCCGCCACCCATGACGACCTTTTCGCCGCCGAAGATCTCGTGCGCGCCGCGCGTTTCCTCGCCAGCGTCCTTGAGGTTGAAGCCGTACCCCTTCTCGGCTGTCACCGAATACTTCAGGCTGGCATTCTGCTCGTACGAGAGCAGCCCAAGAACATATTCGACCTGGATGCCCACAAACGCGCTCATGTCCAGCCCAATGGTGGCCTCGATAGACCCGCCAATCGCGAGTCCATAGTCGATGCCCGTCACGATATCGAAGGAGTTGCCGTCGATCTGTTGGACATCGTTGCCCTTGATCTTGACCGTGTAGTCGCCATCGCTATACAGGCCGATGCCGCCACGGTCCTTTGGCGTTGCTCCGGAGCCTCCGAAGATGTCGCTAACATACGTCAGGTTGATCTTGCGTTCGCCACCGATCCATACTTGCGAACCGCTGCCGCTGGGTTGGGGCGAGTGGAGTAGGATCTGTTCCTTCCCAGACTCGCTGTTCATCACCAGGTGGTTGCCCCCGACATCGCTCATCACCTGCATGTGGTTGCTGCGGGGTTGGTTTCTAGGATCGGGGACCGGCTCGCTCGGCATCTCTGCGCCGGGCATCCGTGCGGCGTTATAGAGCCGTCCCGTGATCACGGGTCGGTCCGGGTCGCCATTGATGAACGACACCAGCACCTCGTCGCCGATGTGTGGTACATTCCATGAGCCCCATCCCTTGCTTGCCGTCGGCTGTGCGACCCGGAGCCAGCACGTCGGCCACGGATGCGATCTGGGGTTGTTCGAGCCGACCATGACCGGAGAGTCTTGCTCGTCGAGTTCGGGATCGAGATTCCAGTGCATCCGAACCCGCACGCGGGCGTGGTTGTCCATGCTCGCGGGTTCGGTCTTGTCCTGGTCTGATGGGGGCAACTCGCCGTTGTCATCGACGACGAACGCCGTATGGGGTCCGTGCATCGTTGGGCGAGGCGTGACGCGGTCGGGCACGTAACGGACCGTGGCATGTATGGCTTCGAGTGTGGCTTCGTGGATCCACGAGGTGTTGTTTGTACCCGGTTCTGGCACCATGGCGGTCGGCTGTACTTCGGCAGACTGGAAGCTCGTCCCAGTGCTCCGCACACGCTGAATAAGCAACTCGGCCCTGACGACGAGGTACGTCCCTAGTTCCGTAGCGGTTTGGATCTCATAACGGTACCCGGTGGCAACCCCGCGCGAGCGTGTCTTGCCCATCCAGCTCTCGCCCTTGCTGGTAAGCTCGGTGAGCCTGATGCTGGCCATCGTGTCGAGATAGCTTGTATCGCTCGTATCGGTCTCGCCCTCCTCTCGGGCCAGACCGGCGTACGCCTCGTATTGGGTCCCCGGGCCGTTCGTGGAGTCATCGTCGGGGCTTTGGAGCCGGATGACCTGGGACGCCGCCGGGGTTCGCTTCCCATCGAAGTCCATCGACTCGTAGCGCGATGGGCGGCGATTCCACTGGCGGCACCAACTCGAGAGAGATTCGCCAGACAGCGATGCGGCCCGGTTGAGTTCCAGCGTGTCATACTTCCCGGCGAACGAGTCGAGCGTATCGTCGTCGATCCGCGCCTGCCGATCCTCGTAGGGCTCATTGAACGCGGTGTAGTGAGCCTCTTCGCTTGCCAGGACGAGCTTGTCGCCGTCCTTGGTGTGCTCGAAGAAGTAGGCGATGCCCTCTTCCTCGAGCAACCGCTGCACAAACGCAAGGTCGGTCTCGTTGAACTGCACGCAGTAGTCGCGTTGCTTCCATGGCCAGGTATCTCCGAGCCTGGACGCGTCTCGATCCGACTCGATACCGTGGTCTGCGAGCACCAGATCCACGATCTGGAGGGTGGTGCGATCCTGGAATATACGGCAGTTCGTCCGGGTCTCCAGAGTCCCGATCGTCGGCACCAACTCGAGCTCATACACGACGTGGTCCTCTATGCCGTGTGTCTCGGCGTCGAGCTGCCAGAACCGCCGGATCATGCCACCAAGGTAGCGTACCTTGGGGAGGGGATTGCCATCAAGATCAACACCGTTCTCGCTTGTTTTGATCGCAAGCGTCAACCGTCGTCCGAGGATCTCGCCCAGAGTCACATCTGCAGCGATCGGTGTACCAAACAGGCCAATGGTGTACGAGAACGCGCGCCCGAGCGACTCACTGCCCCGCACGAGGTGGACGTAGAGCCCATCGAGAGCATCGGGAGCCTCATGGAGAGTGACGAAGTCCGCGTCATCGTAGATCATGATTCACCCCCTAGAGTCCGACCATTCTACACCCGCCCTCGGCTTGGATCAGATCACGGGATCGTGCCCACGCTCGCTGCAGAACCGGGCGACTTCTTCGCTATCCAACGTCACCACCGTGCGGATGAAGGCATTCCATGACAATCGCCAGGCGATCGCGCGATGGAGCAACGACCCAACGAGGGTGGCCGATCCATCGGTATTTGAGATCGGGGCCCCGAGCTGGAGTTCGACCTCGATGCCATGGGAGATGCCACGGGCGGACACCGATCGTGCCGGGCGGACGCGAGTGCCGAGGATTCCCCGGGCGAGGAGTGATGTATTGGCGGCTTCGGTGGCATCAAGGCCGCGGAACCAGTGCGCGAGACTGGTCGCGCCGTCGGCGAGCGGCTGGGCGGTCGCTCGTGCGTTCCGCAGCCAGGCTTCTTCCCCGTCGGTGAGCACCGCGGATGCTGGACTGGAATCACTGACCGATTCGATGCTTGCAATTGGAAATGATTCTGCCGGTTCGATGACGAGTCTGCCTGCCGAAGCGGCCATCACCGCGCCATCGGTGACCAGAGCGCTCACTGAGAGCTTCTGGGAGCCCGTGTGTGCGGCCGACCCGTCGGCGAGCACGAA
The DNA here is from genome assembly GCA_025916675.1 of Phycisphaera sp. Lineage (NCBI taxonomy): Bacteria > Pseudomonadati > Planctomycetota > Phycisphaerae > Phycisphaerales > Phycisphaeraceae > Phycisphaera > Phycisphaera sp. The sequence goes on from CP098402.1 coordinate 910,547, forward strand.
GTCGAGGTGGTAGGCCGAGGCGCCGCGCTCGCCTGCCCCATCCCAACGGGCAACCCGGCGGTCCATGAACATGGCACGCCCTCCATCAACAGCCGCTCCGAAGCGGGGGATCTCGCTTCGTTTCTCGTCGAGTGTCCTGACCTCGTCAATCGCGACGATGTCGTATCGATCAGGGCGAGCTTTATCGACCCACAACTCGTTCGTGTTCGACGTGACGCGGAGTTCGAATCGCTTTCGGTACACGTTGGCGAGCGGCACGCAATGCAACGCCAGTTCGATGGGGGCAGAAATCGCCAGATCTCGAGGTGGGGCGCCGAACGCCGCCACGATCTCAAGGGTGCTCCCTTTGGCGTGCTGGCATACCTTGGCGAGGCCGCCGATGCAAACGCCTCGGAAGCGTTCCGGCAATGCAAGGCACTCCCTGGCTAGAGCATCCTGGGCTGATCGTGAGTGTGCATCGCCTGCGGCTATGGACGGAGTCATGTCAGCCAGGCCGATCGAGACTTCAACCCACGCCGGGTCGGGAGCGCTTCTGGCGAAGAGTCGCGTATTCGGCGAGAGCAGCGCGGCGTGGACCGCCCCCCCAGCAGGTCCGATTGCGTGGAGTGTGAGTTCCTCGACTCCGAGATCAGCGAGTGTGGCTTCACCGATGCGCTTGAACTCCAGCTTCAGGGCCCCGCGTGCCCGTATCGGCAGCGACAGGCGGGCAATATCCTGCTCATGCTCGGTCGACCGGGTGATCGTAATCGGTCTGAGCGTCATGTCCTGGCAAGTAGTGAGAATACAACTCTCGGAAGAAGCCGCAACCGTGGCCTGGAATGCCGCCGCTCTCGGAACCACGAAGCCACCGGGGTCGAGATCGGGCGTGGGTGTCATTCGCGCCAGGACCAAAGACGGCGTCACCGGACTCGCCGCGAGACCGAAGGCATCGAGTATGCCGCAAGATACCGCCGGGCAGGCCCCGTCGATCCGGCGCTGTACCCCGGCAGCAAGCAAAGCGGTGGATTCGAGCAGTCGCTCGGTGTGCGGGTCCGAGCAGGCATCGTCCGATATGCCGAGCCGGGCCGCCGCGTCGGGGTGCTCGGCGGCGAAGAGGCCGGCGCGGCTCCGCAGCCAACGCAACTCCTGTTTGTATCGTTCCAGTAGTTGCCGTTCCATGCCGAATCCGCGAGTCAAGGATCCAGATCTGGGGACTTTCAATCCCGCTTACCGCCCGCCGCAGGCTAGGCTTTACCCGTTGCCGTAGGAGGCTACAGTGGATATTCTTGCAGGCTTGTGTGGTCCTACGTTGTACGGCCCAGTTGGCAAAGGGGGTAAGCTGTGGCGAAAGCAAGCAGTCAAAAGTTCGTTGCTCGCAACCGGGCCCCGCGTGTGCAGATCGAGTACGACCTCGAATTGTACGGCGCGGAAAAGAAGATCAACCTCCCGTTCATCGTGGGCGTGATGGCCGACCTGAGCGGCAAGCCCGAAGAACCACTTCCGAGCGTCGACCAGAGGTCGTTCCAGGAAATCGATATCGATAACTTCGATGATCGGATGAAGGCGGCCAAGCCCCGGGTGGCCTTCCAAGTCGACAACTCGCTCACTGGCGAGGGCAACGTCGCGGTCGACATCACGTTCGAGAGCCTCGACGATTTCTCGCCCGCTGCGGTGGCCCGGAAGGTCGGGGCACTCAACAAGATGCTCACCGCTCGCACCGAACTCGCCAACCTCCTGACATACATGGATGGCAAGGGCGGAGCGGAGGAACTGGTCGCCAAGGCCCTGAACGACCCGGCACTCTTGAGTGCATTGACGTCGGCACCAAAACCCGATGATGCGCAGGAGGGCTCGAACGATGGCTGAGACCGATCCCCAGGCCCAACCACAAGAAGCCGCAGGCGAGACTCTCGCACCCTCCGAGTTCGAGCAACTGCTCCAGAAAGAGTTCAAGCCGAAGAGCGATGGCGCCAAGTCGGCTATTGACGCCGCCGTCCGGACCCTGGCCGAGCAGGCCCTGTCCGATTCGGTGGTCATCAGCGACGACGTGATCAAGACGATCGAGGCGATGATCGCCCAGATCGACGCGAAGCTCAGCGAGCAGCTCAACCTGATCATGCACCATCCCGATTTCGCCAGGCTCGAGGGCACCTGGCGCGGGCTGAACCACCTGGTGAGCAACACCGAGACCGACGAGACGCTCAAGATCCGGGTGATGAACGTCTCCAAGAAGGAAGCCGGCAAGACGCTCAAGAAATTCAAGGGCGCTGCCTGGGACCAGAGCCCCCTGTTCAAGCAGATCTACGAGCAGGAGTTCGGTTCGCCCGGTGGCGAGCCGTATGGCATGCTCATCGGTGACTACGAGTTCGACCACTCGCCTCCGGACGTCGAGATGCTTGGTGGCATCGCCCAGATCGCGGCGGCGGCCCATGCCCCCTTCATCACGGCTTCCGGCCCGCGCCTGATGAACATGGACTCGTGGCAGGAACTGGCGAACCCCCGCGATCTCACGAAGATCTTCGGGACCGCCGAGTACGCCGCATGGCGTTCCCTTCGCGAGTCCGACGATTCACGCTACATCGCGATGACCATGCCGCGGTTCTTGTCCCGTCTGCCGTACGGCGCCAAGACCAACCCGGTCGAGGACTTCTCCTTCGAGGAAGACACCGAAGCCGACCAGCACGAAAAATACGTGTGGTCGAACTCCGCGTACGCGATGGGCGCGAACATCACGCGAGCCTTTAAGCAATACGGCTGGTGTTCGAGAATCCGCGGCGTCGAGAGCGGCGGCATGGTCGAGGGCCTGCCGTGCCACACCTTCCCGACCGACGACGGCGGCGTCGATTCCAAGTGCCCGACCGAGATCGCGATCACCGACCGCCGCGAGGCCGAGCTGGGCCAAAACGGCTTGCTCCCCCTCTCGCACTGGAAAAACACCGACTACGCCGCATTCATCGGGGCCCAGACCCTGCACAAGCCCGCCGAGTACGACGATTCAGATGCTTCGGCGAACGCCAGCCTTGGCGCACGGCTCCCGTATCTCTTCTCGACCTGCCGATTCGCGCACTTCTTGAAGTGCATCGTGCGAGACAAGATCGGTTCCTTCAAGGAACGAGAAGACATGGAAAAGTGGCTCAACAACTGGATCATGCAGTATGTCGAGCCGGATCCGGGGAACGCTTCCGAGGAAGCCAAGGCCCGTCGCCCCCTGGCTGCGGCCGAGGTCGCGGTGCAGGAGGTGGAGGGTAACCCGGGGTACTACTCGTCGAAGTTCTTCCTGAGACCCCACTACCAACTCGAGGGTCTCACGGTCTCGTTGCGACTGGTCTCCAAGCTGCCGTCCATCAAGAGCTGATGCCCGGCAGGGCGGTAGGAAACACATACGCACGCCTCGCGGCCACTGGTCATAGGGCAGCAGGAGATTCACCATGCCGTTCGACGGTTTCATGGAAGTGGAAGGCATCAAGGGCGACAGCACCGACAAGGCGCACAAGGAGTGGATCGAGATCCTCGGCTTCCAGCATCGCATCCACCAGCCCACCGGCGGCACTGGGAGCGCCCAGGGCACGCACGCAGGCGGCCGGGCCGACCACGCCGACTTCAAGATCACCAAACGCCTCGACAGCGCTACCCCAGGCTTGGCCTTGCACTGCTGCAACGGCAAGCCGATCCCGGAAGTCAAGATCGAGTTGTGCCGTGCCATGGGCGACAAGACCAAGTTCATGCAGTTCACCCTGAAAGACGCCATTATTAGCGAGGTTTCGCCCATAGGGCGTGCCGCCGGTGACGACTCGATCCCCGTTGAAGAGGTCTGCTTCCGCTACGGCGAGATCCACTGGGAGTACACACCCACGGATCCGAAGGGTGGCGGCAAGACTGGCGCTGCGATGCAATCTGGTTGGAGCACGCTTGAGAACGCATCGGCGTAGCCCGTTTTATCGGCCTTGTTGCATCCCAGCAGCGTGGACATCTACAGAAATGGGTTGATCCGTGCAAGCCGAGCAACTTATCAAAGAAGGCAAGCCGCGCGAAGCGCTCAACGCCCTAGAGCAAGAGGTGCGTTCGCATCCGGCCTCGGCTAAGCATCGGGTGTTTCTCTTCCAACTGCTGTCGGTCCTCGGTCAGTGGGATCGGGCATTGACGCAGCTTCGGGTCGCCGGTGAAATGGACCGAGCCAACGACGCCTTGGCCAAGATCTACCTCCCCGCTCTACAGTGCGAAGCCCTGCGGGAAGCAGTGTTCAAGGGGGAGCGAAAGCCACTCGTGCTCGGCGAACCCGAGGAATGGGTTGCCCAACTCATCGAAGCCAGCCGCCTCGATGCGACTGGAGAATCGAGCCGCGCCGCGGAACTGCGTGGGAAAGCACTGGAGGCCGCTCCCACCGCCGCAGGCGAGGTAAACGGAGAAGCGTTCGAGTGGATCGCCGATGCGGATAGCCGCCTCGGCCCAATGCTCGAGTTGGTTGTTGATGGGCGGTATTTCTGGGTTCCTTTCACCGCCATCGGTTCGATCGAGTTCGAAGAAGCCACGGACTTGCGAGACGTAGTCTGGCAGCCGGCCTCAATAACATGGTCCAACGGCGGCGAAGCGGTTGCCCTCGTGCCGACGCGGTATGCCGGCACGGTCGCCCACGACGATGGGCCCATGCTCCTTGGCCGGAAGACCGAATGGCAGGCCGGTTCAGACGACTGCTACACGGGTCTCGGCCAGCGCATCCTGGTGACCGACGCAGGCGAGTATCCGCTATTGGCGATTCGCACCCTCACGCTCCATCATGGCACGACCTGATGCACAAGATCGGGGCCGTGACAAGGTGCGGCGTTCCCATCGCGATGTCGCGTTGCCCTGTCTTCTCGATCGCGTGCAGTCTCGCGGCGATGTCTCGATCCTGGCATACCGGCAAGCGGTGCTACAAGACCTGGAAGTATTGCTCAACACGCCGGCGATGTTCCAAGAAGCCGATGAGCACAAGTGGCCACGGGTCGTGAATTCGGTGCTGAACCTCGGCACGCCCGATCTCGTTGGCACAACCCTGTCGAGCGTGTCGCTCGTCGAGATCGAGCGGCGCATGCTCCAGGCCATCCGCAGGTTCGAGCCCAGGATTGTCTCTGGGTCGCTCTCCTTGCGAGCGAGCAGGGATGAGAACTCGGCGGGCAACGCGCTCATCGTGGAGATCAGCGGCGAACTCTGGGTCGGGCCGGTGTCCGAGCCACTGTTCCTACGGACGACGTTCGATCTGGAAACCGGCCGGTGTGCGATCGGGGAGCACCGACAGACCCGGGAACGTACCGATGCGTGAAGCGATGCTTGAAAGCTATGCGGCACGGCTCTCGTGGCTTGACGCCGTCTCGGCGCAGTTAGGCACAGCGTATCCGCAACTTGCACCGCAACTCGCGCAGCTCGTGCCGGGAACCATCGATCCGCATGTCGAGAGGCTCATCGAGGGCGTGGCCTTTCTAGCCGCCCGGGTAGACATGAAGCTGGAGGCTCAAGAAGAACGAATCGCGCACGATCTACTCGCGACACTCGTCCCTGGGTGCGACAAGCAGACGCCCTCCGCAGCCGTTGTTCGCTTCGACCTCGACTCGGACGCTAACCTGCCCGCAGGCGGCCTGCACATCGACCGCGGTACCCGGTTGCGAGCCCCCGTTGTCGGGCTCGACCAGAGCGTGACGTTTAGCGTAGTCGAGCCAGTCCAGGTGCAGCCGATCCGCGTTTTGGATTGTGCCATGCGATCGACGGGACATTCCGATGCGGTCCTTGAGATCTCGATCGAAACCACGAACGGTCACGCTTGGTCCGGAGTCGCCACGCATGCTCCCGAGTCGCTCAGACTCTACATGACCGAAGCCGGCGAGTCGTCGTGGCGGCTCTACGACCTCCTGACCAATCCAAGAACTCGGGCATTCGCGGAAACTGATGCTGGTGGTGTTCGTTGTCCATTGAGTGTAACCCCAATCGGCTTGGATGCTTCGGAATCGATGCTGCCAAGCGATGCCGGTGGGCATGAAGGCGACCGCCTGGTTCAGGAATACCTGAGTTTTCCGCAGCGGTTCCTGGGTGTCTCGATCCACGGGTGGCGGGAAGCCATTCAGAAGGCCAGCGGGACCACCCGGCTCGTGCTCGAGTTGCCCGACGACGACGCCCAACTCGCTCGCTCAATCAACGCCGAGTCGGTCGCTATCAATTGCGCCGCGTGCATCAATCTATTCCCGCGTCGGGCGGACCCGATCTTGTGCTCCGATCGGCGGCACGAGTATCACGTGCAGGCCGACCGTGTCCGACCCCAGGACTATGAGATCCACACCGTGCTTGAGGTTTCGGGAGCCGGTCCCGGGCTCGAATCAGTAGCGATGGACTCCATCTTTGCGAACCTCGCCCGGTATCCGGTCCGGGTACCGGGTCATGTGCTGCGTCGAACTACCAGGGTTCGTAGCGAAGCCGAACGGCGACGCGGGGCCCGAACGAGTTATTGCGGTAGTGATGTATTTCTTGCTGTGGTCAGTCCTGTCATTGGAGAGAGTGGTAGCACTAGTGCTCCTCATTTGCTCTCGATCCGCACGCTCGCGACCAACCGGGACCTGCCGCTACTCATCCGACGCAACGCTCACGGCAGCGACATCGATGTCAGTGACATGGCCCCGCTGTCATCCATGCGATTCGTCCACGGGCCCACGCCGCCGCGCCCGCCGCGCAGCTTCGGCATGAGTGCGCTCGCGTCGTCGGCTGCGGTATCGGCGTCGAGAACGCCGATATCCGGGCCCACCGGCCGCGCGATCCTACAGTCTCGCTGGCGATCGCTCGCACCGAGCGACGATCGCACGGTCGAGGGTCTCATAGCCGGCCTGCAAAAACTCACAGTTGAACCCTGGACACGGGCGTTCGGCGCGAAGACCCGGAGTGCCCTGGTCTCGGGGAGCAGGGCGGTGGTCCAGGTTGACCCGGTGCCGTTCGAGGGAGCCAGCATACTGCTCTTTGCACGGGTGATGTCTCGGTATCTGTCCTGCCATGCGCCAATGAACTCGTTCGTCGATCTGCGACTCTCCACGAACGGCCAGGATCCGATCGACCTTGCCGACCCAGGACTAGAGGCACATCGGTAATGGCGAACCTGGCTGGTCATCACGATGATCCCTACGCGTTGATCCGTGCCATTGCGCGGCAGCACCCAACGAAGCCGTCGATCGGTGAAGCCGCGGTTGTGAACGAAGATGTCGCTCGTTTCACGCAACCGGCATCGTTGGCATTCGCACGCTCGACCGCGGAGGTGGTCAGCCAACAAGCAGGTACTACCGTAGTTGCGGTTCAGTTCATGGGTCTCCTAGGACCTAACGGCCCGCTCCCGCTGCACCTCACGGATCGGGTGCATCGTGATGATGACGACGACTCGGCCCTGCTGCCTTTTCTCAACGTGTTACAAGATCGGCTCATTGCGCTCTTCTTCCGCGCGTGGCAACAGGCCGCGCCCGGGTATGCCGCTGACCAAGACGATGACTCGCTACAGCACCGCTACGCCAGCATGGCCGGCGTACTCGGCAGGGTCGATGCCGGGGCTTGCCCGAGTGGACCATCGACAACCGCGCGCGCTCACTTCGCGAGGTTGCTATCTCGGGGCACCGGTTCTTCGGAAGTGCTGCGTGCAGTGCTTGCCGAGGATCTTGGAGTTGATGTTCAGGTAAGGCCATTTGCTGGCGGCTGGCTCTCGATCGATTGTTCCGCGCAGGCAAGTCTCGGCATGGCCCAACTGGGACGTTCCGGAGTCTTGGGATCCCGGGTGTGGGATCCCGCCGGCTCGTTCCGGATACGCGTCGGACCAGTGAAGCGTGAGCAATTGATCGGGCTCTTGCCCGGCGGTTCCTTGCACGAGCGTATCCAAGCCTGGGTTCGGTTGCTCGGCGGATCGCACTTGACGTGGAGTCTACAGGTTGTGCTGGCCCCCGACGCGTTCGAGCCCGCGTCTCTAGGCGGATCGTGCTCGCTCGGGCACAATTGTTGGGTCGGTGCCACACTCCCCGATCGAGAACTGGATGACCTCATCGTGGACGGCACGTCCACCCATTTCTAACCGTTTCGAAAGCCGACAGGAGTCAGACCGATGGCCGAGATTAGTCGTACCGCGCTCTTCGGAAAGCTCAACAAGACATGCTACGAGGCCGTCGAGGGTGCCACGGTGTTCTGCAAGCTGCGCGGCAATCCGTACGTTGAGCTTGAGCATTGGCTGAGCCAACTGCTGAACCAGCAAGACACCGACATCCACCGTATCCTGCGGCACTACGAAGTCGATCCGTCCCGGGTCGCCGCTGACCTGACCGCAGCCTTGGACCGGCTCCCACGAGGCGCAACGTCGATCTCGGACTTCTCGGCCCACCTCGAGGAATCGGTCGAGCGGGCGTGGGTGTACGGGTCGCTGATGTTCAAGGCAGAAAAGGTGCGTAGTGGCCACATCGTGCTTGGTCTGCTGAAAACCAGATCGCTACGGAACGTCATCGCTGCCATCTCTTCCGAGTTCTCGAAGATTAGTGGCGAGGACTTGGGCGATTCGTTCTCGAACATCATCGCGGGTTCCCCCGAAGACGGCACGGATTCCGGCCCCGGGGCAGCCGGATTGCCGGGCGAATCCAGCGGCGCAATGGCTCCCGCCCAGATGGGCAAGCAGGAAGCCCTCGAGCGCTTCACAGTCGATCTCACCGAACGGGCTCGCACCGGTGACATCGATGACATCGTCGGACGCGACTACGAGACGCGCCAGGTCGTCGATATCCTCATGCGCCGCCGCCAGAATAACCCCATCCTCACCGGTGAGGCGGGCGTGGGGAAGACCGCCGTTGTCGAGGGGTTCGCCCATCGCTTGGCCAAGGGCGACGTGCCGCCCGCGCTCAAGGACGTAAGGCTCCTCGCCCTCGACGTCACGCTGCTCCAAGCAGGTGCGAGCATGAAGGGCGAGTTCGAAGAGCGGCTCAAGCAAGTTGTCGAGGAAGTGCAAGCCTCGCCCACGCGCATCATCCTGTTCATCGATGAGGCCCACACCCTTGTCGGTGCGGGCGGGGCTGCCGGTACGGGAGACGCGGCCAACATCCTGAAGCCAGCGCTCGCCCGTGGCACGCTGCGCACCATCGCGGCGACCACGTGGGCCGAGTACAAGAAGTACTTCGAGAAAGACCCCGCACTCACCCGGCGGTTCCAGGTCGTGCAGGTGCTGGAACCCTCGGAAGAGTCCTGCACGGTGATGCTCCGGCGGATGGCCGGAGCCCTCGAACGACACCACCGAGTGGAATTGCTCGACGAAGCGATCGGTGCCGCCGTGACGCTCAGCCACAGATACATCCCCGCCCGGCAGTTGCCCGACAAGGCGGTGAGCCTCCTGGATACCGCAGCTGCGCGGGTAGCCACGGCGCAGCACGCCATCCCGGCGCGCGTTGAAGACACCCGTCGCCGGATCGAAGCGCTCAAGGACGAGTTGGAGATCCTGGGCCGGGAGCAATCGGTCGGAGCCGATCATGGAGAACGGGCCAAGAAGCTGGCTGAACGCATTGAGGTGGATGGTGCCAAGCTCGGCGATCTCGAACGCGAGTGGGAGTTGGAGAAAGCCCTTGTCGATGAGGTCCTCCGGCTCCGTGGAGAGCTGAGAACGTTCGACGAACCCCAAGAAGTCGAGCCAGGCGAAGGCGAGCAGGCTCAGAACGAGACCCCGACTACCAACCCCGCCCATCGCGAGGCTCTTGTTGCCCAACTCGCTGAGGCGCGTACGAAGCTAGACGTTGCCCAAGGCGAGCAGCCTCTCATCCTGCCCAGCGTGGACGAACGAGCCGTCGCCGCCGTGGTCCAGGACTGGACAGGCGTGCCCGTTGGCAAGATGGTCAGCGACCAGATCCAGGCTGTCCTCAACCTTGCGGGCACGCTGAGCCAGCGGGTCATCGGCCAGGACCACGCGCTCGAGCTGATCGCCACGCGCATCCAGACCTCGCGAGCGGGCTTGGAGAATCCGACCAAGCCCATCGGCGTCTTCATGCTCGCTGGCCCCAGTGGTGTAGGGAAGACCGAGTCGGCACTCGCCCTGGCCGACGCGCTCTACGGTGGCGAGGACAATGTCATCACCATCAACATGAGCGAGTTCCAGGAGGCCCATACCGTCAGCACGCTGAAAGGCAGCCCTCCCGGCTATGTGGGGTATGGCGAAGGCGGTGTGCTGACCGAGGCGGTCCGGCGCCGGCCCTACAGCGTTGTCTTGCTCGACGAGATCGAGAAGGCACACTCTGACGTCCACGAGCTGTTCTTCCAGGTCTTTGACAAGGGCGTCATGGAAGACGGCGAGGGCCGCAAGATCGACTTCAAGAACACGATCATCCTGCTGACTTCAAACGTCGGCTCCGACCTGATCATGAACATGTGCAAGGATCCGGCGCTCATGCCAGATTCTGAGAGCTTGGCCAATGCGTTGCGCGATCCGCTGCTGAAGGTCTTCCCAGCCGCGCTGCTCGGCCGCATCGCCGTCATCCCGTACTACCCGCTGAACGAAGAGATGATGCACGAGATCACCAAGCTGCACCTACGCCGCATCCAGAAGCGTATCGAGGGTGCCCACGACATCGAATTGACTTACGACGACGCCGTGCTCGAGCACGTGGTGTCACGATGCACCGAGCTCGAGAGCGGCGGCCGTCTGATTGATGCCATCCTCACCAACCATGTAGTCCCGACCGTTGGCCGCGAGATCCTCGAGCGGATGATGAACGGCATGCCCCTGAAAGCCGTGCGGATCGGAATCGACTCTGGCGCATTGAGCTATGCGTTTGAGTGAGGCCAGCCAGACCATAGCTCCCTCAGAACGCAAGACTGGAGATTTCGAAACGGCGAGCTCAGGTATCCACGTCAAAGCAACTGCGTCGAGATTATCACATCAATCGTGTGGACTGACATCGTGCGCTTGTCGCCGTTTCTCTACCAACCTGAGGATCCCTAGCAGGCCAGGTTACCCAATGAGCTGTGTGGTCTGCTTGGGCGCAATGCAACAGCTAGGCTGTGATTCTCTCCTTTGCGGCGTATTAGTACGATGTGTATTGCCACGCCGCTCGACACGCTAGGCAGCCTCATCCATGAGCATACGGAACACGGTTTCCTCGGCATGGCGACTCTCGAAGTAGGCGACTTGACACCCTTCTGGATGACGAAGATTCAGATCTACAACGAAGATGGGATCTATCGCGGCGGCCAGCTGGATCTAGACACGGACAACGCCCTGAATTGCCGCGTATGGCCCGGTCGCCCTTGCGCAGGCTGCACGGAATCGCTGATCGACGCGAGCGGCTTCGGGAATCCGATCGAAGACGGTTGCTGGTTTCTGATCTTCTCCAGTGATGCCCCCCAGATCGAGGGGGCGGCACCCGAGGGGCAGGATGGCGTGGACGTCAATTCCCATGCCATCCGGATCTCTGCTGGGACGGCGATGCGATGGCTTGAGCGATTGGGGCTCGAGCCACCAGAGGATCTGGTTGCCTGGATCTCTCGGGAAGAGTCCACGGGCGATCAGGATCCCGACCGACCGACCACCGACACGCTGATGACCGACGGCCAGTGTGAGGTCTGGGAGCTCCTCGACGGGCAGGCAATGACAGCCAAGGAACTTGCGGCACAGCTCCCTGGCAGGCCAAGCGAAGAGGCCGTTCGTCAGCGGGTTCGCGAGATCAAGCGATCCGGCCAGCAGATTGCAAACAAGCCGGGCCGGGGCTACTACCGGCCGGATTCACCACCCGATGATCTGCGGCTCACCGCGCAATCGGGTCCGTGATCTCGCGTGAGTCACGGCGGGCTCACGCACATTCGAGCGATGACGAGCGTTAGTTCATATGTAGCCAAAAGGAGGCGCACATGAACATGAAGAGTATCACCATCGAGTCGATCAACCCCGCCCCGTACAACCCACGCGAGGATCTGCAGCCTGAAGATCCACGATTCCAGAAGCTCCAGCAGAGCGTCGAGGAGTTCGGCCTCGTGTGGAACTCGCAAACCGGCAATCTTGTCGGCGGCCATCAGCGGCTCAAGGTCCTGATCGCTAATGGCGAGACGCAGGATCCCGTCGTCGTGGTGGACCTCACGCCCGACAAGGAGAAAGCCCTCAATCTTGCGCTCAACAAGATCCAGGGCGGTTGGGACGACACCAAGCTGGCGGAGTTACTGGATGGGCTCATCGACTCCGAGGAAGTCGATCTCGATCTTACTGGCTTCGAGGTCGATGAAGCACAAGATCTCATCGATCGGCTGCTGGACGGCATCACGGGCGTCGAAGATGAGCAGGATGTTGATCATGTACCGAATACGTCGAGCGAGCCGGTCACTAGGCCCGGCGATCTGATCCTGCTCGGCCGAGACCCTGCCAGCCAGCACCGCCTGCTCTGCGGGGATTCGACCGATCCCGAGCAGGTGCGCATGCTGATGGATGGCCAGCGTGCGGTGTTGTTCGCGACCGATCCGCCCTACCTCGTCGATTACAACGGCACAAACCACCCCGGCGGCCGGTCCAAGAAGGGGAAGCGGAACGCGCCAAAGGACTGGTCGGACTCTTACGGGAAGACCTGGGACGACGCATCGGCCAACCCCGAACTGTACGAGAAGTTCGTCCGGGCCGCAGTGGAAGAGGCGGTTGCTCCAAACGCCGCGTGGTACTGCTGGCACGCCAGCCGGCGGCAGGCGATGCTGGAGGCCGCTTGGGAGAAGGCCGGTGCCTTCGTGCATTGCCAGATCATCTGGACGAAGAACAAGGGCGTGCCCACCCGGACCTGGTACCTCTGGCGGCACGAGCCGTGCTTCATGGGCTGGCTCAGGGGTAGCCCGCCCGCGCGACGCGATGAAACAAGACTCCCGACGGTGTGGGAGATCGACACGATCCCCAACGGTGCCGACCGGCCGGACCACCCAACACCAAAACCCCTCGAGGTCTTCGAGTGGCCGATGCGGCAGCACACGCGTCGGGGCGAGATCTGCTACGAGCCGTTCGCGGGCAGCGGCCAGCAGGTGATCGCCGCGCAGAAGCTTGGCCGGCGGTGCTTTGCAATAGAGATCAGCCCGGCGTACTGCGATCTGATCGTGCGACGCTATATCAAGCTGGCCGGCGAGGACGCTGTGGAGCCAGAAGTCGCCGAGCGGTATCGAGTGGAGCATGTATCGAACCAACCGGATGTCGAGCCCGGGGAAGGCGAGGCGGCATGAGCGAAGCCAATGATCACAGCACGAAGACTCGTGAGCAGGGGGTCCTCCGCCTGCTGGCAGACCTCAAATCGGGCGAGGTTAATGCCAGCCAATTGACGATTCCCGAGCGTCGCCAGTGCGTCGCGCACCTCCATTTCGAGGGCATCGGAGTGCCACAGACGGCCGAGATCCTGAATGTCTGCGAGCGCACCGTCCGTCGGGATCGTGGGGCGATCGCCGAAGAGAACGCGATCCAGCCCAACTCGTAGCTCGCGGCGGTGCTGGCCGGGCGCCTTGTGGGTGAGATGGAAGCGGCCCACGCCCGCATCCTGCAGGTGACGCGGGACAAGAAGACCCCTCCCGGCGTCAGGGTCGACGGCGCGAAGGCGTGCTTCGACATGCTTGACCGCATGCTGCAGCGGATGCAATCGATGGGCTTCCTGCCCTCGGCCACGCAGAAGATCTCGGCGGATCTGAATCACACGGGTGGGGACCTCCGGGCCCTGGCAGATCTGGAAGCCGAACTGCGACGCGTCAGGGAGATCGCAGGGCAGGCGGATGATTCCGACACGGGTAGCGACGGTTCTCAAGCTGATCGTCAGGACGTGGCTTGATCGCCAGCATCGACGATCAGGTGTTCAAGGTGCGTCGAGGGTTGTCTGCGAATCGCCGGGATCTGGGCGGTCGGTCGCCGGCGGTCTTCGCGAGGGTCTACCTGGACGCCCACTTCGCGCTGCCGGCCTCGCGGATGCACACCGAGATGTTCGAGATGGTGGGCAAGGCCACCGAAACGCGCGGCCAGCGGATCGCGGTGGCGGCACCCCGTGGCCACGCCAAGAGCACGGTCGTCAGCGTGGCGTACCTGCTGTGGTCGGTCCTCTACGGGCATGAGCCGCACGTGCTGTTGATCTCGGCCACACGCGAGCAGGCCAAGCAGCACCTGCGCAACGTACGCCAGGAGCTGCAATCCAACGAGCGGATCCGCGAGGACTTCCCGGAGCTCTTCCCCGGGCGTGGCACCGGCAAGACCAGCCCGTGGCGGAGCGTTGCTCATGCCGAACGGCACGATGATCCGGGCCTTGGGTGCCGGTCAGGGCGTGCGCGGACTCAAGCACCGGCATGACCGGCCGACGCTCATCCCAGTCGACGATCTTGAGAACCAGGAAGAGTGCGCCTCGGCCGAGCAGCGGCACAAGCTGTGGGACTGGTTCCACAACACCCTCCTCAAGGCTGGGACCGGCCGCACCAATGTCATCGTGGTCGGGACGATCGTCCACTACGACTCGCTGCTGGCCAAGCTCACCGCGCCCACGCTCGAGCGTGGCAAGGGCGTGGGCTGGGACCGCCGGCTCTATCGCGCCGTGGAAGAGTTCGCCGCGCGTAGTGATCTATGGGATCGCTGGGAAGCGATCCGCTACGGTGAGGAGGAGCATGATGACCAGACCGGGCCGGAGGCCTCGGGCGCGTACTTCAGGGCCAACCGCCAGCAGATGCTCCGTGGCACAAAGGTACTCTGGGGCGAGCGCGAGACCTACCTCGAGCTGATCCAGATGCGAGCCGACGAGGGGCGAGTGAGCTTCCAATGCGAGAAGCAGAACGAGCCGGTCGATCCCGAAGAGTGCCTCTTTAGCCAGGCGAGCCTGCGGTATTGGGACGACGATTACCCCGACGTCGCGCGGCTGCTGCGTCGGCTGGGTCCGGGCGTAAAGTTCTACGGCGCGTGCGATCCGAGCCTCGGGAGGAGCGCGAACCGGGGTGATTTCACTGCCATAGTCACGCTGGCCCAGAGCGCCGAGACCAAGACGCTCTACGTGATCGATGCCGACATCGCGCGGCGTACGCCCGATCAGACGATTGCCCGGATCGTGGCGTTGTCCCAGGCGTACAAGTACCGCGGCTTCGCGTTCGAGTCGAACCAGTTCCAGGAGGTGCTCGCCGAGCAGCTCCGCAAGCGGGCCCGCGAGGCCGGCGTGTCGCTCTACCCCAAGTCGGTGACCAACACGACCCACAAGCAGACACGGATCGAGAGCCTCGAACCGCTCGTGGTGAGCGGGCAACTCCGGTTCAGTCGTCGCCACCAACTCTTGCTCGAACAACTGCGGCAGTTCCGCCTGGCGGCCCACGATGATGGGCCGGACGCCCTGGAGATGGCCGTCGAAATGGCTCGCAAGCATCGGGTGAGCGGGGGCCAGACGCGGGTGCTGTAGCCCCGGATGCCACGATGCGAGATTTCTGCCTCGGCTACCCGGGTTTCACCTTGACTTGCTGGTAGCACATACGCTAAGCCACGAGGTGTCCCGGCGATGGTCGCCGGGGCTGCCCTCCGTGGGTTGAGGAGCGCTACCCAGAGATCCTGGCCGCCCAAGGCGGCCGACAACCGAGCGACGCGTAGGCGTCAAGCTGCTGTTTCCCAGGAAACCGCCAACCTGAGCGAGCCGGTCCGCCCGGCCGCTCTTGAACAAGAACGGCGGCACTTGTGCCACGCCCCAGACGGGGGCGTCGGCCATGTGCTGTGTTCTTGTGCCCCTTGGCGGGGGTCCTGGGAGCGGCCTTGGTTCGACGCTCCCTTTTTGTTCGAACCCGCCGCCGAGCGTCCCTCTTGGAGCCAAGCAATGGCCATGAAGCCGTGTCGAGATTGCGGTGCGACAGTCAGCACGAAGGCCAAGGCGTGCCCCAGATGCGGGGCGCGACGCAAAAAGAGGATGGGCTGCGGGACGATCCTGCTCGCGGTTGTCGGTGCCATCGTGATCGGTGGGGCAGTGCTCGTGGCAGTCGGCCGGATCACCGCCTACCAGCAGCCAGTGGAAGCCCCCGATCCAACGGTGGACCGATCGATGCATCGTCTAATTGATGCCATCGCGCTGGACGACGACGAAGGAACGGCGAAGCCCGATGCACGAATCGTCGCCTTGCTCGAAGATTTGGACGAGTTTCGCTTCACGGCATCGTTTAAGGAACATGGTTTGGGACCTGGGGGTCCGTACCACCAGTGGCTCGAGCGCGTCGAAGCGATCCAGCACGATGAGGCCGAGCCGTTGTTGGTCCGAGTCGCCGCGAGCGATGGGTTGCCATTCGCGCCCGAGGCGATCCACCGCGGTTCAAGCAAGCGCTGGTCCGCGGCATCACCTGGCACATCCAGGAACGACAACACGGCGGCCTTAACGCGGAGACCCGCCGCTTGCTGAAATCGGCGATCCGGCACGCTCCCGATCCCGCCCAGAAACAGGAGACCCGTGCCCGAAAGCGGCGAGTAACCGCCCAGCTCCGGACTGGCAGCGTTCTGATTCGAACCTGGCGCGGCCGTGAGCACAAGGTCACGGTCCTCGAAGATGGCGAGCGTTTTCGTTACCGCGACACCGAGTACCGCAGCCTCTCCGAGATCGCCCGCGAGATCACGGGCGCTCGCTGGTCGGGGCCGCGCTTCTTTGGCCTCAAGAAGCTTAAGAACATCGCGTGAGGATTCAGCCATGAAGACCATCCGTTGCGCGATCTACACCCGCAAGTCCACCGAGGAGGGGCTCGACCAAGCGTTCAACTCGCTCGATGCCCAGCGCGAGGCCGGGCTGGATTACATCAAGAGCCAGAAGCACGAGGGCTGGAAGGCAGTCCCGGCGCACTACGATGATGGTGGATTCTCGGGCGGCACTATGAAGCGACCCGGACTTGCGCAACTCATGGATGACATCGACAAGGGAGGTGTTGATGTTGTTGTGGTGTACAAGGTCGATCGTCTCAGCCGCTCGCTTGGCGACTTCGCCCAGATGATGCAGCTGTTCGACGAGAAGCAAGTCTCGTTCGTCTCGGTGACGCAGCAGTTCAACACAACGACCTCGATGGGTCGGCTCACGCTGAACATGCTACTGAGCTTCGCCCAGTTCGAGCGCGACGTGGCGGGCGAGCGCATCCGCGACAAGATCGCTGCGACCAAGAAGAAGGGCTATTGGGTCTGCGGCCAGCCACCGCTTGGCTACCGCCTCCAACGAGACGACGAGCCGCGAGGGCTCTACGTCATTCCCGACGAAGCGAAACTTGTTCGTGTAATCTTCAACCGTTTCATCAAGCTGAGATCACCGATCGCGGTCGCTGAAGAGCTCAACAATGCCGGCCACACCACGAAGCAGTGGACCAGCAGTACCGGTCGCGTTCACGGTGGTAAGCCGTTGACGCAGAAGTACATCCACAAGATCCTCACGAACCCGACCTATATCGGCAAGGTTACCCACACCCGGAACGGTCACACCGAGATCCATGACGCCGCCACAAGCCCATCATCGATCAAGCGACATGGGATCACGCACGCGGCTGCATCAGCGCCAGGGATAAGAACACTCTTCAGCGGTGGACCCATCCGCACCTGCTCAAGGGCAAGCTCCGTACCGAAGACGGCTTCGCTATTAGCCCGACGAGCATCCACCGGCCACTGGCCAAGTGCGGCACTGCCAACCCCAGCAACGGCCAGAAGCGCATCATCCGCTACTACGTGAGCCAAAAGGCCATCAAGCATGGATTCAAGACCTGCCCCATCAAGTCCATCAACGCGGAGCACCTAGACGAGCTCGTCCGCGGAATCGTCTTAGACCACCTCGACCACGGACCACTCGACGCCCAACAGGTCGAGGTCCGCGACCACTGGATCCGTACGATCATCAGTCTGGTGACGCTTACCGAGACCACGCTATCGATCTACATTGACAACAACCAGATCCACTACCTGCGAGAATACGACTTCGGTACCACGATCGATGCTGCGCCATCTCGTCCGACCTGCTCTTACAAGCCGGAGACGGACAATCACGGGCACTCGATCCGCCTGAGCCTCAACATCCGGATCAAAAAGCTCGACGGTCGACGCGTGCTTCTCTCGCTCGATGGACGTCACTTGGTCATGTCGTCGAATCCCGAACCCAAGCAACACATCGTGAACGCCATAGGCCTCGCGTACCGCTGGCACAACGAACTGGTAAAGAGCGGCCAGCAGATTCGCGAGTTCGCACACTCGAGCGGTATTGCTCGCACACGAATCCTGAAGCTGCTCCCGCTCGTGAACCTCGGCCCCGAGGTCCTCCGCAATGCACTTACTGGCACCCTTGCGCCGAGCATCACTCTGAATGACCTGCTCGAAGCTGCCAAGCATCCAGACTGGGCACATCAGGCGCGTGCGCTTGGCCTCGGCCAACAGGTCGCCGGCTAATTCAGCGCGAGGACACTGCTCATATCGCCACGAGAGACGCTTGCTCGAATCAAGCCCAAATCGGGATGGTCTGGCAAGTACCGAGCGTCTCTACAACGCCACGAGATCGCCGAATTCCCGCGATATTCGGGGGTTTCGCGCGAATTCAGCGGACGCTCTGTAGCCATACAAAATGCGAAAGCGGAGAGGGGGGGATTCGAAACGGGGGGATGTTCGGATCGGCCTTGAGACTCTGCAAACGCGGTATGTGCTGTCGTTACAAGCATTTGTGCATTCCGGGCAGTTGCTTTTCGTTGCCGATTCTTGCCGGTCTTGAGGCGCGCATTTGGAACTCACCCTGGAACTCAGGGCGAGGCGCAGTTGCCCTCCACGCGACAAGATCCATTGGTTCTCGTACACTCGGTTTTCAACTCAGACTCCAAACAAAGGCAGGATTCTTGCGCGAAACCTCACCCTACGGATGGATCAGGAAATGGGTACGAGCGCAAACCACACCCCATCCGCCGACCGGTGCTGGTCGGCGGATGGGGGCGTGTGAGACTTGGAGCGTTGGATCAGCAGCCGTCAGCGAACTGGTTCTGGAAATTGAGGAAATCGAAGATGTTCAGGACTCCGTTGCCGTCGAAGTCGGCGATCGGATCGCCAGCATCGAACGCATTCTGGAACGCAAGGAAGTCGAACAGCGTCAGCTCGCCGTCACCATCGAGGTCGGCCAAGCTCTGGCAGGACTTTGTGAGATGCAGCAATACAACTGCCCCTCCTGTGACCGGACCGGCACCTGCACCAGCCACGACACTCATCGATCCGTCGCCACGCAAGTCGCCGACGAAACCCATCGCCCGACCGAATCGGTCGCCATCAACGATCGGGAGTTCGTCGGGATGCGTTAGTTCGCTGATCTTAAACCATTCTCGCACGCTGCCGTCGGTCTGGAGGAAACAAACGAATACTGCGCCACGGTCCTCACCACCGTCGTCATCACGGTTGCTTCCGACGATGATGTCGGGCACTCCGTCACCATCCCAATCGCCGAGGGGCGCGAGTGCCATTCCGAAAATATCATCATCGTTGAGTTCGCCGTCGAATCCGCCTGCACCATCACCGATCTCGGTGGCCGCGATCGGTGCGAGTGTCTCATCGAGCATGACGACCCAGAACGCGCCACGATCACGGCCACTCCCGTCATCGAGGAAAGCGCCGACCGCGAGGTCTGGATGGCCGTCGCCGTTCACGTCCCCGAGCGAGCAGATATGACGCCCGCCGAACGAATCACCAGGAAGGACCGGGACGTCGTCGCCGTCGATCTTGCGGACCGCCGAGGCTGTACCCGCCGCGGTGAGCGAGATCACGTAGGCAGCCCCTGCTCGGGTGCCGGTGGTGCCATCATTGGGAGCGCCGACGAGAAGTTCGACCAACCCGTCGCCATCGAGATCGCCGCTGCATCCAGCGGCCTGTCCGAACTGGTCACCGGCCGAGAGGATATCGCCGAGTCCGCCGGCGGAATTTGAGATCTTACTTGTGATCTTGACCGTCCCATCCGGCTGCATGAATAGCACATAGATCGCCCCTGCGTTGGATCCCCCGTCGTCATCGTTCGGGGCACCAATCGCAAGATCCCGCACGCCATCACCGTCGACATCCCCGAGGAGTGCGAGAGAATAACCAAAGAAATCCCCCGGCTCGAGCGTCACGCCCAGATCGCCGGAGAAGTTCGATATTTTGGTATAGCTGCGCACCGTGCCGTCGGTGCGCATGAACAGGATGTACACCGCCCCGGCATCAACACCCCCGTCATCGTCAGAGCGTGCTCCGACGGCCATGTCCGGCACGCCATCGCGGTCGAGGTCACCGATCCCGATCGCGGAACGTCCGAATCGATCGCCACCATCCAAGACTCCCAACAACGCGCCAACGGTACCGTCGATTCGCTGAGCGCCCTGGAGTGTGACCAGCGGTTGGCCTTGGGCTTGCGCCGTACTCGCGAAAACCGATAGCGCAAGCGCTGTCGACGAAAGAGTCCAGTGTGTGAAGTGCCGAGAATGCATCGCGTGTCTCCCTCTTTGCGAGAACCAACGCGTTAGTACCATACACATTGCAGGAGAAGGGGGATTCGAAACGGCCAATCCTCGCAGATCGGCCTGAGAGGCCTGTAGATGCCCTATGTCCATAACAGACAAAGAGTTCCGAGTCCGTGTGAATGCGATGCTTTGCCGGTTCTTGTCGGTCTTGAGGCGCAGATTTGGAACTCATGCTGGAACTCAGCGCTGCGCTCTGACCTGCTTCCTGACCCATTCGTAGGGTGAGGTCTCGGGCAAGAATCCGGCCTCGCAGTTTGGGTCCTGTTTGATCAATTGGCAAGCGAATGTTCGCAGATGCGGACAACCATCCTGCTTTTCGAGGATAGAGGCACTGGGGCCTGGACCTCGCAATAATCCCTATCTATGCCAGTACAGCAAGACCACCGAGCTGAAGACCTTCTGCCGGATGTCTATGCCCGCCTTCGGGCGATCGCCCGACGATCGATGAACGGTGAGCGGGCCGACCACACGCTCGGGGCGACGGCCTTGGTGCATGAGGCTTATCTGCGGTTGGCCGGGCGACCCCAGCAAGCCGGTGGTTGGGCCAACGAAGCGCACTTCTTCGTGGCCGCGGCCGAAGCGATGCGGCGGGTGCTCGTGGACCACGCGCGTGGCCGCATGCGAATCAAGCGCGGTGGCGATGGGATGGCCGCCGCGCGAAAGCTGGACCCCTCGACGCTCGAAAACGTCTCCTGCGTGGCCGCCGAAGCCGGGCCGGAGGCGATCTTGGCCCTTGATGAGGCATTTTCACGCCTCGAACAAGAGGATCCCCGCGGAGCGGCCGTGGTGCGGCTGCGCTTCTATGCCGGCCTGAGCGTGGAACAGAGCGCGGTCGTGCTGGGCGTGAGTGATCGGACGATCAAACGGGAGTGGGCCTTCGCCCGTGCCCGGCTGTTCGACCTGCTGAGTGTTCCGGCCGAAGAACAGGAGTCATGACGATGGACGAGCGCAGGTTGACGGTCGACGCGAAGCTCATTTTTGCCGAAGCGATGGAATTGCCCGACGACCAGCGCGAGGCCTACATCGCGCGCGCCTGCGGTGATCGGTCGGATCTGCGGTCCTTTGTCGAGCGTTTGCTGGCCGCCAACGACCAGGCAGGTAGGTTCATGCACACCCCCACCGGCGGCGGCCACCCCCCGGCCGGCACAGGGAGCGACCAGCCGGTAGGCGCAGACCGCTCATCGTCAATTCGCCGGCGGGTTGGCTCGTTCGAGTTGGTGCGGCGGATTGGCGAGGGGGCGTTCGGTGAGGTCTATCTGGCGAACCAGTTGGAGCCCATCAGGCGCGATGTGGCTGTCAAGTTGTTGCGTGAGGGCCTCGATTCACGGTACGTGGTCTCGAGGTTCGAGGCCGAGCGTCAGGCCCTGGCGATGCTCGACCATCCGAACATCGCTCGGCTCCTCGACGCCGGCACCAGCGATGACGGGCGGCCCTTCTTCGCGATGGACCTCGTTCGCGGTACGCGGATCACCGAGCACGCCGACGCGAACCGCTTGAACCTCCGCGAGCGCGTGCGCCTGCTGATCGGGGCCTGCCGGGGCGTGCAGCACGCCCACGAGGCGGGCCTGATCCACCGCGATCTGAAGCCGGCCAACATCCTGGTCGAAGTTCGCGATGACCGTGCGATCGCCCGGGTGATCGACTTTGGCATCGCTCGGGCGGTGCGTTCCAGCATCGACGCAACCAACCAGACCTTGCACGGCCAGGTCTTGGGCACGCCCGCATACATGAGCCCCGAGCAGGCGCGCGGCGGGGCCGATGTGGACTCACGCGCAGATGTTTATTCGTTGGGCTGCGTGTTGTACGAACTGCTCACCGGCACCACGCCCCTGGAGGCATCGGAACTCCGCGGGGCGCCCCAAGGCGACCTGCATCGGGCGATCGCCGAGCGCACGCTCACGCTGCCGAGCGATCGCATGCAGGCGATGGGCGACGGCGTGCGTGCCATCGCACGGCTGCGCAACGTTGAGTCGTCCGGTATCGGGCGTTTGCTCCGTGGCGAGCTCGACTGGATCTGCGCGTGCGCGCTCGATCGAGAGTCTCAGAATCGCTACGCCACCGCCGGCGCGCTCGCCGACGATCTGGAGCGATGGCTCGACGGGCGGCACATCACCGCGGCACCCAAGCGACAGCGGGTAGCCCGGGCACGGCGCCTGGCGATACGCAACGCAACTCGGTTACGCTGGACGGGCGGGATCGCCGCAGTCCTGGCGCTCGGATTCGTGTGGGGTGCCGGATGGGTGCCCGGAGTTCCGGGGGTTCGGGAACTCATGCAGCGCAGCGTCGAGACCTACTCCAGCGGGCAGCGATACGGATTGCCCCGCGGCGCGTGGGTGAACGGCATGAGCGTCAACCGAGCGGGTGGGGTGTACTCGCTGGTCGGCGGTGGCCGGGACAACCGTGCCGGGGCCGACCATGCCGTGGTTGGAGGCGGGCGGGGCAATATCGCGGCGGGAGACGCTGCCACCGTCGGCGGCGGATTCCAGAACCACGCGTTGGATCGCCACAACTCGATCTCGGGAGGTTTCAAGAACCTGACCAGAGGATCGTCGGCAACCGTCGGCGGTGGCGAGAGCAATACCGCCTCGGCGTACGCGTCGGTCGTCCCCGGCGGGATGCTCAACGAGGCGAGCGGGTACGCCACCTTCGCGGCGGGTGCGGGCGCGGTTGCATCGGACTTTGGTTCGTTCGTGTGGTCCGACAAGGGGGATCCCAACGAACGCTACTCCGATGGGGATGAGTCTCAGCCGTCGCAGGGCAGTCGTTCATTTACAGCGCGGGCCCTGGGTGGCTTCCACCTCTTTACCCAGTACGGCACCAAGGCCCTGCTCCGCCATGGCGAGGGATCCTGGAGCCACAACCTCGCCGACGAATCCCGGGTTGATCGTGAGCCGGTCGATTCAGAAACTGTTCTCGATGCGCTGGCGGCACTCCAGTTGGAGACCTTCCGCTACCACCAGCAGGACGCCACGCTCGCCGACGGCGAGCCCATCCGGCACCTTGCCCCGGGGGGCGAGGCCTTCCATGCTGCGTTCGGCCTGGGCATCCCCGACGGTCACGTCACGAGCGCTGACCTGGACGGCGTGGCCCTGGCTGCGATCCAGGGGCTGATCGAGCGGCTTGAACTGCAACAGCGTCAGATCGAGCTCCAGCAGTCCCAGTTGCGAACACAGTCCGAGCGCATTGCCGAGCTCGAGCGGCGAAACGCGGGCGGCTGAGCCGCGAGGGCGATGGCCGGTCGTTCGAGTGCGTGGATGGCCGACACGGGCTCAGTGCGGTCGATTCAATTTAATTCTTCATAATGTGGCCCCATGCAACGACGGACATCGCTTCCTGAAGCGACCGGCCGGTTGTATCGGCATGGGTCGTCTCGCGTGAGGGGTGTGTCCCCACGCTCTAATCTCTACCGAGGCCACCCAGCGGCCTTGAGGCCACACATATGCCAGAAGGAATCCACCGTGCCTCACCAAATGTCTTGTCGCTACGCCGCGCTCGCCCTGACCACAGCTGCGCCTCTCGCCTTGGCCCAAGCTGGGACGATCGATGTGCCGCTGGACCTCTCGAGCCAGTTCAACATCAACTCGCCGTACGACCCGATCGGCCCCTTGGGTGCATTCGAATCACCCCAGGGCGTCCCGTTTGAGCTGGGCACCAACCCGGCCCTATTCATGTGGAGCGGCGACTGGACCGATCGCACGACGTGCTGCGCCGTTGCCGAGCTCTCGATCGACACCGATCTGGCTCGTGCCGAAACCGTGTTCATGCTCATCAACACCGCCTGGGGCCAAGCCGGGCCGACCAGCTACATCTCGGTCGAGTTCTTTGGCGATGGTGGTGCCTACCACCGGCACGACCTCGTGGGCAACGTCGACGTTCGAGACTGGCGGATGACGTCGTGGACGAACTTCCTCGACCCCGATGGCATCACCGAGAACGCCTGGTCCGGCTCCCACCCCACGTGGGGCGACGTCCGCATCGACATGCAGCGGTTTGATCTTCCCGCCGCGTTCGCCGATCAGACGCTCGAGCGGATCATCGTGACCGACACCGGTCGGCGCGACTTCCAGCGGGCGCTGGTGACGGCCGCAACGGCCCGGATTTCCAGTTGCAAGGCCGACGTTGATGGTGACGGCGAGCTCACGCTCTTCGACTTCCTCGCGTTTCAGAACCTGTTTAGCGCCGAAGACATGGCAGCCGATTGCGACGGCGATGGCGAGCTGACCATCTTCGACTTCCTTGCGTTCCAGAACGCGTTCGCGGGTGGTTGCGCCTGATCGACCAGACTTTCTTTTCAATCACATCACACGAAAGGACTTCCAAGTGCATAACGAAACGAACCATGCTCCGATACGCCCAACAACCCTCTTGGCAGCCGCCGCGATCACCCTCGGATCCGCTGGCACCGCCCTGGCCCAGGACGGCGTGCTGCACCTCACCTCGGACATCGTGAATTGCTTCTTACAGGAAGACGCCGACACGATCGTCTACCAGGACGGCGCCTGGCAGACGCTGTACAGCCGGCCCTTCTGCGTACCGGTTCCCGATGGCGATCCCTTGTGCGGGTGCGGGCCGACGGCGCTGGCGGTCGACCAAGACGCCCGGCGGGTCTACTTCACGGACGGCGCGGGCAGCCAGATCGGCTGGTGGGACAGCAGCGATGGCTCGTTCGAGGCCTCCACCGTGGTGCTCCCCCTGTCACTCACGGCGATGGCATTCAACGGCGCCAACGGCATGCTCTACGGCATCGACCGCAACCCGTTGGTCCCCAAGGTCCTGCGGATCGATCCGGACGGATTCGAGACGACCCAGTTGTTCAATTATCTTGGGACGGACTACCGCTTCAGAGACCTCAGCTACAACCCCGCCGACGAGACCTTCTACGCCTACAACGACGATCCCTCGACTACCCAGCCCGAGGGCGTGTACAGCATCGACATGGCCACCGAAGAGATCACCCTGGTGGCCAGCGCGCCGTGCAGCGGGTGCGAACTCGCGCTGGCCGTCTGGGGCGACGACCTCACTCTGTTGGGCTTGTCGGGCGAAGACTCGTACCAAGGCACGCTCAGCGCTGGCGGGGGCTGGTCGGTCTTTACCCCCTCACCCAGCCCCACCGACGCGCTCGAGCAACGTGGCACCGCCGTGGCCGGGTGGTTGACCACGGCGAGCGAGCCGTGCAAGGCCGATCTGGACGGTGACGGCGAGCTTACGCTCTTCGACTTCCTCGCGTTCCAGAATCTCTTCGGTACCGGCGATGTAGCCGCTGATTTCGATGGCGACGGTGAGCTAACCATCTTCGATTTTCTTGCGTTTCAGAATCTGTTCGCAACGGGTTGTTCGTAGGCAGCGCGTGATACGGCCCAATCACATTCCGGAATCACAGGATCCCACCCCGCGGGACACACACAAACCCGCCGGGCTATGGCGGTTAGTTTTGCTTCAAACTGCTCCCGGTGACCTGCCCCCGCTTGTTGTACTGCGCTCAAACCCATTTCTTGGTCCAATCGCAGGTTGAAGACTTACGCAGGTGCGCTTGTCCCCGTTCTTGTACCAGCTCGAGGGTTAGGGATCTGCATCATCCGGCCGGGTCCGCCTGGCCGGATGATACAGCGAATTCCTCGGGGGCCAGGCTTCCCAAGGCGCTGTGTGGTCTGTCCCGATTGTAATGTAGCCGCCAGGCTGCGATCTTCTCCCTGGCATCGTCAAGTGAAAGAAACCAGTTCTCGTTGAGGCACTCGGCGCGGATCCGCCCGTTGAAGGCCTCGATCAGCCCGTTGTCTGTAGGCTTTCCGGGCCGGCTGAAGTCCAAGCGCACGCCGTTCAGGTACGCCCACTGGTCCAGGCGTTTGCTGGTAAACTCGCTGCCATTGTCCACGCGAATCTTCACTGGTAGTGCACCTCGTTTGGCCTTGATCCGATCCAGCACGCGGGCGACATCGTCGCCACGCAAGCCGCTGGCCACCTCGATCGCCAGGCTCTCGCGTGTGAAGTCATCCACTATCGTCAGCAGGCGGAAGCGGCGGCCATCGAAGAGCTGATCCGACATGAAATCCATGCTCCAGCTCTCATTGGCGTGAGTCGCCTTGGTCAATTCGGGCCGTGTCACGCCGCTCCGATGCCGACGCGGCTTGTGCCGGCCAACACAGAGGCCCTCTTCCCGATAGAGCCTGTAGATCCGCTTGCGATTCACACACCAGCCCTCCCGACGAAGCTTGATCCAGATCCGTTGGTAGCCCCACGTGACATGCACACCCGCGATCTCGCGGATGCGGCTCCGCAGTGTGGCCTGATCGTCCTTGACGCTCTCGTAGCGTTGTGTGGCGCGGGGATGGCGGAGCACCTCGCACGCACGACGTTCGCTTACGCCATACGCCGACCGCGTCCGCTTCACCATCTCGCGGCGACGACCAGGCCTCAGAGCTTTCCCTTGAGGGCGTCCTGGAGGATGTGCTTGTCGAGACTGAGATCCGCGACGAGCTGTTTCAGCTTGCGATTCTCTTCCTCGAGTGCCTTCAGCCGACGCACCTCGGCCACGCCCATCCCGGCGAACTTCTTCTTCCACCGATAGAAGGTCTGCTCAGAAACACCCAGCTTCCGGCAGACCTCTCGCACGGGCGTGCCACCCTCGGCTTGCCTGAGCGCGAACGCGATCTGCTCCTCGGTAAATCTGCTCTTCTTCATCGTCCTGGCCTCCAAACAGAGGCCGGATTCTTGCCGAATCCCTCACACTACGGATGGACCAGAAAATGGGTACGAGCGCACGACCTAACTATATTGTCGTTCTCCATTTCGGCAAGAAGTGTCATTTATTGAATTTTGTTCCGCACTCTGGACAAACCAAGGCAGTTAGATCAACCAAGCAGTATCCACACTCCATACAACACTTGGCACGCCTGCGACTTCGCCTGACAGAGCATCTTATCGCTACATACGTTACGCATACCACAAATGTAGCTGCTACTGTGTTGAGGGCAAATGCAGTTGGAGCAACTGAGCGAGATGCCGCCTTGGACGCATTTACACCTCTCAAACTATCGTACACACTGGGGAGTTCTTCGCCTCGTTCTAGATAATCCTGAAGTATCTCTGCTTCTCTGAGGGACATGGGTCGCCATGAAGAGCGAATCGAGTGGCCGTACCAAACAAATGGATACCCATATTTGAGTGACATGGTAACACCGGCAGAGCCGTCATCAGTATTAAGTTGCGACACTGGGCCACCATGAACTTCTTTTTCCGATCGCGCCACCTTCGGCTCCAACAAACCTTGGAGGTGCGCCCATCTGGCTATTGCTGTAACACCCAACACGCAAATGACGGCGAGGATATACAACCCAAGTGCAGTAGTAGTCGTTTTTTTTAGATTATTCATCTGGGCATTCAGCTTCGGCAGCTATGCGCGCACTTTCGGACGAAACGCGACACTTCGAGTACTCAGCGCGCAAGCTTGCTGGAGGACTTCCAAAGCAACCACCTAGGTTTGCGCTTGCACGGCAAATCATCTCCGCAGCCGCAGCGACCTTCCCTGCCTCACACAGGCATTTTTCTCTTCCTTCTCCAGTACATGGTGTCGAAGTTATACATGCAGCAGTCGCTTGGTATGCCCAAGCTTCATTACAGAAAGCCATCTGATTGCTGCTGGTTTGGTTAGGAACACCCCCGTCTTCAACACCTGCGCAATCATAAATCTCTGTGTTTATCAATTCGTGTATTGCAGTACATTTATCAAGATTCGGCAAGGTACCAGGTGCTAGCGGACCAGTGCATACACAGGCGATCACTTCTTCGTCATGGCATGTAACTATCCCGGCGCCCTTACCGTCGGAACAGACTTGTTGGCATGTTGCTTGCTCAGGCGTAGGATCTTGTCCTGGCGACACCGGCAATATGCCCTCGTCCGGATCGATAATAGGGAGACAATCACGCAGACATTCTCCCTTTCCACCTTGTTGAAAGCAACATTCCATGCAGCTAGTAAAAGTGTCTTTCTTGCTGCAATCTTGTTTCGTGAGCCCGCCCTGCTGTGTCTGTCCAAGGCCCACACCGACACCACTCGCATTCCCACTGCGGTGGATCATTCTCCCGAGCTCGGTGTGATAGACACCACTGCGCAGGAGGCCGACGGTCACGATGTCCTTGCTAAACGTCGCACCCGTCGCGCCCACGGTCGACGCATCCCTACTGAGCACATCCCACCCCATGCTGGCGTTGGTGGTGTAGCCCGCGTCCGTGGAGTCGACGTCACCGTCGAGGTCCACATCGGCCAGCGCCTGGTGGGACGTCGACCAGCCGGTGATGGCCGTGTCGTCCGAGCCATCGAAGTCGCCGTCGAAGTCGGTGTCGCCGGCCACCATGCCAAACACTCTCCCGTACGGGCTGAAGTGCGCACGCTCACGCTGCACGGCGGCTTCGTCGATCGTCACGACCGGATCCTGCCGCCAGTTCTGCAGCACGTACCACCGCTCGTCCTCGGTCTGGGGGCTTCCGGATGTGAGGAAGGTCCGACGCATGACGACTGAGTCTAGGTTGCTCGCCCCGCCGTAGCCGTCCAGGCCCGCCTGGTGGTACAGGGTCTCCTCCAAGTAATCGGACCCGTCGTGCCGGCTGACGAGCCGCCAGCGGTCGTCGTACACAAGATGTTCGGTATCGGTGCCATCACCCTCGGTGATCCGCTGGCCCAGCCCGTTGTACCGATACTCGGCCACCACGTTCGCCGTGCCACGCTCGAGGATCGTCGCCAGCCGGTTCCACGCGTCGTACTCGTAGTCGTAATCGGCGCCATCGTCGATCAGGTTCCCGTTCTCGTCGTAGTCCAGCGTCAGGTCGTCCGTCCCGTCGCCGTTCGTGTCCCGCTTGATCCACTCGTTGGCGTTGTTGAAGTGGGCACTGGCACCGCTGAGCACGTTCAGGTCGTTGACGTCGTTCGTGCCGTCGTCGTCGCGGTCGATCACACGCGTCGCCCAGTTGCCGGTGATGCCAAGCGTCCAATCTCGTTCCTCACGCTGTGTGCCGGTGATCGACGAGCCGTTCCAATTCCCGCGATCCTCGCCGAGCACGCGGCCGAGGTCGTCGAGCGTGTACGCCCGGTCGTAGTACCGGGTGCCGCTCGTGTTGGCCATCACATTGTCCACCGTGGCCTCGATGTCGCCACGCTCGTTGTAGGTCAGGTCCACGTCGTAGAAGTCGAAATCGCTACCGGTCGCCGGGTCGTCCTTCGTCCAGGTCCACGTCGTCGGCCGGTTGAACCGATCCAGCTGCGTGTAATCACCCAACGAATCGAACCGCTCGCCGTACACGTCCGGCTCGGGAAGCGTCGTCCCCACCAGCCCGCTCGTGCCCAGGTAGTCGTACGTCGCCACCGTCACCGCACTAAATCCCTTGACCAGGTTCACCTGCGACACGCGCACCAGCGTCTGGTCCAAGCCGCTGCCGGGCACGATGTAGTTGGCCTTGTACCCCGTGGGGAAGACCATTGTGACGCGGCGGATCGCCTTGCGGCCGCCAGAAGGAACAGCCTTCGCGTAGGTGAACTCCACGTCGTGCGCGTTGCCGCTGATCACCGAATCGTGGTCCTGGGCGATCTTGGTCGCGTTGCCCCAGCCGTCATAGCTGTACTTGACCTCGTCGGTCACCGTGCCGCTCGTCGCCGCGTCGTACTGGGTCACCGTGTCCAAGAGACCGCGATCCAGGTAGGCCTGCTCCACGCGGCGCACCGCGCCGTCGAAGCCACCCGCTAGAGTTTCGACGGCCGAGGCCGTCGACCGGCCCAGCACGTCGTAGGTCGTCTCGATGACGTTGCCGGCCTGGTCCTCGCGCCGCACCACCTGGCCCTGCGCGTTGTACCCGAACGAGACCACGTCCGCGTCGCTCGTATCGATATCCGAGCCCTCGTCGGCCGTGTTGGTCGAGTCGGGATAGACCACCGCGCGCAGCATCCGACCGGACGCCACCTCGCTCTTGCCGGTGCTCACCGTGCCCTTGGCCACGCCGTACACCCACCGGGTGATCTGGTCATCGGCCGTGCTCGGGTTCGCCGCCACGTCCTTGGTCCCGTCGGCGTCCTGGTCCACGATCATGCGAGTCCGCAGCCCATCGACATACTCAAACCACGTGATCAGGTCATCGTCGCCCGTGGCCGAGCTGGGCGTGCCGTTGACGTAGTTCCGCGTCACCTGGGTCTGCCGGCCCAGGTCGTCGTAGGTGAACCGCGTCGTGATGTTCTCGGGGTCGACCGAATCCTCCACCTCGCCCTCGTCGTTGTACACCGTGTCGCTCACGATGACGGTCGACACGCCCTGCGCGGGTGCCGCCAGCGCGTCGCGATCGAAGGTCGCCCCGCCGTTGGTGCCGTAGAAGGCGCTGGTCACCGGCCGGTCCAGCACGTCGTACCACATCGCGCTGATCTGGATCCGCCCGGTAATGTTTCCACTGGTGAAGGCCAGCAGGTCGGTGTCCGCCCCGCTGTCCAATTTTCCGGTCGAGCTCGTGTCGTCGTGGTCACGCTGGATAGCCGCCGAGGCGAAGACCAGATTCGAGTCGTTCGACTCATACGCGGTGACCGTCTGCTCCATCACGTGGTCGCCGGTGACGTCGTCCGCGTGCGCATACAAGGTATCGTCGGTCTTGCCCAGCACAAACCGGTCGGTCGCCCGGCCCAGCCGGTCGTACTCGGTCTTGGCTAGCTGCCCGCCCTGCACCTTGATCGTCCGGCCCACCTCGTCATACCACGTCAGGCTCTCCAAGGTGTCGCTGCTGGCACCGGTCGATTGATTAATCTCGTGCCGCTCGCTCTGCCACACCCGCCCACGCGAGTCGTAGTCCATCTCGCTCAGGGCGACACGATTACTTGTCACGCTCGTCGGATCACTGGAAACGGTCAGCCCGCTCACCGAGCTGTACGTGCCAGCCGCCAGCGTCCGGCCCAGGTTGTCCAATTTCACGAGCGAGTGCGGGGCCGCCGCGCTCTGGGTCAGGATCGTCCGGCCACGCACGTCGTGCGTAAACAGCGTGTCACGACGATCCGTTGTGCCGTCCTCGACAAACGCGGTCGTCTTGGTGACGTAGCTGTTTCCGCCATCGCTGCCGGCGTCGTACACGGTCTCGGACACCTTGACCATGTTGTTCGTGCCCGAGGTGTCACCGCCCTCGTCGCCGTTGTCGTTCGTCCCGACCTCGCTGGACTCCATCCGGCCCAGCACGTCGTACACCGCACGGCTCACCGTGCCCGTCGCGTCCTTGGTCCGGATCCGACGACCCATCCCGTCGTACGCGAATGTCGTCTCGTCAAAGTTCGTCCCGGTAACCCCGGCCCCGCTCGCGGGGATCACAAAGTAGCTCCGGCTCTCCTCGAGCAAGGCGCCCGACTCAGTGTAGAGCGCGGTCGAGTACCGCGACACCGTGCCGTGGCTCACCGCCAGCAGCGGATCGGTATCGGTCTCGTCGATCCAGCTCGACAGCCCGGTCGTCGTGCTGCCGCCGCTCATGGCCACTTGCATCGAGGCCACGCCGTTGCCCGCGTGGTCCGCGACCGAAACGCCCACAGGCCCGTAGTAGGTCGTCGGCCCGCTGGTCACCAGCGGGATGCTCACCGTCACCGGTCGCCGATCGACCAGGACCGTCCGGTACACCTCGCTCACGTCGCCATCGGGTGCGGTTACCTGCGTGCGCCGCCCCTGGTCGTCGTAGGCGTACGTCGTCGTGACGCCCCAGCCATCGCCGGTCTCGGTGATACCAAAGACCCCATTGGGGTCCGCGTCGTACGTGCTCGCCGCGTTCAGCGTCGCGTCGCGGATCGACTCGACCATCAGACCATCCACGTATTCTGTGTAGTCGTAGATGCCGTCCTCGGCTTTCCGGAACGCCGTGTGCCCGTTCTGACGCACGTACGCGATCAGGGTGTGCGTCGTGTTCTCGCCGTTCTCGGCGGTGACCACCGCCGGCAGCGTCGTCGTAATGACCTTCGGGCGGATATACCCGATGTCCGTCGCCGTCCCGCTCCACCAGGTCCGGCCGACCGTCGTCTCGTCGTAGTCCGCCGCCACGAGCGACGCGGACGTTTCATCATCGGCGAAGACCGCGCGCTGCGCATCAACGAACGGCACATCAAGCGTCGCGCTCCCGATCGTCAGGCTCCGCGTCTCGTAGTCCATCTGACGCTCGACATACGCCGTCCCCGTCGCGCCATCCTTGAATTCGTAGCCCTCGACGAAGCCGGTCAGCGACCCGCTCGACACGCGATCGACCACCCGCACCAGCCCCGCGCCGTTCGACCGCGTGAAGGCCCCCGTCGAGTGCGTGTACGCCGTGATATTCGCTGGCGTGGCGATCTCGTCCACCAGCGCGTCGCTCCCGCGCACCGCCAGCGTCGCCCACGTGTTCGTTGGCGAGGCCGAGGGATCCGCGTCGGTCTTCACCTCGCCGAAGACCTGCCCGCCCTCGTCAAACAGCGTGCTCACCCAAAGCCCGTCGGGCTGCTCCACGATCGCGCGACGCTTCCACGCGTCGTCGTACGGCGACGCCTCGCTCCCATTGGTCCCGTACGTGATCTCGTGCTCGCCGTTGGCCCCGCCCGAGCAGCCGCACCGGCCGTTGAACCACGCCTTGTCCACCTGGCGGGACGAGTTGTACTCGAAGTACGCCGCCGCGTACGGCTTCAGCAGGGTCTCGCTCATCCCCAGCGGGGTGTCATTAAAGGTGCTGTCGTCGTAGTCCGCCGCCCGGTACCCCTCGGACTCCACGATGTACTGCAACGCGCTCGGGTGCCCAGGGTTCGAGTTGTCGCTGAAGGCGCCCGACCAGTACCGGTAGTATTTCTTGGTCACCAGGCTCTGCCCGCTCTCGTTGGTCGGCACCGTCACCGTCACCGTCTTCAGGTCGTCCTCGCTGCCGTAGCTCTCGGAGATCCCGTAGTATGTGTACTCGACCAAGCCCACCTCGGTGACTGTTCCAGGAGAAGACCAATCGCCGCTCGAACAGATGTCCACCTCCACGCTCGTCAGCATGCCACCCGTATACGTGTAGCTGTACCGCCGCCCGCCGTTGGAGATCGAGTCGAAGGCCTCTAAGACCCGCCCACTCCCGTCGAAGCCGTTCGTGATCGCCGTCGAACCCGTGGTGTCGTCGCCCACAAACGCGGTATCACCATCCGGCCCGATCTTCTTCCACAATTGGCCCGCAGCGACGCCAGCGTCACCGTCGAACCCGAAGAAGACCAAGCGCGTCCCATCGGGCTGCGTGAGCGTGTACGTGTCCGGCTCGCTCCCCGCACCGGCCGCGTACTGCACCACGCCCGTGGCCCCATTAACCCCCTGGAACTCGTCATCACTCACGCCGATCCGCTTGAACGCCGCGTAGCGGTCCGCACCGGCCACCAGATACAGCACGTCCAGATCGTCCGTCGCTCCCTCAAACAACGAGATCTCGGGGTTCGCCATCGCCCAGTTGTTGCCCTGCGGGCCCTGGCTCACGTGGTGGCCCGAGTCGTCCTGGCGCGTGTTGTACGTCCGCCCGATCACCCAGCCCCCACCAGGATCCGCCGGAAACGCCAGATCCACGTCCGTCACCTGCACCGCGCCGTTGAACAGGTCCACGTACCCGCCCAGCGTGCGTTTGCTGTTGAAGCCAAGGTCCGAGCCCGAGTGGCCGGGAATGACCCCGCCCATCAGGCCGCCCGCGCGCATCGATCCGTCCAGATGCACGCCACGCTGGCCCGCGCGGGGCGCGAGATCCTGTACGCTTGTGGGCGAGGCCTGGTAGGTCACCAGCTGCGCGTCGTAGAGGTTCAAGACGTCATCGGCCAACGAAGAAGATGAGAGCGCAAGCCCCGCGACTACCGCGCAAGCGAACGCGCCGGATCCCTTCCAACGGCCGCGAGATCGCACACCCCCCCGGGTGTCGACAGCAGGGCCATTCGCCCTCCCAGCCATCCGCGGCATGCCACGCAGACCGATTGCCCGACCGTTGGTATTCGCTTGACGCATTGTGTCGCCTCCGACGATAGCTACGGGGATCGCGCCCCGCCCCTTGAGCCATTCGCTCGCGGGGGGTTCTCGTTCACACTGGGTTTCCCGAAACAACTCGATCCGGTACACATCTGCACAAACTGATTCGAACAGATTCGTATTGTCACGACCACGCGCACGCACCGGAACAACTCGACGGGGGGCAATGATCGCTCACCCACCATTGGAACGCCGAATCCGAGTCCATGCAAGCGGACAAACCCTAGTTTTGAAGAAAAACTTGCACACCCCCCCGAACGGGCTAGGCACTTCAACGCAGCCGGAAGTCCTCATGCGTTTTGCGCGTAAATGCGCTTGCAACGTGAACCGTTCCGGGTATAACAGAGATGTTCGCCGCCGGTGTTCTCGCGACGGACCAATCCCGGATGTGTTCAAGACGTGCCACGCGATGCCAAAGTAGAGCATCACATGCACCAATTCGAGAACCCCGTATCCACGCCCGCACGCAATGCAAT
This sequence comes from Phycisphaera sp., assembly GCA_025916675.1. NCBI lineage: Bacteria > Pseudomonadati > Planctomycetota > Phycisphaerae > Phycisphaerales > Phycisphaeraceae > Phycisphaera > Phycisphaera sp. Next base: position 945,450 of record CP098402.1, read on the forward strand.
GGAATCGCGGGCCAAATAGGAGAATGCCATGACCATCAATCCAACCAAGCTCTGGCTCCCCGTCGGCAGCGTCACCGCAGCAGCGGGTGCCATGCTCATCGCGGGATTCATCAGCTCGACACCAAAGCCCACAGCCGCCGGGGCCTTCACCGCGCGGGCCATCCTCCAGATGGTCACGCCCGAGCTGCACGACGTCGATCGCGAGCTGCGCCGTGTCGGGATCACGCCAGAAGCACTTGCGGTGGTTGGTGTCGACGCGGTGGGAACGACCGGGATCACGACCAAGGCCGTTACCCACCTGGACGTGACCAACTACACCAGCCTCCGCCAGGCGATGGCCGCTCATGGCTCGGCCAAAGCCGAGATGCAGCGGCTCCAGCGCGCCTTCCGGGCCGGCACGCCCGGCGAGGCCACACAGCAGCACCTCGACGACGCCATCGCGCTCGAAGCCTCGACACGGGCCACGATGGAAGCACGCCAGGGCGACCTGTTCGACGCCGCCACCGACGGGCTGGGCGGGAACATCCTCGCCGATCTGGCCGACATCAAGTCCGAACGGGATCTTCGCTATCCCGAGTACTACAAGGTCGCCGATCGGACCCACGCCCAGGCCATCGCCCTCCGCGACGCCCTCAACGGCGTCCGAATCGACGCCAAGCTCGGGCAGGATCCCTTAGACCACCACCAGACCATCATCAGCGACGAGCTCGCCAAGATCGACGTCGCCGCGGCAAAGACGAGCTTCGACACCAACCTCGACGCCATCGTCACCGCATGGCAGCTCGTACTCGACCCGGCATAAAGACGCCGGAAAGCAAGATGAAATGAGGCCCGCCATGCGCGGTGAGCGATTGTGCGCGAATCCGAAACGGTTGGCCCTGCTCCTGCTATGGCTGGCCTGCATGTACTTGGTGATTCTGGCTCCCGCCAGAGCCCAAGACCAGATCGTCCTGCCAGCGGAAGTCGAGCTCGCTCGCTTGGTCGACCTCTCGGCCGAGCGGATCGGGTTGAGCATCCTGTACGAGCCCCGGCAACTCGCCGGTTCGTTCATGGTGCGCGGGAGCCACAACCTCGACGATGAAGGGCTCTGGAAGCTCACCAACGAGCTGTTGGTCCAGCAGGACCTCACGACTGTTGCTATCGGCGGCGGCTCCGAATCGGGCGGCTTGGCCGTGGTACAACTTCGTGAAGCGGCCAAGCGAGCCCGCCCCACAGAACGATGGTCGCTCGTGGAGGAACCGTCTGGTCAACGCCTTGAGATCACGAGCCCGGGCGATGATTATGCCGGATACGTCGCCATTCTCTACACAATCCAGCACGTGGACCACGACACGCTCGGCGAGTCTCTCGAACCGCTGCTCAGCAGCGGAGGCCTAGTCACACGCTTGGGCCAGAGCGACCAGATGGTCATCGCGGATCTCCGCGAGCATGTCGCTCGTGTGGCTGGATTGCTCCAGACCCTGGACGTGCGCACGACCGAGCTTCGGTCCTACGAGCCCCAGCTCTTCTCGCCGGCCGAGGTCGGCAAGGCCGTCCAGCGTTTGCTGGGAAAGGAGCTACGCGTCGTGCCCGACGAACTCACGGGGACGCTGCTGGTAGAGGCTACTGCGTCGCAGCACGAATCCATCGCGGCCATCGTCGAGCGATTGGATGCCGAGACGTCGGCCGCCCGGCTCTCGACGCGGACTATTCTCGTGCGGCATCGGCCGGTCGAGGAGATAGTTTCATTAGTGACCAGGCTGCTGGGGGCCGGAGCGGCGGGCATGCCCGATGCATCACGCGACACGACCTCAACACGTCAACAACTCGCCCCCACGACCCTGACCACCCCCACCGCCGCCGAACGGGCACGACAAGCCAGCGCGCCGGTTGGTGGTGGGAACGACACCATCCAGATCGATGGCATGATCGTCTCGCTCGTGGCCGATACGGCGACCAGCCGCATCCTGGCGATCGGCCCACCAGGCGTGCTCGACAAGGTCGCCGCCCTGGTCCATGAGCTCGACCTGCGTCAGCCCCAGGTCATGCTCGACGTGACGCTCGTCAGCCTCACCGAGAGCGAGACGTTCGACCTGGGCGTCGAGTTGGAGAAGATCGAGATCTCCGGCGACATCCGCATCCGCCTCGCGTCGCTGTTTGGCTTGTCGTCGAGTTCGAGTGACGGCGGGCGGTCCGCCGGGGATGGCGCGGGCTTCACGGGTGTGGTGCTCGACCCCGGTGATTTCGCTGTGGTGGTCCGCGCGCTCGAAACGGTCAACGAGGGGCGTTCGCTGAGCCTACCCCGGGTCCTGGTCGACAACGCCGCCACCGCGACCCTGGACGCGGTTCGGGAAGAACCCTTCGTCTCGACCAACGCGAGCGACACCGTGGCGACTACCAGTTTTGGAGGCTCGGCCTCGGCGGGCACGCAGATCACCGTCACGCCCCGGATCTCCGAGGGCGACCACCTGTTGCTCGAATACGCCGTCAGCCTGAGCCAATTTGTGGGTGAGTCGGCCAGCCCGGCGGTGCCGCCGCCCCGCCAGGAGAGCAGCATCACATCCATAGCCACGATCCCCGATGGCCACGCCATCGTGCTGGGCGGTCTTGAAACACTCACGACGGGAGAGGCCGAGAGTCGCATACCGCTCTTGGGCAGTATCCCGTGGCTCGGCGAGCTCTTCAAGAACCGCTCGCGCTCGGCCGGCAGCACGAAGTTCTACGTGTTCATCCGCCCGACGATCTCTCGTGGCGATGGGTTCGCGTTCCTCAAGCACGTCAGCGCGGGCATGCTCCAGGAACTCGAACTCGATGACGGGTGGCCGGTCGTTGAGCCGCAGGTGATCCGATGACCACCATCACTCGAACGGTGTGCGAGCAGTTCGTGGAGCTGATCCCGCGCGACTATGCGCGTGAGCATCTGGTGCTTGGCGAGCGCGTTCTCGAGCAGCCCGATGTCCAGGGCCTCGTGGTTCGCCACGGGCCGGACACGCCCGCCTGCGTGCTGCACAACGTCCAAGTCCGCCTCGGTGAAACCGCCAGCCTCAAACCCGGCGACGCGGAGTCGATCGCCCAGGCCATCGATACGGCGTACGCCAGTGCCGATCGATCCGAAGCGAGCGATGATGAACTCGACGACGCCATCGTAATCGAAGGGCCTGAGGCCGAGCTCGAACAGGCCCTCGCCGAGGCGGATCGCGATCTGCTGGCCACGTCGGGCAAGGCACCGGTGGTCCGCATGGTCGACTGGATGCTCTTCCACGCGGCGACGCATGGTGCGAGCGATGTCCACGTGCAACCCTTAGAAGATCGAGTCCTTGTCCGAATGCGCATCGATGGAGCCTTGCGCGAAGTCCGGGCCCTGCCCGGCGAACTGAGCGGGCCCGTGGCGAGCCGGTTGAAGGTCATCGGCCGCATGGACGTGGCCGAGCGGCGCGTGCCCCAAGACGGGCGGGCCACGGTGACCATCGGCACGGGCGAATCCGCCCGCACGATCGACCTGCGATTGAGTTCGCTGCCCACGGCCTTCGGCGAGCGCGTGGTGGTTCGTCTGCTCGAACCCGATGGTGCGCTCGACCTGGAGAACTTCTCGGGCCTGGGCATGCCACCGGATGTCGAACGCCGGTGGCTGGCGGCGTGCTCTCACTCAAGCGGCATCGTGCTCTCGACCGGTCCGACGGGCAGCGGCAAGACGACCACGCTGTACGGCACGCTGAGCTGGACCGCCAAGCGTTCGGCCCGCGACCTGAACGTCATGACCATCGAGGATCCGATCGAGTACGACCTCTCGGGCCCGCACGTGGCCATCAGCCAGGCCCAGATCAACACCAAGAAGGGCGTCACCTTTGCCAGCGGGCTGCGACATATTTTGCGGCAAGACCCCGACATCGTCATGGTCGGCGAGATCCGCGATCTCGAAACGGCGCAGGTGGCCATCCAGGCCAGCCTCACCGGGCACTTGGTGCTCTCGACGCTGCATACCTCGGACGCGTCTACGGCGGTGACGAGGCTCGTGGACCTGGGCGTCGAGCCCTACCTCGTCTCGGCCTCGCTCTCGGCGGCGCTCGCGCAGCGCTTAGTGCGCCGCGTGCATCAAGAGTGCGATGGCAAGGGCTGCGAGGCGTGCTTTGGCAGCGGCCTGCTGGGTCGGGTGGGACTATTCGAGTTGCTGGTTGTGAACGAAACCCTGCGCGAGCGCATCGCGGCGGGCATCACCGCCAGTGCTCTCCGAAGCGAGGCCAGGGCCGCCGGCATGCGCACGCTCCAGGACGAGGGGCGTCGATTCATCGAAGCTGGGATCACCACACCGCTCGAAGTGGCGCGCGTGGCATCGGTGGGTGATGAAGATTTTGATACAGTACCTGGGCCAAATAGCGGGCTGGATACTGAGAAAGAAGGGGCAGTGTCGTGACGCTGTGGCGCTACAGGGCGGTGACCACCGGCGGAACGTCACGGCGCGGTGAATTGACCGCCGACTCGGCCGTATCCGCGCGCGCATCCCTGCGGCGTGTGGGCCTGACGGTTCTCGATGTCCGCCCCGTCACGGGCGAGGGTTTTGTTATCCCCGCATCGGTCGCGGGTTCCGTCCACGGAGCACTCCGCGGCAGGCGGCGCGAGACCAAAGCAGAGCTCCTCGACGCACTCGCCACCCTTCTGGCTTCGGGCGTGCCGCTGACCGATGGCTTGCAAACACTCGCCGGCTCGCGTGGGCGGCGAACGGCCCTCAGACGCCTGCTGCTCCAGCTCGAAGACGCCGTGCGCTCGGGTGAACCATTAGCCGATGCGTTCGAGCAGCACGCGGGCTGGTTCGACGCGACCGAGGTCGCCGTGGTCCGGACCGGACAAGCCCGAGGAGAGTTGGCCCACGCGCTGCGGTCGCTCTCGGACCGATACACCCGCGCCGGTGAACTGACCGGTAAGCTGGCTTCCGCATTGGCATATCCGGCGATCGTGTCGGTCGCGGGCGTGGCGGTCGTCGTGTTCCTCGCGCTCGGGCCGCTCCCCAAGCTCGTGAGCATCCTCGACCAGGCGGGCGTTCGCCCCCCGGCGTTGACGAGCGCGATCATCACGCTCGGCGAACTGATCGCTCGTTGGTGGCCCATCGGGATCGCGGTTGGCATCTCGGGTGTTGTGGTTCTTGGCTGGCTCGTTACCACCGTCTCGGCAAGCGAGCGTGGCTGGCCCGGCCCGGTGCGTCGCTTGGTGCCCTCGGCGATCCGAGGCATGGCCCTGGCAAGGTTCTCTGGCGAACTCCAGTCCATGACCCGCCTTGGCGTGCCGCTCACCGATGCCCTGCGCGCCACGGCCCAGACCTTCGGCGGACCGCTGACGGCCAGCCTGAAGCGCGGCCTCGAACGCGCCGCCCAACGTGTCGAAGCGGGCGAGCCGCTCTTTAAGACACTCGACGATCCGTACTGGTTCGAGGACGACATGCGCCGCCTGATCGAAGCGGGAGAGAGCGCCGGTGAACTTCCCGACCTGCTCGAACGCTTAGCCGATCGTGCCGAGCGGAAGGCGCGGCGGTTGACTGATCGGCTGGCCGGGCTCATCGAGCCGGCGGCCATCATCATGCTGGCGGCGATGATCGGCGTGGTCGTGCTCGCGGCGGTGCTGCCGCTGCTCAAGCTGAGAGAGGTGTTGTAATGGGCGGAAGAACTACAGGCATCCGTGAACATGCTCAAGGTCAACCTGCCAGGCACGGCATGACACTCGTCGAAGTCCTGGCGGTCGTTGTCTTGCTCGGTATCCTGGCGGCGACGCTCACTGTCGGCCTGACCTCGGCCTTCGGCCAGGGCAAGCGCGAGCTCGCGCGCACCTCAGTCGCCGGTGCCAAGGCCAAGGTCGAGCTCTTCCACGTCTCAACGGGGCGCTGGCCCGAGAGTTTGCAGGAACTGGTCGACGCCCAGCCCTCGGCCGGGCATTACCTGCCCGTGGACGCGGCCCGCGACCCCTGGGGCACCATGATGCAACTGGTCGTGCCCGGTCCGAGCGGCCATCCGTTCGAGATTATTAGTCTGGGTGCCGACGGCCGCGTCGGTGGCAATGGCGAGGACGCCGACCTCAGCTCGCTCGATCTGCGCGAAGGGCAAGGGTAGAGCGATGGTGATGGCAATAAGCGGATCGGCCGCACGGCCCAAGGGCTTCACGCTCATCGAGATGTTGGCTACGTGCGCTTTGGCGGCGCTCGCGATGGCCCTGGGTGCCACGATGCTCAGCGGTGCCGGCGATCCGCTGCCAAGGGCCGAGCAGACGTTCCTCGAAGCGCACGGCATGGCACGCCTGACCGCCCTGACCAACGGCCCCGCGATGATGGTCCGTCGCGGTACCCGGTTGGACGTGCTCGACGGCCACGGCACCCTTGCCGTCAGCCGTTCCTGGCCCGAGTCGGTTGCGATCAAGGGCATGCCCGATGGGCTCCACATCGACCGGCTGGGCCGCTCGCTCGATCATGAGGTTGAGTTCGTGAGCGATGGGCGCTCGATTGCCATCACGATCCAGGGCGCGACCGGCATCGCGAAGCGCGTGGAAGGCACGCCATGAACCGCCGCGCGATGACACTGCTCGAAGTCGTGATGGCGACGGCCCTCTTGGCCATCGCCGCATCGGGCATCGCCACCGCGATGGCTGGAATCACCAGGTCCAACTCGGACCTCGGGGTTACACAACCCCCTTCGGGAGTCGCCCGCGTGGCCGACCGCGTCCTGAGCAACCCCGCCGTGTTCCGCTTCGATCCAATCAAGATTGCAGCGGATGGGTCGGGCACCATCGCCATCGACGAGACCGGCGAGCCAATCCGACTCGAAATCACCTTCCTCCAGCGCAGCGGTCACGGCGCGTGGCTCGCCTTCTCGTTCGACGGCCAAACGACCGCACGATGGATCCGGCTCCCCGAGGCCCAGCCATGAGGACCACCCGTGGATTCACGCTCCTCGAGATCCTCTTCGCGCTCGCGTTGACAACGCTCGCACTCGGGGGCGGCGTGGCCTTCATGCTCCCGCTCGCATCGAGCGTGCCCAGGATGGCCCAGCAGGCCCAGGATGATCTGATTGCCGGCCGCGTCCTGGAGCAGATTGGCCGGGAACTCCAGGCCGAGCACGAGTCGATGCCACGCCGGCGGGTCTCGATCGAACGCAAGACGCTCACGATCGTCACCCGCGAGCACGGCACTCGGACCGAACGCTTCTACCATCAGGAACCCCGGGGCCTGGTCATCGGGCAGGATGGCGGTTCGATCCGCATCGACGCCATCGAGGATTTCACGGCCTCCCTGGAAGCGGATGGCCGCGTGCTGTCGGTCCGATTCGTGCTCCGCGCACGCGATCCAGGATCGAGCGCGACCCACGTCCACCAGGAGTACGTGCTGCGATGATCGTGACCGCGCCATCCCGGCGGGCGGCAGCCCTGCTCTTCGTCCTGGCATTCGTCGTGGCGGTTGTTCCCCTGGTCACGCTGGCCGCCACGCGCGTGTCGATTGCGGCGCAGCGGCACAACTCGCACCACGACGCTGCCCTGGCCAACGATCTCATGGACGCGTCGATGCTCCCCATCCTTGATTGGTTGCGACGAGAGAGCGCCCAGGTCGTACTGCCACCCGAAGCAGCGCAGCCACGGGTGGCCCTGCTCGACGACACGATACTCATCGACCAGACACTGGTTCGGGTACGCCTGACGGCATGGGATCTGCGGGGCATGCTTCCGATCGATGTGGCACGCACCGGCTCACCCATGAGCCTGACACTCCCCGAGGACGCCCGACAGCGGATCGACGCGCTGCCGGATCATCCGAGCGGCCTCGACGCGATCCCCCGCGTTTCCCGGGAGCGATTGGTCTTCCCGACACCGGGCTCATCCGATCCCGCACTTGGCGCTCTGGTCCACGCCGGCCGTCGCACCAGAAGCCAGCCTGTAGCGCGGCTCAATGTCAACACAACGCCGATCCCGCTGCTGACACAGGCGATGCGGTTGGCCGGGCGGGGCGGACTCGACCAGCTCATCCAGAAGCGGACCAGCGGGGAACGCTCCGGGGTACCCCAGTTGGGCGACTCCGAACCCCAGCGCGGCCAACGCGTCGAGCTGACCTCGACGAGCAGTGCGTGGGGTATAAGGGTCGACATCACCTCGGGCGCCACCCGCCGCTCGTGGTGGACCCAGTGGACGAGGATCAGCGGCGACTGGATGCTCCAACGCCACACACCAATCCTGTGGGAGCCGCATCCGAGGGACATGCAATGAGCCGCCCACTCCGCGAGCGCACCGGCACGGCCATCATCGCGGTGGGTGGCATCGGCATCCTCCTCGCCGGAGGGTGGTGGTCGACGCGGCCGATACCGCCACGAACACCCACGGCGCAGCTGCTGGCCGATGCGCCGCACGCCGATCTCCCGCCGCGCATCCCGCTGGACGCTTCCGTCTTCGACCAGGGGCTGTGGCATGCGCCGAGGGTTACCACCGCGCAACCCGAGCAACCGACAAGGACGACTCCGCCACCTCCTCCGCCACCGCCTGCCCCGGCGAACATCGCGCTCACGCTCATCGCGATGGTCCAGAACGGGGACGAGTGGCACGTGGCTCTGTACGATCCGGGGGAGCAGGAACTCGTGCTCGCGGCCGCCGGGGATCGCGTCGCCGGCGTGCTCGTCCGCGAGGTCACCGACCGATCCGTCCTGCTGGAACTGGCTGGCCGCACCCGGCGGCTTGCGCTCGTGGAAGAAGCGCCATGAGCGATACCGCCACAAGCCCCGCTCCCCCAACAGCACAACCGACCCAATCCCATGTGAGCGTGCCGGCCACGATGCTGTACACCGCCACCCTGCCGCGTCCACCGGGACGACTCACCCACCGAGTGGTGATCTACGCGGCCGAGGGCCTGCTGCCCCGCCCGCTGGACGAACTGGCATTGGCGTGGAAGCCAGCCGGGAACTCGCTCATCGTCCTCGCGATCGATCGCGAGCACGCCCAGGCATGGCTTGCTCAGGGTGCCGCGAGCGCCCAACCGGCCACGCTGCCCCCATCGGTGCTGGAGCATGACCCGAGCGTACAGAACACCCGGTTCGAGTTTCTCCGAGGCCGGCACCTGCCATCCCAGATCGTCGCGCAACGCCGGCTCAGGCGTGTCTTGGTAATGATGGTCGCGGTCGGCCTTGCGGGCCTGGTCGCATGGGGCGCGCACCGGCGGAGCGAGGCGATGGTGGCCGAGGCGAAGGGTTTCGACGCGGCGTCATCGGCGTTGGTCAAGCAGGCCCTGCCCAGCATGACCCCGGGCATGGACCCGCAGCTCGCCCTGACCGGGGAGATCCGCCGTTTGACCGCGATCGCCGACGCCGACCGCATCACCGTCCCCGTCGATGGCCGGTACACCATGACCGCCCTGTTCGAGCAATGGCCCGGGGACATCACCATGCAGGTCGAGTCGATCGAGGTCGCCGGGGGCCGTGTCAACCTGCATGCCAACCTGGCCACCCGGAGGCGGGCGCTGGAACTGGCCGGCGTGCTGACCGAACTCACGGGGTTCCAGGCCGAGTTGCCACGTGTGAGAACAGAAACACGCCGAGGCATCGACGTCACGCGCCTCGAATTGGCGCTGCAACGAAAAGCCCGGGGTGCGCGATGAGAACCGGCAAGCTACGGATCACAACAGGGCTCGTGCTCCTCGCATCCATCGGGATCGCGGTGTGGTTCCTCGTGGGATGGGGGGCGGCCACGACCGTCCGCGACCGGGCCGAAGCGACATTCGTGCGCGTTGGAGAACAAGCGTCCGAGCTCGAAGCCCTGCGGGCCGAACTCCGCCGCAACCGCATCTCGGCCGCCGGACGCCGGGCCAACGCCCTGGCCGAGGTCGCCGACACGATCGCGGCCTCGGGCCTACCGGAAGACGCGCTTCGGTCCCTGGATGAGCAGAATGATGTGGACCTGGCCGAGGCGGGCCTGCGCCGCCAGACGCTCAGGCTCGAGCTGGCCTCGATCACACCGGGAGAGTTGGGCGTGTTCTTCGCTCGCCTGCACGCCGATCGGCCGCACTGGACCGTCACCCGGGTCGAATTGAACAGGCCGAGTCGAGCCGAAGGGAACTCGTACGACACGACGGTGCTGATGGTGCGCACGTACCAACCCCGCCAACGTCGCCCCGAACCAGTGGAGGGCTCGCCATGAGCAACGCATACCGAGTGATCTGGACGGTTCTGTTGCTTGTGGTGCTCGGCACCGGGCTTGTGGGTTGCAAGAACGCGTCACCGAGCCCGTATGTCGAGCAGCCCCCCATCCAACGGAACACCGAACGGGCCCAGCAACTCGCCGCTCGTGCGGTGGAACGAATGGAGGACGATCCCGAGGCCGCCGAGGAACTCTTCCGTGACGCTCTTGCCGCCGATCTCTACCACGGCCCGTCCCACAACAACCTGGGTGTCCTTTTGCTCGAACGCGGCAAACTCTACGAGGCCGCCAACGAGTTCGAGTGGGCCCGGCGGCTCATGCCCGGCCATCCCGACCCCCGCATGAACCTGGCGTTGACCCTTGAGAAGGCCGGCCGGACCGACGACGCCATCACCCAGTATCGACGAGCACTGGAAGTCCATCCCGGGCATCGTCCGACGGTCCAGGCGCTGACCCGACTGGAGGTCCGGGCTGGCCGCACCACCGACGAGACGCTCGATCGGCTCCGTGTGCTGAGCCTGGAGGGCGAGAACACGAAGTGGCGAGCATGGGCTCAGGAGCAACTCGCGCTACACGAGGATCTGCCGTAGTCGCGTTCCGCACGAATGATGCGATCTATGGGTGATGTTGAAGACCAGCCAAGGCGTAACCCAAGGCCGGCCATGGGCGTATTGCGAACTGGATGTCCACGGACTTGCTCATCCATTCTGGCACCATCACCCGCCTCCTGGACGCCTCCAAGCGTGGCGATGTTGCCGCGATGGACGATCTCTTCGATCGGGTCTACGAGGAACTCCAGCAGATCGCGCGACGGCTGACTCTGGACGTACCCGCGAGGGCTGATCTCAACCCGGCCACGCTCGTCAACGCGGCCTGCGAACGGCTTCTGGCAACCGAAAAGCTCAACGCCGAGGACCGGCGGCACTTCTTCTTCATCTTCGGACGCGCGATGCACGACGTGGTCGTCGAGGAAGCCCGCCGCGCAACGGCGAAGAAACGTACGCCCACTCCCGGACAGCTCCTCCCATCGTCCCAGACCGTCCACTTCGACCGCACCACCCTGACGCTCGCCAAGCTCGCGGACCTCCTCCGTGAGTTCCACGAAGTGGACCCAGATGCGGCCCAAGTCGTGCGACTGCGGTACTTTGCGGGCCGATCGATGCGACAGACAGCCTCAGATTTAGGGATCACCCTTGCATCCGTGCGGGCTCACTGGAGCTATGCCAAGGCCTGGCTCGGAGAACGGGTGAACGGTTCGCTTGATTCCTAATCCCCTGATTTTGGGAATCCATCGCGCACAACCATCCAAACCCCGCGGCGGGGTGGCGTGTGTATCTGAAGGCGGAGGAGTTCACAGCGCTAAATGGCACAGCACGACGACGAACGCGGGATATTTCTGGCCGCCCTGGCTCTGCCCAGGGACGATCGCGAGGCCTTCCTCGACGGGGCTTGCCAATCCCCTGAGCTGCGACGACGCATCGACGCCCTGCTCGCCCGGCACGACGAGGGAACCATCGATTTCCTCCAGGAACGCGAGAGCGACTTAGACCACGAGGCCGTCGAACCTGAGCCGCCCTTCGAGCTCGATGAGTTCAAGATCACGAAAGAACTCGGTCGCGGAGGGATGAGCATCGTGTACCTTGCGGAGGACACAGTCCTCAAACGCGAGGTGGCGATCAAGACCCTCGCCCCAAACATGGCCAAGTCGGCGAGGCTGCTCGCTGGCTTCCAACAGGAAGCGGTCCACGTCTCCCGCCTGAAGCACCCCGCGATCGTGCCTGTGTACAGGTTCGGCCGGGATGCGGGCCTGCACTTCATCGTGTCCCAATACGTCGAAGGTCAGACGCTCCGGGAACTCATCGATAGACGCATCCAGAGCCAGAAGGAATCCGATCTCCAGCCCGAAGATGATCGATCGTGGCGGCGACAGGTCGCCGGAACGCTCGCGACCATCGCCGAGGCCCACGGCGTGGGCATCGTCCACCGCGACATCAAGCCCTCCAACATCATGCAGGCCACGGAGGGCTCAGCCAGGCTGCTCGACTTCGGCATCGCCGTTCGCAGCTCGGCCAGCCCGTTGCTGGCTTCGCCGCTCGGTGCCGGCAGCGTGTCCTACATGAGCCCCGAGCACATCCAGGTCGAGGGCACCACGATCGATGGACGCAGCGACGTCTTCTCGCTCGGGGTCGTGCTGTATGAAGCTCTGGCACTGACCCTGCCATTCAAGGGTAAGGACCACGAGGCTGTGATCGATGCGATTCGCGGATCCAATCCGACACCGGTGCGACGGCTCGCTCCGGGAACACCGCACGATCTCGAAGTTATCTGCCAGAAGGCCCTCGAAAAGGATCCCGAAGAGCGCTACCAGAGCGCCGCCCATCTTGGGGCCGACCTGCGGTGCTGGCTGAACGGGGTCCCAATTCTGGCCCGCTCCGAACCGCTGCTCGACAAAGCCAAACGCCATTTTCGTCGGCGTCGAACTGTCGCAACGGCAGTCGTAGCGGTGGTCCTCGCCGCGGGTGGTGCTGCATCGCTCGCATCGCACCTTGCCGACACGCGGCCACAGGTTCGAATCGGCAACCTCCCGGATGGTGCCAGGGTGTACATCAGTGCGATTGATCGCCGATCGGGCGCTGTTGATACCGAGCGGCGTCTGGTCGATGGGAACTTTCGAATCGAACCAGGATTCTACAGGATCATCGTAATTGGGACCGGAGGCGAAACCGCAGAATTCACGCTATTGCTCGAACACAATTCTACGGAGCGGTTGACGGCCAGAGCCTCTCGCCCAGCCGACGTCGAGCAGGACATGGTTCGCTTCGACCCGGTCGCAAACCCATTCCAACCAGGCTCAGCCGAAGCGAGCCTGGTGTCAGCAACCCAACCGCTCGGTCCGTTCCTCATCGATCGCTACGAGGTCTCGAATGCCGAGTACGAAGCGTTCGTCCTGGCGTCCGATACGCCGGTCGCACCACCCCCGCTGTGGGAAGGGCCACGATGCCCTCTGGCCTTGCGAGAGCTGCCTGTTGTTGGTGTTACCTATGCCGAAGCGCAGGCCTACGCGCAATGGAGGGGCAAGCGGCTGCCGACGGCCAGCGAATGGATGTACGCGGCTCGTGGGCCTGCCGGACGCGCCTACCCAGCCGGAGCAGCCGCAGCCGAACCACCACGGCTCGGCGTGCGATTTGTTGACGCTCGTGGTTCCGAAACCGCGGGCTACATGCTGGCGACGTCACCCCTCGCGAAGTCGTACTACCTGCAGTTTGCGGCACCTACCAGAGGCGCCCTTTCCGAGGCGCACCGGGACGACCTGACCCCAGAGGGGCTGCACTTCATGTACGGGAACGTGCGTGAGTGGACCGAGTCTGTCGCGCCCTGGGGTGAGGAACCCAACTACACCGCGCGACTGACGTGCGGTTACGCCTGGGAGATGCCGATCCGCCGGTCCACGGAATTGACCAGTATTTCAATCCCCGAACAGCCCGTGTCCGACCGCATCGTCGGCCTCGGGTTTCGTTGTGCCAAGAGTATCGTGCCCTAACCCAAACATCGCGGAGTTGTACCATGCCGATCCCCCAAGTCGATAAGGCCAGTCTGTCGTTCTGTCTCCGGGTCCTCGACCCCGAAGCAATGGCCGAGCACTCGGACACGGTGATGGAGAACTTCCGCCAGTTTATTCTCGCGTTCGACCCGAACCTGACCAAGGGACCGCTCTGGCTGGATGTACCGTTCAAGGCCCACCACGACTGGGCGGTCGCCCAGGCCAATGGCGGCGGGCAGTACGACCCGGCGACGTTCCAGACCGCGTACGCGTTAGCGGCTTCGGAAGTCTTTTTTCTGTACGGCGTGGACACTGGAAACGGCTGGGATACATCAAATGGCACGGGGCTGCCGCATCCCGTGCCAGGCGGCTGGGGATCAACATCCCTCCAAGCCATCCCGTACGGCGCGGCCGGAGCGTACTACGAATGGGAGTATGACAGCAACACCGGCAAATGGGTACGCGTGTGCTACGAAGACTTCGCGTTGACCGATCCCTCTGGAACCGCGACGGTGTCGCCCGACATCGTGATCGGCGGTATCACCATTGCCATCGTGGGCGTGTCCCTGGCGTATGGGGATGATGCTACGTTGTGAACGAACTGCTGATCGCGACAGCCTTGTTATATGAGCATCTCCGTGTCGAGTAGCCCGACTCGATAGAACATTTCGCCCCGAGAATGGACACCGAGCTTGCGGTAGATGTTCTTCGCGTGGTCATGCACAGTGTACTTGCTGCAATCGAAATGACGAGCAATTTGCGGCACTGTCTTGCCCATCAGCAACAACCGCATGGTGCGCAGCTCTCTCGTCGTGAACATAGATGTGTTTGTGATTCCAAGTGGGAAGGCGGCATCAACGACTCCGATCGCTTTGAACATCACGCATCGCAGATAGGACATTGCCAATGGAGTCAGTGAACTAGCTTCTCCGTCCCATAAGACCGCAAGCACATGGCCAGCAGCCCCGGATGACACCACCGCCATCGACATCGAGGATTCGAATGAACCCTCCGTACTCGCAATGAGCTCAAGGAATTTGGCCCTGTCCGTTGAAGATCCTGCCGGAGCATATGCAGCAGTACCTCCGGCTTGGATCGCACCTGCGGCACGCAGCGGGATGACTGTCGATCGAGCAAACTCGATTCGCTCGGGATTACTATCACCCTCGGGCTTTGATGCGCCCGCGCACATCGGGCACCATGAATTTTCGTCCGTCAGTGTTCCGATTACTGCGATCGTACTTGGCGCGTGAGGTGACAACTCGCTCAGTGTTGACGCCAGGACATTGGTGATGCCAAGCGAAGGAACCAGCGGGATCTGGGTCATAGACACACAGACCGCGACCGCTTGCTCGAACGAGATCGAGCCATCGGGCCATACGGCCGAGCCGGTTGGAAACTTGAGATCCGGTTGGAATGGTGCCGCGCGTGACATGTATAGCTCCGAACAAGGGGTTCGTTCGGTCGCTCGCCGTGTGAAAATGAGCTTTGTGCGCGTAAATATCGACACCATCTAGGCGTAATCAGGCCCCAAAGTAGATGGCAGCGGATTGGTACTCAAGGAACAAGAAACGGCGGCCCGGCCGAAGCCTAGCCGCCGATGCGATGGCCAAAGGGCTAACACACCTCGGGTGCCATCACCGGCAGAATGATACCCCCTAAATAGGGGGCACTCATACCCGTTTCACAACCATCTTGATAGAGCGGAATTTCGAGCTCAAATCCGACCCCCAGCCTGGATTTTGAAGTGAAAAGACGGGTATACCAGGATTCAACGGATCTTGTCGCATGCGGGTAACTACGCCTCGCCCTGAGTTCCAAGGTGAGTTCCAAATGCGCGGCTCAAGATCAGCAAACAACAGTAACCGTCCAGAATGTGCAAGCACTTGCTGCGAAAGCACATGCCGCGTTTGCAGAACTTCAAAGGCCCATCCAGATATCCCCTGGATTCGAATCTACTGCGCTCGTAACCGCTTCCTGGTCTATACGTAGGGTGAGGGACCGAACAAGTGCGCTCGTACCCGTTTCCTGATCCATCTGTGGGGTGAGGAATTGGACAAGAATCTGACCTCCAAGCTGCGTATTGCGCACGAGAACGGCCGGGCCCCTCCTGGCTATGTGGGGCCGAGGAGCCCAGCGTTCATTCAGTGCATATCGTCTGATCATGGGTGTTCCGCTCCCCAGATGCCGATCCATGCCGTGATCGCGTCCGTGGTTTGTGTCGCTCTGGCAACGCCCCCTGGACTCTTCCTCTCGCTGCTGTTGAACTGACCCGAACCCTGCCACCGCGCCCTTGGACGGGTGCAAGCGGCCGCCGGCTTCCGCGGCGTTATCGAGCTGCGCTCGCTCGCCTTGTGCAGCCGGTTTCCCGGCTAAGCCGGGCGGCTATCGCTTGACCCGCCAACGACGCGGTGGTTCCCGGGGTTCATGTTCAACACCAACGAAAGGAATCGATCCATGACCAACGAAACCAACCCACCCATCGACCACGTCCGGCTCGGGGCCATCCGCGCCGCGATCTGGCGGAACACCGACTCGCAAGGCCGAAGCCGGTACAACGTGACCTTCGAGCGTGGCTACGTCAATCAGAAGGGCGACTGGCAGTCGAGCACGTCCTACGGCCGCGACGACCTGCTGACGCTGGCCAAGGTCGCCGACCTGGCCAACACCCGGATCCACGAGATCCAGACCGAGGACCGTGAGCACGCGGACCACTCTGGCGAGGGTACCGAGCAACAGGACGTGGCTCGGGCCGCCGCGACCCAACGCACCGCGAGCCGATGACCGAGGGACCAACCCTTGGCGGACCGCCGGCTCAGGCCGGCGGTCTCGCTTCGTCCGCGACGCCCAGCAAGGCCGAGCGGACCAAACAGGTTGCCAAGGACGCGTTGGATGAACTGGCCAACGCACTCGAAGCTGGCAACTCCGAGCAACTCGACGCGTTCCTGGCCGCGATGGCGAGGTTCCACGCCTACAGCAGCCGGAACATCCTCCTCATCCTGAGCCAGAAACCCGACGCGACCCGTGTCGCGGGCTTTCGCACCTGGCAGACGCTGGGCCGTCAGGTGAAGAAGGGCGAGAAGGGGATCGCGATCCTCGCACCCATGCTCGTTCGCAAGACGGGGCACGCGAAGGAAACCGACGACGGTGACGATCCCGAGCGGATCCTGCGGTTCCGCGTGGTGCACGTGTTCGATATGAGCCAGACCGAGGGGGAGCCGTTGCCCGAGCCCGAGCGAGTCAGCGGCGATCCACGCGAACACCTCAATCGTTTGGAGACCTTTGTTGTCCAGGCGGGAATCGAGCTGGAGTACGCCGATGATCTTGGATCTGCCGAGGGAACTTCCAGCGGTGGCATGATCCGCATCAAGCGTGGCCTGCCGCCGGCCGAGCGGTTCTCCGTGCTGGTGCATGAGATGGCCCATGAGATCCTGCACCAAGGCGAGGGCGTGGAGCGCCCAGACAAGACGGTAAGGGAGACCGAAGCCGAGGCGGTGGCACACGTCGTGGGAAGGGCGATCGGGCTCGAGACCCGCACATCCTCGTCGGACTACATCCGCCTGTATCGCGGTGACTCGCGGACGCTGGCCGATTCGCTCGACCGCATCCAGCGGGCGGCGTGCTCGATCATCGAGGGCATCGGCCCCGGTGATCGGTCGTCGATCGAGAGCAACGCCGCCCCGTCGATCGCACGAGCGACCATCGAGTCGAGGCAGCGCACGCGATGATCCTCGTTGTCACACGCGATCGTGTGGCGTTCTGCACGCGATCGTTCGCGTCCATACGCCGGTGTGATCCAACGCTCGCGAATCCTGGCACCGCCCGCCGTGCGGTCAAGGGTCGAGCCGTGCCCCGCCGGGGCTGCGCCCCTCTGCGGCCCTTGCCCGCCCGGCTCGTTGGCGGTGCCGTGGCGGCGAGCATGTTCAACACACCAACGAAAGGACTTCGATATGACTCTCCGAACCAGACCTTCACCCGACGACCTGCTGACCTGGGAGGTCAGCGTGGTCCGCACCACTCGAGAGACCCATGTGGTCGAGGCGATCGACGACAATCAAGCCTTCGAGTGCTACCTCAAGGGCGACTCGATCGACATCTTCGAGGACGAGCTGTGCTCCCACTACGAGGGCACGACGCTGCGGGAAGAGCACCAGGAATCGCTCAGCCACTGGGACTTGCTCGAACTCCTCGACGTCTCGCTTCCACACGCACGCGATGGGAGGTAGCCATGACCAGCAATGTATCCAAGTACCCCGAGATCGTGCTTGTTTCGAGCGAGGCCGACGCCGTTGAGATTCTGCCGTTCTACTGCGCCGAGTGGCACTACATCCCAACGCCCTTGCAACCCGGCCAGCCCGAGATCTATGGCGTGTCGGTGCTTCTGGAACTCGCTGGCCGTGGCACCGGCAGATTCGACCTCTCGGATCACGAGGTGCAGCAGCGTCTATTGGAGAACGCAGAGTTCGAGCTGATCGATCCCTCGAAGACGGTCATACCGAACGAGTACTCGATCAACTGGGACAACGATCTCCGCCATGAAGCATGGCATGAGCCACCATGGCTCGTCCTTCGGTCGGGCGTCTTCACGTGCGTCGTCCACCGCGTGACCGATACGGAAGAATTCCACGTCGTGCTGACCGATGTGCCCGAGGCCGACCGAGATCACGAGCACCCGGAGCAAGCATCACGGCGTGTATCCGACATGCTCTTCGCACTCAAGCTCCTGCACGAGTTCTAGGAGTCCCTTGCCGCCCGCGGTTCAGCTGCGGGCGGCCCTTCATCCTTCCAAGATCTCGATCTCGATCGCGTCGACCGTGCAGTCACTCGCAAACATCCCGTGCTCACCCTTCGCCTGGACGCTCGTCGCCCGGTGTTGGATGATGGCCCGGTACAGCTCACCGAGCTTGCGTCCCTTGATCGTGACAACGGCTCCGGAGAACACCAATTCGATTCCACTAGATGGATCGAACATGGCCCTCAGGAGCATCGAGTACGGGAACGCGGCCCGATCCCCGCCCGCCAGCACGCAGTCGAGCATGGCGGCGTACCGCTCGCCGGCGTCGAACGACGGCTGCTCGTCCTCGACGGCGACGCGGGATGATGCTCCCGCGTACCGCTCGATCAGGTCACGGCTATCGCCCACGGCTCAGTCCCTGACCGGGTCCCTGGCGTTGACGCGAGCGTGCCCGGCGGCGGCTGCGGACGCGTTCAATCCGTGCGTTCAACGCGGCCCGGATCTTCGTGCCCCGCCGCACGCTGGCGAACAGGGCCAGGGATCGCTGTTGGTTCTGCGAGTGCGAGAGCTGTCGGTCCGGCAGTGGGGGTGTGAGTGGGGGTGGGGGGCCGCCGACCAGCTCGGTCGCACTCACACGCGATCGATCACGCGAGACGGACTTCAGCAGTCGGTTCGCATCATCGGTGAAGACGGTGACCGCCTTGCGGCCCCTGGTCACCGACGTGTAGAACTGCTTCTTGTCCGCCGCCCCGGCCGAATCGCTGGACTGGGCCAGTATGAGGTGGTCGATGGTCCGGCCCTGGGAGCCGAAGCTGGTGACGCAGTAGCCGTGGGCGATGTGGCCGAAGCCCTTGGGCAGCGTCCAGCCGTTGGTAAGCTTGATCTTGCCATCTCTTGTCAGACCGGTGACCCCGTAGATGGTCCCGTTGTTCAGGCGGTGCTTGCCATCGTGGGTGCGGCCGTTCTTCGTGATCCTGACCTGGTCGCCCCTGGTGATGCCCAGCGATCGCTTCTCGTACACCTCGAAGCGCTTGGCGAGCTTCAGCGGCAGCGTGATCTCCTGGCTATCACGCTGCCGTGTCGCCGTCACCGTCCGGGCGGAGACGCCCGTCACCATCACCCGATCCGATCGCCGCGTCCCGCCAGGGATGTTTTGGTGGAACTCCACCACGTCGCCGGGCCGGTACACGGTCGCGTCGGCCTTCTCGGCCTCGGTGAGCTGCCGGGGGCGGAGTTGCTCGATCACGGAGTCGCGTTGCCCGATGAGCTTCTCGTCCCGGAGACGCTCGCGGATCTGATCGGTGACCGCCCGTCCCTCGCCGTGCGTGGGGGAGACCACCAGGGCCGTGCGGCCGCTGGTGACCGTGTCCAGGTAGGTGCCGGCGAGCTCGGTGGCCCGAGTGTCGTCGCCGACCTCGCGGATGGCCCCCATGTCTTTCAGAGCCGCGAATCCTCGTTCGAGATCCCCGGCGTTCAGCCGTGAGCACGCCTCGCGGTACGCCTCGTGCTGCTGGCGACGCACGGTCCTGACCTCGGCCGGTGTAATTCCGCCATGGACTTCCAGCAGCCTCATCGCGTCGCCGCGGGCGACGCTGCTGTGCTGGGCGGTGTCCCCGGTGAGCAGGAGCCGTGCGTCCAGGCGATCGGCCATCCTCACCAGCTTCGCCATGTCCGGCGTGCTCAGGAGGCCCGCCTCATCGACCCAGACGACCTGGCCCTTGAGGCGGTGCTGCAGGTCGGTGTTCTGCAGGACGCTGGCGACGGTCTGGGCGGTGTCGAATCCGTCGCCACGCAGGACCTCGTGCGTCGCCATGGCGGTGGGGGCCGCCGGCTGGACACGCAGCCCGAGCGCCTCGATCGCCGAGACGACCTCTTGCATCAGCCGGGTCTTGCCGACGCCGGCCCGGCCGCGGATGGCGACGACGCCGTCGGTCGACTCAAGGACGTGACGCACGGCGAGTTGTTGTTCCTCGCTCAGCTCGGTGTCCTGGCACTCGTGATGCTTCGCGAGCGGATCGAAGCGTCCCCGGCCCTCGCGGACGGTCTCCAGCATCGCCCGCTCTTCCTCGAGCACTCGGGGTGTGGTCACCATCGCCGTGCCATCGATGCTGCCACGCAGCACCTCGCCCTCGGCGACGCGGGCCTCCAGGTGGGCCCGGGCCGATTCGGGCGTCATCCCGCCGGTTGATCGCTCCATCGTCGCCGCGAGCAACGCCCGCTCGGTGACGGTCGATTGGCGAGCAAGCAGGTGCTCGGTCGCTGAGCGGAACGCGGTGTCGAGTTCGACTGGTCGGTCACGATCGGTTGGTTGGTCCTTCGCCGTATCGCTCGTGTGTTCCAGTTGCTCCCGGATCTCACCGGGCAATCGTTCCCGCCACGCTTGCCGGAGATCTTCCATCGACGCGACCGCCAGCTTGTGCTGCCGCGTCTGGGCCCCGAGCTCGGCCTTCTGCTCGGCGTTGGTGATGCCACGCTCCTTGGCCAGTTTCTCGATCTCGTCGGTCCGCCGGCTGAAGGCCCGGATGGCCGCCTCGGGGATCCCCGCGATTTCCCAGCCGCCGCCGCGACGCTCGACGTCGTAGCCAAGGCCAACCAGCTTCTCCTTCAAACGGGCCTGCTGGGCGGCCTGGAAGTACGGGGCGTCGGTCTTGATCCTCCCGAGGTCGGCCGCCTTCCAGCGGGATTCCTCCTGATCCCACGTCGCGTTGAACACCACGCAGTGCACGTGGGCCTGGGGGTCGGGGATGCCACCGACCGGTCGTGCGGTGAAGTGGGTGAACTCGGCCCAGAGGAGGTTGGAAGTGGGGCGGTTGTGGTCGGCGCCGCCGCGACGCACCCGCGTCTCGGCGTCCGCCTCCAGCTCCCGCATGGTCTCCCGCACCGACTCGCGGAAGGCCTCGGCGATCCGTCGGTCGCCGCCGAGATCCATCGCGAGGCTCACCGACTTCGGAACGCTCCATGTGAGGTCGTAGCCGACGCGTCGCTGGTCCTTGGTGCGGGGCGTGAGCGGCTCCCCCGTTTGGGGGATGCGGTTATCACAGAGCGACTCGAAGGCGTCCCGGGTGACCAGGCCCGAGAGCCCAAACCGCTCGGCGGCCAGGCCGCCCCATTCGCCCACGACCTCCTGGTCGAGGACCTTCTCGTCGGCGTAGTACTCGCCGCGGGACAAAGCCTCACGAAAGTACGACTTCGCTCCCTCGGCGGAGACGATGGTGGTCATCCGCAGCATGTCGAGATGTCTCAAGCGTTGATGGAGAACAAGATTCGGTTCGCCAGATCATCACCGAAGACTGCCACCCGATCAAGGCCAAGTCGCCATCTCAGCAGCAAGTGGGTTCCGCCAGATTCTCTTCATATTCCGAGAGAAACACATGCATCCGTACCCAAGGCTCTGCAATCTGACCGTGCTCTGAGTCCCACGAGATTCTCCGCATGAGAAGAGTAAATCCTGCAGGCGTCTCTCCGAAGCGGGGCTTTGGAGGAAGAGATCGCTCGAGAGTTGCGATGCACTTTGTGCTTGGCACGGCGTAGCTGGTTGTGCTATGCACTTCAGCATTCGGGGGCTTCAATCCCCATACTGAACCCGCCGTTGAGGCCGGGCGGCAGTCGCTATGTCCAGGACGTTTCGTCTAAAGGCACTGCGCCCCGCGTTCAGTATGGGGATTGAAGCGTCCGGCCACCGGAGTGAGGAAACCAGACGCATGGCGGATCGGCAAGACGCTATCTACGACCACGCATCATTCGAGGATGAGGTCCGCAAGACGATCGGTAGACGCTTGCGAGAGGTCAGGCAATCCCACTGGATCACACGTGCCCAACTGGCCAAATGCGTGGGTGTGAGCCGCCAGACGATCCACAGGTACGAATCTGGACAGAGCCGCATCGCCGCCGAGCGGCTCGTGCTGCTGGCGGTCACTCTGGGGGAGCCGGTCGAGCGTTTCCTGCCGGAATTGGGGCTGGCATGTAACTGACCGGATGTGGCCGCCGAGACCGTGCCTTCCCGCCTGATCCCTGATACCCATGCAGGTTCCTCTCCCCAATGACGCGTCGTGGCTGTGTCCGGCCTCCTGAATTCCGTGCCATCCGATCATTTGAGCCGGGTTTAGGGTCGAGGGAAATAGACATGTTGAGCAAAGGCTTCGTCGTCGGGCTGGCCGAGATCCGTGGTTAGACGCGAAACCACACGAACACACATCGTCCGTGATGTCCAGCCCTTTGAAGCCGACGTATGATGGCTTGCCAATGACTGAGATCAGCGAGAACACCTTTCGGGCCGCGGTCGATCACGAGACGGCCCAGAGCGTCTCTCAGATGCTGGCGGATACCGAGACGCTTGACGACGTCTGGCACCTGTACGGCCTCACGCAGGGTGCTTCGGCGACGGGTGAAGATCCCGTTGACACAGGCAAGCGGACATTTGTGCGAAGGCTGCAAGAGCTACGAGCGATCTTCTGCGCGAACCCGAGCATCCGTGCGATCGTTCATAATCCGGCCCTCGACAAGGAGATTGACCTAGCGACCGTGCTGGCCGGCGTGCTCCTCCACCAGCAGTATCCTGGCACCCAGGTCGCAGTGATCGCCGTTTTGGTCGCGAAGATCGGAGTCATCCGCCTCTGCTCTGAGACCTACATGCCTTGAGCGAGCGAACAACGGCAAGCTACTTGCTGTCGGTATGGCGACGTATCGCTCCGGATGCGGATCGTTCGCTGGCGATCCACGCCGCAAACGAGTTCTACAAGCGCGAGATCCATGACCCGGAGTCGCTCCAGCGACTCGTCGATGCTTTGGGCCGGGCACTCTCTGAGATTCACACGGACTTTGCCCAAGCGTTCGACTACTCCTGGATAATCGAACCGCACCCAGACCTCTACCATCCAGCGGCGGAGTCTCTGTACCAGTTGCATGTCATCGACTGTGCGGCCACGCTCTGGGACGCGTGTCCGCCCGAGAATCGTGAGTCGGAAGCGTTCAGCGACTTGATGGCTCGCTATTCGCGCCTCTGGGGCGGAGTCGGCAGCACGTCGCCGAAGGCCAGAAATGAGGATGGCGTGCGATTCGTGATTGTCCCGTTCGGCTGGGACCAGCACCTCCACATCGCCCTCGACGGACTAATGGCGTTCTCGCCCTCTTTGATGCCCGAAGACGTGGTTGTGGTCCGATCAGTCGCCGATCCAGCATTCTCGCCCGAAGATGCGATCCCGTCATGGAATGCCCTCCTCGCGAGGGCCCTCGCGACCGAACTCGGTTGCCATGAGCTCTTGACCCCGCTCTGTGTACAGAGATTCGTTGCAGAGGTACCACAGCTCCAGCGTGCGAGTTCCATGCGAAATCGTGTTGATGTTATCGATGTCCAGTTGTCGAGGTGTTCGCTTGCGATGCTATTCTCGATCGCGCACGAGGTCGGGCATCATCTGAGCGAGGTGTTTCCATCGCTTGAAGGAGAGGACACCGAGGTGCATGCCGATCGGCTTGCGATGAACGCTCTCTGGGGCTGCCCCGGATCCGCAAGGAGCTTGAAGGGCACCGACGAACCCGACGATACGCTCACGTTGCTTTCCGGAGGATTGTTCTTTGCTGCCGTTGAGATTGGTGTTACAGCAGAACACGCTGTCCGCTGCTATGTCAACCAGGCGAACACACGTTCCGCATCACTGGGAGAGCGGATGACGGCTTGGGTCACGACGATCGAGCAGATTGTGCTCGGCCACCCGGAGTTGCGGTATGCGGCCGACGCTGCGTATGCGATTTATTCGGCGTCTCGCACCTACAGCGAGGAGTTTGCTCAGTATTTGCTTTCGGTGCTGGGCGATGTGCTTCCGATCGCTCGTGAGATCGTGGATGAGCTGCACAAGGACAACCCAGATTTGCACGATATCCCGTTGCTCGAGCGCAGGCTCATCGCGGAGGAGGACGAATCCACTTCTCATTTGATGTAGAGAGATTTTGGCAACGCAGACGCTCGGCAAACATTAGTACCGCAGCACAATCACGAAGAGGAAGAACCACAGGAGGCACAGAAGACCCAGGCTCACACCGCAGAGTTTTAATCCCCCTTTGTACGCTTCGCTTGTATGTGTCTCTTTGGCAACAGAAGCCGCGATTGGCGCAGACAGGGCATCAGAGACAGAGAGAGATTTCGTGAGAGCATCTGAGAGCTTCTGTATTCGAGTGGTATGTTAGCACAGATCGTCAAACACAAACATGGTCACGGCAACACCAAAAGCACTAAGCACAGCAAAGAGCACGGTAGTGCCAGCGAGCAAAGCCGTGATTCCGGCTGAATCACTCTTCTCGAAATAGCCTACTGCCAACAGGCCAGCGTTCAGCGTCCAGAAGAACGCATACCACGTGAAATACGTGGTGAGTACAGTTCGCAGATGCGTGTTGAGCTGTTCGAGCTGCTTGTGAGCAAAGTCATTGGCGCCCATTGATGGTCCTTGATCAGAGGATTGTTGGAAAAATCTGCGGTGGGAATCATATCTTGCGTATCGGACTGTGCGCGACCTAGTTAGCAGTGTGGACCAGCCGAAGCTGGGCCATGTTCAGAACAGAGTGGTATCGTTTGGTTTGAGCCGAGGCCCCTGCACTTCCGAGAGCTTGTTGATGCGAACAACTCGTCCAACTTGGTCCTGGCTTTGCCCAGGGAGTCTATTGTGGTGCTTCTTGTAGAAATCAATAGCGTGGTGTTCGGGGTATCCCATCGTGCCCGAGATTTGGCAGATTGATACACCGCTGAGCATGCCAGCTGATCTTGGCGCGCATTGGCGCACAAAGCATGCCGAATACTGCGGAATTGGGCGTCATGGTGACAAGAGAAAGGGCTCAAAACCTAGCTATGCACGCCGCTCCTCCCCTTACCAAGGGTGCGCTCTACCACTGAGCTACGGCGGCTGGAAACGGCTAGGTATACACGGCAACACTACGGATTGCAAGGACTCCGTGCGATTACCCGCAGCGGTGCCCACAGAGCCTTCGATCGTGTTCTGGCGCGCGTTTGGCGCGCAGGGGTGTCCCGGAGACGCGACGCCGATCACGTCTCCAGGTATTCGACCTCGCTGGGAACGTGCGTTTCCAGCCTCGTTCGGGTGTTGCCAGTTGGTGTAGTGTGGCAATACGAGCACACTTGCCCGTACCAGATCATCGGCAAGACAGATCACGATGGTGCCGGGGTTCGTTCTGGATGAGCGTTGGAGATGATCGGTGCCTCGGACGCGAAGGAGTGGGGCGGCGAAAATGTAGCCGCTCAGACTGCAAGCCCCATCAGTGATCGTGTTTCGGGTCATCCCACCCTGCGGGTACATCCCGATCGGGACCGAACAGCGTGTCGAGGGCGTCCGTCGCGTCCTTGAGGAAAGCGACGTGGTGCTTGCCATAGAACTCGGTGGTCCGCTGCTCGGAGTGCCCCAGCATGCCCGCGACCTGGCGGATCGGCACGCCGATGGCCAGCATGAGCGTCGCACCGGTATGACGGAGCGTGTACGGGCTGACGTCCTCGAGCCCCGCCGCCTTGCACGCCGCGGCGAATGACCGTCTGACGTGTGTTACTGGCCGCCCGAGGTATTCGATCACGTGCCCGGTGTAGGAGTCAGCGATCGCCTCCTCCAGCACGGGCCGCAGCGTCCGCGTGATCGGGACCACGGGCCGGTGCTTGCGAGTCTGGAGCCCGCCGGTCGCGAGGAAATCGATCCTGTTGCTCTCGAAGTCGATCTGGTTGGCGTGCAGCGTAAGGATCGCCCCGGGCCGCTGGAGCGTGTGCAACGCGACCATGACGAACCGCAAGAGGTGGTCCTTCTCGCACGCCCCGATCAGGCGGTCGACCTGCCCCGGGAAGAGGAAGTGCTGCCTCGGCGGTGGCTCGATCACGGATTGGACGTACGGCGGATGGGTGAGCAGCCCCTCCCGCCAGGCGTCGTTCAGTGCGGCCCGCATCACGCGGAGCTCGCGGGACAGGGTGCCGTTGGAGGCCGCGTACCCCCGGGACCGCAGGTCGCGTCGCCGCCACTCGATGTAGCGATCCTGGGCCGCACGGGTGAGCTCGGCCACCGAGGCGATGTCGTGGCTCGTGAGGAAGGCCGTCCAGTGCTTGAGGGCCGTTGCTTCGGCGGTCCCCCGACGCTTGCCGCGGTTCGTGCGTTTGACGTAGGACGTGAGCAGCCCGATCAGGTCGAGCCGCTCGGGTGGCGTCGGCCCGAGCGAGATCCGGGCCCGGGTGAACTCGACCAGTCGTTCCTTGGCCAGGTCGAGGTCGTTCGTCTTGGTGCTCCGCCTATGCCACTTGCGTGACCCCGGCCGGCACCAGGTGATGTAGAGGCTCTTGGAGTCCGGTCGCTTGACCAGCTTGTGGCCCTGGTACTCCCAGACGGGCTCGTAGAACATGTCGGAGTTTCCTGCTGTTGTTCGAGGTAGCGGTTCAGGATGGCCTCGGTGAAGAAAACCCGAGAGCCGATCCGGAGGCAGCCCAGGCGGCCGCTCTGGCGTTCGCGGTCGATCGTGCTGCGGTGGACTCGGAGCACCTTCGCCGCTTCGGTGGCCGTCAGGAGTTCGGGAAGGCCCGGCTTGTTCGGCTCGGATGGGCCCCCGCGTGTGGGATCAGCCCGGCCACCAGCATCTCCGGCTTGATCCGAAGGGCCTCGGCGAGCCTCACCATCCGTCCCGCCGTCATCGGGTCCATCCCCGTCTCGTGGCCGTCGAGCTGGTCCGTCGTGATATCCAGCATGGAGGCGACCTGGTGCTGGTCGAGATCGAGCAGTTCCCTCGCCTGGATCAGGCGTTGGCCGATTAGGAAGTCGAACTCCTGCTCGGCCTTGTAGCTTTTGTTCGTCATGGTCGTGTGTCCTTTCGTTTTCGCCATGACGCGCATGTTCGTGGCCCGGAGTCAATCGCAACCGTGCCGTATCAGGTTCGGTTGTGTTCTTTTGTTGCGCGAAGTCCGCGCTCCGGCTCACATCGCGCCACCTCATGATGGGTCCTCCACGCCGGGGTAAGCGATAGTCGGCTCGCCACGCCGGCGGAGGACCTCATTCGCTGTTCGGACAATGCGGCGGACGTCGCTCGATCGGCCATCGAGCAGGAACACGCCCGTGCGTGTGAACTGGGCCCGGGCACCCAGCACATCGAGGGCCCGCAGCACCGGCAGGCTCAGCGGCCCCTGGTCGTTCGCGGCGGTGGGATCCTCGTCCGGATAGTCCGGCGACCAGGGCAGCACCATCCGGTGGCACCCATCGGCACCGGTGATGGTCCGGGCGCACCTGGGCGGGGACGGATCCAGGAAGTCTTCCAGGACAACCTCCTGGTCCGTCAGGTCCTGGATGCGCTGGAGGGTTTGGGGTTGGGGGATCCGCTCGCCGGTCAGGTATCGCCAGACCGTCGAGCGGCGTTGGACGCCGAGCATCCGTCGGAGCTGCGACGGCGTCATGGATCTCTGGTAGAGATAGTCTGCGAGTTTCATACCCGCGAGATACCGCAACTCGCGGTTGCACTCAACCGGGCGTTGCCAACCCGATGCGGCAGGGAGAGTGGGGGCGTAAGAAAGCGTGCGGGTGGTGCTACCCGGCGGTGTAGACGCCGCGGGCGACCCGCTTGAAGCGTTTGTCCTTGGTCAGCGTCTGGTTCACCATGACGCGGAAGTTCTGCGGCGTGGACTTGGTCTTGTACCCGCTCTTCAGCACGGCCTCGGTCGCGTCGGTGACTGACATCTCCCGGCCGCCGAGGACATCCTGCAGGACATCGGCCAGGACGGGACGGCCGCGGCGTGCCCGCTTCTTGGAGGTCTTACGTTTTGGTTGGCGGGCCTTGCGTGGCGTTGCGGGTGAGGCTTCGAGGTCGGCCAGATGGGCATCGATCTCCTCGAGCTGGGCCAGGAGGTCGTCGCGTTCGTGCTGGAGGACCTCGCGGCGGCGATCGAGTTCGCCCAGCAGGCTCGAAGTCGTCGCGGCCTTCAGGCTCGATTGGCGTCGGGTCTTCTTTTTGGTCTTGGGCAAGCGGTCGCTCCTCTTCATGGGATCATAATAATAGGCCAATACCCCCTATTTAGGGGGGATATGGAATCAGGTTACATGCGATAGCACACCGAACTCGATTGGCGGCTCGATCGTGTGGATTCGGAATGCCATCTATGGAAAAGAGGCCCCTCGGGCTCAGCCCGTCCGGCAGGTGGCGGTCAGGCTCCGCGATCGACGGGGTGATCGAATGGGGATGAGACACTCGATGCCGCCTGCGCGTGATCGCATCGGGGCCCACGCGGGGGTGAGGCCCCGACGGCGATCCCGCTCCGGCAGTTCCGACAACTAGAACACATGACTACAAACCACCGGTCAAGTATTTTCAGAAGCAAGGCAATGCCCAAACGGTTTGCAGTTGTGGGAGAGTAGAATTGCCTCTGCCCACTTTTGATTGTTCTGTGCGCAATGTCCGATACGTTAACGATGCTGGAAGTCTTCCGCGAGTTCCATTTCGACGCCGCCCACAGGCTCGAGAACCTGCCCGAGGGGCACAAGTGCGCCCGCGTGCATGGGCACACGTATCGGCTGACGGTGTACGTGGCGGGCGAGGTCGACCCCGTCATGGGCTGGATCGTGGACTTCGCCGACCTAAAGCGGATCACCCAGGGCGTCGTCGGCCAGCTCGATCACCGGATGCTGAACGACGTACCCGGGCTGGAGCAGCCAACGACCGAAAGCGTCATCGTGTGGATCTGGGACCGTCTCAAGCCGGACCTGCCGCACCTAAGTCGGCTTCGGTTGTGGGAGAATGCGACTTCAGGGTGCGAGTATACCGGTCGATTACGCTAATTAGTTCGGACGTTGGTACGGTCTATATCACGTTCCTCGCCGTGCAAGTGCGCACGGTAAGAAGGGCAATCAAATCGCTGCCCACACCCTAGGCACTGTTTCGCAAGCTCCTTGTCGACTCGCTTCGCCAGAGGGAGACTTTGCTTTCGTGCGTCGCCACCTTCTAAACTCTGAGGATCGGCCTCAAAGGCCAGCATAGTCGAACGAACTGCGCGAGCTTGGGCAAGCGTCCAATCATGGGCACGGCGCACCAATGCCTCAGTGATTTCAATCGCCAACAACTGTCTGGATGGCTTTGGCTCGTTGACAAAGAAAATGACACAGCGTTTTGGAAGGGTCCCGGCGCGTTCAGCGTAGAGGCCAGCATATGTCAAGAGCTGAAGAACAAATGCTTCCGAATATTGGGATGCAGCCCGGCTACCCTTATAATCCCAGACCTCGAGGTCGCCCGGCGCAGCCCTTACGGTGCGTTCTTCAGCATGTCCGCTGAAAGCATTCAGATCAGTCCACTTCCAGGTGTTATCGTAGGTGAGCGGCTGTTGCTGCTGAACAACAAGGTCAAGTACGCCGGTTAGCAGCATCTTGGTCTTTCCAGCGAAGTCAGCTGCTACTAGTTTTCTGATCGCCCTAAGCTCATACTCCGTATGTTGAGCCCCTTCAATTGCGGCTTTAACGGTAGCATGGATCTGTCCGCTTGGATAGATGTTCGACAGTGCACGGCCGACAATCGTGTCCTTGCTAGCAAAGGCTGTTCTGATGCCACGAGCCCACAGCACTCTAAAGTGTCGACGCAATTGCGCATCGAGCTCAGTTGCAGTAGCGTGACGTCCCTCAGTGTCATAGAACGCAGCAAGCCACTCCATGGCATGATGAACTAGTCTTCCCTCCATCGCCTGAGACTGCTCATACGGATGAAATCCTGCGTATTTCTCATAAGCCCATGACCGGGGGCAACGTCGATGAGCCAGTAAATCTCCGGTGTACGAGATCTGGAGTACTTCATTCATTCGAGTACTCCTTAACGATGATCTTTGGAAAATCTGGGTAGCGAACACCCTGTAGACCAGAAAATAATCGGTGAATGGCAGGATGCAGCTTGCCGTCCCTCTCGCTTGCGGGGTCCAGAAGAATCGTAAGCTGTCGTTTGGCCCTCGTGATTGCCACGTACACCTCGCGATCACGATCAGCCTCCGCAAGATCAAGTGTCGCCTGCGTTGTCGTCATGGCGTGCCCGTCAATGACTGTGAAGGGCTGTACCCTTCCGCTAAAAACCTCGGTTCTGAGGACGGGCCCTACGTCAACATCACGCCCCGTCGCAGCGACATAGACCGAATCCCATTCTAATCCCTTAGCTTGGTGAAATGTAAGCAGCGGAAGTGAACCGTCCTCAAAGGCTTCTACCTCCGGGTCATCAAGGGTCGTATTTTTCAAGATTGCGCCGAACGTGCCCAGGAAATTCCAATACTGACCCGGCCAAAGATACTTGCCATGCTGAAGCTTGAGGTCGATGGCGCCATCAAGTGGCGATCTTGTCCGCCTAGTAGGTGCTGTGTAGTCCTCTAATAACTGCGTAAAGAGCGCCTGACGGAACAAATCAATGGTAAACCCGCTGGCACGGAAAAAAGGCAGAGTCAGCAGTCGTGACACGAGGCTGTGAAGCGAGAGCCGAGCCTTTGAACCTTGCGCAATCAAATTGTTCCGTATGCTATCGACGTAATCAAGTACCGCTTGTCGATCTGGCGGCGTAGGTCCGATGCCGGCGCCGCCATTATTACGAAATTTTTTCTGATAATCCTGATGACCATTTGCAATGGGAAAAGGTGGAGGCGCAGACAAGGCGTGAGTGGCGTGTCCGGAGTTGTCGTGGGACGCCCATACCATCACGGACCTCCCATCTTTTCCTGCCGGTGCCTTGGTAATCGGGTCAATCAAGTACGACAAGATACCAAAGAGCATGCCAAAAGGGCTATCTGGTTGACCAGCGACCTTGCTGCGCGGATTGTAGAGGCGCAAACCACGGTTGTTAATAGCGTCCCGTATCATGGATGCGGGGCGAGGGTTATCTGACGACCCAAGTTCGCTCGTGCTAAACATGAGCATTGCGGCACTTCCGCATAAATGGCCGTTATCATCAGCAAGTGCAACTGCCTCACTTGCTACTACGGCCGCCAATTCGGGCCATGGGCCGGTGAGCAGGCGTACTGGTGCTCCCTTTGGCGCGGACGTTTCCGCGACAATGGTCTTCGAGAGTGATAACGCGCCTAGTTTGGCCGAGTTACGATACTGCTCGCTAAAGTCAACTATGGTGGCGCTGCTACGATAATTGGTTTGGAGCTTCTCCTGTCGAAATGGTACATTCCGGGCTCTACAGTGCGGCTCAAGGTCTTGAAAGCAAGAAAGATCAGAGCCTCGAAAACGGTAAACAGCTTGGTCGTCATCGCCAACGACAGTGAGTAGAGTCGATGGACTTTGAAGCCATCCAGTATGGATGGCAAATTGGATGGGATTGTTGTCTTGAAACTCGTCGACAAATACGTGTGTGAAGTGAGGAGCAAGTGAAGCCTGTCGTTCTAGGAACCGTTTCTGAATGGTGGGAAAGTCTAGAACATCCTGTTGGTCGAGATATTGTTCCCATCGCTTCTGCAATTGTGATAGATCGTGCGTCAACCCATTAGGACCGGCGGTCTGCTCGACTCCGTTCAATGAACCAGTAGTCGAACAGCGTGGAATCCAAGTTTCGGTGTGTTGAGCTAGTAGTTCTTGCAGAAACCTAGCCTTCTGAATCGTTTGTGCTGGCCATTGCTTCGGCGACAGGTAATGCGGGCGGAATAGCGAGAGCAAGGGTTCCGAAGCAATGAGGCGGTCGCACACACGAGGTGGGCCTTTCCCTCCGCTGAAGCCGAGACTGTGTCGGTGGTCTTTGATCAAGCGAGACTTTGTTTCAAGGTCGGTCATCAACTCAGTGCCAGAGGCCATGTAAGCCGCGTCATACTCTGCGAGCAAACGATGACACAGGCTGTGCAATGTGCCAATCTGTAAGTCGTGTACTCTTGGATCGGCTGCCGGAATTGACTTCGCGTGAGCATGCTTTAAAAGTTGATCACATCGTTCAACGAGCCGAACCTGGAGTTCGGTAGCTGCCCGCTTCGTGAAGGTTGTGACTAAGAGCGTGTTTGCAGGAGTGCCGCGAACAAAAAGGTCGTACAGCACACGCCAAGCCAGCATCTCCGTTTTTCCCGATCCAGGGCCCGCCAGTATTTGCAGTACGCGGTCGTCCTCGTCAATGTGAATGATGCGACGTTGAGGTGAATCATCGGGAAGCGGAGTGCGACCGGCTTCGACTAGCACGGAATCAAGCAGCGAGAAGAAGTTGGAGCGTGACACAGTGTTCTTTGCACTGTGGTGCATCGGCGACGTAGCGGTTGTTGATGTTAAAGGTATAGTCATGGTCGGCAGGAGCAGATAGCAATGTTCTGATAGAGGGCAAATGTATTGTGCGCTCCTCGCCGCTTGTTCCGGTTCAGCCCCCGGAACACCAGCCCATGGACGCCAATGTCTGTGCAAACGCCGCAGTTGCACATCTCCCACGGCCGTGCCAAGAGGGTCTTGCGATACGCTGGCTCCATTGAGCCAGCCGAGTATTCCCCCCTTGACAACAGCTCGTCGTACTCCAGCACGGCGTCAAGGCACTTGTCCACACCGACCCGCCGCGATTGGTACTGCTTCAGGGCCGTGAGTGCCCGTTTCTCCAGCCGGCGGACCTCGTCCATCGGCACGCCCGACGCTTCGAGGCGCTTGGCGGTCCGTGGATCGTGCGAGGGCGGTACGCGGATAGCGGCGTACCAGTTGCCATCGGCACCCATGTAGTTCTGATCCGAGCGAAGCCAAGCCTTACGGAAGTACGTCGCGCTATCGAAGCTGTTGACGTTGCACTCGCGGAACGTGGCTTGGAGCTTGGGTCGGTAGATGCCCATGAGGTGCCACCAAGGTGGATCGCGCAGTTCTCCCATCTTCTTGGCGACAGCTTTGACCACGGCCTCGATCTCCGCATCCGACTTTGGCACCAGCCCACCAAGGGCGACGCGGCGGTATCCCATCTCGGCATACTCGGCCACCGTTTCGGCGTATCCGCGAGGCGAGAGTGCTTGGACAATGCCAACGGGATGGAAGCGGCACTCTCGCACGCGCCACGCGGCGAGGAATGCCTCGGCGTTCTCTTTGGTGATCCGGACGCGGCGGCGGCGTTGGCTCTCGCTCAGCTCGACGCGTTTGCCGTCTCGCATGATGAACGGCACGGGGATGTGGTCCACGCTTGCTCCGAGGTCGAAGCCGTAGAGCTCGTAGGTGGCCACGGCCCGCTCGACGGACATGGTCGGGTTGTCCTCATTGACATAGCTGAAGGCCCCGCAATCGCCGAACGCCCACTGGTCCTCGGCCAAGCCGAAGTGCTCGCGGACCTGCTTGGGCGAGAGCGTCTCGGCCGAATCGGGTTCGAGCGCACGAAGAATGCCTTTCGTGCCGAAGCTCTGTGCGAGGCTGACAAGGATGCCATCGGCAAGGCGGTGGGGGGCGACGAGTTGCGAGCAGTGGACCTCGTTGCGCTCCGCTCGGTTCTTCGTGGAGAACTCGTCTCGGTTGAAGTCGAACTCCGCATCGACGAAGTCGTCCCAGTCTGGAAGGAAGTAGGCCGGGCGGCCCGGATAGCTTGGCGAGTCAACAGTACGGGGACCTGTTTCGATGGCCGAGGTCCGAAGCGTCTTGCTCAAGTAGCTGAGCTTCATGCCGATGGGACCTTCGGCGACCTGCACGGTCTTGACGTTAGGCCAGAGGCGATCCACGGACGGACGGATGGCACCCATGTAATTCTTGCCGAGGACCAGCTCGATACGGCCGTGCTCGGGCTGCCATTGGGTTAGCGTCTTACCGACGCCTTGGCTCAACTGAGTAGCCCGAGCACGTGTCATTCGATTGTCGTAGGTCTCGATCGGCGTGAGCCCGCCTATGAGCCCGTGCTCGGCTGACAGCACGGCGACCGACAAGTCCTTGGGCCAAGCGTGCGTCCGCAGGAACGAACGCATCACGCGATACATCGGCCCGTCATACAAGTCGATCGCCGGCAGCTTCCCGCCGGTCTCACGCTTGGTCGCCGAGCATCCGAGCACCACGAGTCGCCGCACGTTGGGCCTCCGTTGCGGTCGGATACAGTGTACCTTGCAATAGCGTTTCCACTGCGCCACAATGTTGTACCCCCCATTTGGGGGGGCAACCGTTCACTTCTCGAATATTGCCAACACGTCCATAGCTGGCCCAGACTTTAGCGTGCCCACGAGACGGATGCCATGCTTGTACCCGCGTCGGATGAACTGGTAAGCGAACGTGCCCGTGTCGTACGAACCATCCGGGACGACATGGATGTGGAGCGTGTTGCCATCGGCATCGAGCGGGAGCCTGTAGTCGATCCACTGGATCCTACCAAGTTTGGTTGAGGCCGATTCAACGACTTCAATGGCGTCAATCTCGGAAAAGTGCTCGGCATAGAATGCCCAGTACTCTTTCTCGAGGCCGCGACGCTTTTTCACGTCTTGCTCTCGCTCAGGGTACTTCGGCGGAGTCAGCTTGCCTAGCCGCTTGAGGAGGTCGAGGTAGAGAAGCTGCATGCTTCCATCGGCAAATTCCGCAGCTGTCGGGATGAGCATCAGTGGGAACGAATTGGTGAGCAAACCTCCAAAATCAAGAAAGACCAGTTGCTTTGGGGAGGCGGCGAGCAGTTCTGATTCGTGGGTCGCGATCGAGTGTGGTGACTGCGGCGCGAGCAATCGGTGGTTGTGCTCTGCAAAGTAGACCAACGCGATCTGAGCCAGCTTGCGTTCGGGAGTCGAGATCGGCTGCAACTCGATGGTCTGCGCCTTTGCACGGGTAACTTTGGCTGTCGCGTCCGCATGGGCCTTGACTTCGCCTTCACCTTCCCCGATGCGAAGGAGTTTCAGCAAACTCCCGAACCCTAACTTGACGCGGCCCTCAAGACCACCGGTCGCGCTGCCTTCCAAACCTCGCTCGATCGTGACCTTGCGCCCAACTTCCGTGTTCGCCGGTCGCACGATGGCCTCGTAGAGCCGGTCGATAGCTTTGCGATCGATGAACAGCGGCGCGTCTTGGAGCCAGGCCAGATTGCCGGTCTCGTCAACAAGTTGGGAATCTTCGGTTGGATTCGGCCTTTTTGCCATTGCCGAGTGTAGGCCGAACAAGCAATCTTTGCGTGCGTCAACCACCCTACCCTGTGATGTTAGCCGAACGCCGCTCGCGAACTGTCAGCAGAGCAATCTCCAGTTGGGATCAAAGGCGACTCTGGCGTCGGCATCGGTGGTGTACTTTGCTGCTGTCCATCGGACTTCCGGCAGCGTGTACTGCCCCGGATCGTCGAACGGCAGGAACGGCAACTGGCACGACAGCAGCGTCATGCCATGGTCGGCGGTGCTGAACGTGTGGACGACGCTGCGGGTGAACGCGAACACATCGCGTTCGCGGGCGGGGATAGTGCGGACGTGGTTTCCCGTAAAAGCATGTAGTGGCTCATCGGTCACATGGAAGTAGCCACGGCCCTCCAGCACGATGATGAACCGGTCCGAGTGCTCGTGGGCATGCATGGGCAGATCGCGGGCGTTGGCCTTCCAGTGCAGCTTGGCGAGGGCGTCGCGTCGGTCGGGATGGACGAGCTCATTGCCACGCCAGACGGCCCCGCCGACGTGGTCGCTGCCCTCGAACGGGAACCGGAGCTCGATGGGGTGGTCAGCCTCCAGTTGGGCTACGAGGCGAGAAAATGAGACGCCCCGGCCGGTGCCTCGAACGCGGCCGAGGGCGGCGCAAGGTCCGTCGGAGTGTGCCCCAAGATCTTCCAGGACTTCTTGTGCCGCGTCCAGAAGGGCTTCGAGAATACCGATGCCCCGTGGTTGGCCCGGACGCTCTGGGTTGAGTTGGATCGGGTCGAGTTCGATGGCGTGCCGCATTGCTATTCCTCCATGTCACGAATAGTATGGTAACGAATAGTCGGTAGACTTCTAGTCACCTTGGCCAGACGCTGTTCGCCGTGGCCAAGGGCGGTTTTGTCATCCGGTTTGGAGAGATGGTGCGGCAGCGCCGGGAAGCTCTGGAGCTGTCCCAAGAGGAACTGGCGAGCCGTGCCGGGTTGCACAGAACCGCGATAACGATGATCGAGCGGGCCAAGCGATCGTCTACGCTCGAGACCATCGAGAAGCTGGCCCTAGCCCTCCAGATCCAGCCGTCTGAGCTCATCCCGGACATCGAATTACGCCGGGGTCGCCGCTAGCCCTTTACGAGCCCTGGCTGGGTGTGGTACACCGGCTGGAATGACCGCTCAGTCCAACCTCGATTTTTGCTTCCGTATCGACGTGCTCTTGGAGGAGTACCGGGCGCTCTATGGCCTTGCCCAGTTCCGCATGGCCGCGCTCGACCGTCGTGTACCGCTCGCGGGCACGGCCCTGGCCCTATCACTCGGCGGGGCGTTCGTCTCGCCCTTGTCCGTCCAGATCGTGGTGCTGGTCGTGCTCCCAATCGCCGTGGCGTGGCTGGTCCGCACCACGATCAACCACGCTCGCTCCTTCGAAGATGCACTTCGACGCATCGAGCAGATCGAGCGGCATGTTAACCAGATCGCGGGAGAGCCACTGCTCGCCTTCCAGTCCTCGCACCCAAGCCGGGGCGAGGCGGTGGGGGGCCGGACGGGGCGAGAGTCGGTGTTGGCGGTGGTCCTGGCGTCGACCGGATCGCTGGTCGCGTGCCTCGCTCTGGTGGCATCGCTGCACCACGAAGATACTCCGTGGCGTCTTCTCTACCTCCTTGTGCCGGTGGGCACGTCCGTGATGCTCGCACACGAGTTGCGGCAACTGGAGCGGTACACGTATCGGACACGAGAAGCCCGGTCCGCCGAAGAGGCCTAGCGACCCCGTCGATCCTCGGCCATCCGGATCATGGCCGCCTCGCTCTCGGCGTCGTGCAGGTGGTAGTAGAGGTCCAGGATGCTGCTGGAGCTGTGGCCCATCCAGGCCAGGGCCATGCGGTAGGGGATCGATGAGTTCGCACACGAACTGGCGAAGTGGTGCCGGAGCGAGTGGGTCTTGTACGAGCGGCCGTAGCCGAGCTTGATGCACAGCCGCTTGATCTGGGCGAGCAGGGTCCGGGCCCTCAACTCCGGCAGAACCAGATCGTCATCTCTGGGTAAGGCGTCGAGCACCGGCCGGATCTTCGGATCGATCGGGACGAACCTCGCCTCCCGGTCCTTGGTCGACCCCGATGATCCACCACGATGGACGTGCAGCATGCCGAGCTCGCCCATCTCAAGATGCACATCGGACCAGTGGAGCTGTTCCAGTTCTCCCACGCGGAGCCCGGTGTACGCCAGGATCGCGATCGCCGCGTGCGTGACGCCCTCGCAGCGACCCAGCATGCCCTCGACCTGCTGGGTCGTGAAGCACGGCTGGGGCTTTGGCCGCGCGGTGGGCAGCCGGGCGCTCGCGAGCGAGGTCGCGGGAGCCAGCCGCTGGAGCCACGCCCACTTGAACATCTGCTTGCACACGGTGAGCGTGGTGTAGTTGGACTTGGACGCGTAGCTCGTCCCCTGCTTGTGGGTCTGCTGGCGGAGCCAGGCCCCGAACTTGGCGTACGCCTCCGCGTCGAACCGGTCCGCCCTGGTGATGCCCGATTCGCGGCAGAACCGCCGCAGCTTGTCGAACTCGGCCGTGTACTTGGCCCGGGTCTTGGGCGCGAGATCGCGATCTCGGTTGTACGCCTCGTAGCGGTCGATGAGCTGGACGATCGTGGTGCGTGACGGCGGCGTGCGCCGCTCGCCCGCGTCCAGACGCTTCTGGATCTCGATGGCCCGGCGCCGGGCCTCGCGTTTGTTCGTCGTGCCCAGGCCCTGGAACCGCCGGCTCCCCGCCTCGGCGTAGACCGCCGAGTACGCCCTGGCCACGCGGCGTACCGGCCCGTCGGCGGTGTTCCTGTAGTGGACCTTGCGGCCGATGGTCACACTGGTGCCATCGACGACCTCGCGATCGACAAGCTTCATGGTGCGTCCGTGTTGTTGGAAGGACGGCGAGCGTGCCGTCCTTCGTGTCTGATGTGAAGGGGCCGTTGCCGATCGGACCCTCAGTTCCTGAAGTACTCGCGGATGAGCCGGTCCCGCCAGAAGCGCAGCGGCTTGCCGCGCTTGACCGAACTGGTGAGCTGCCCCCGGCTGACCATGTGGTAGACGGTGGACTTGCTGACCCGAAGCAGCCTCGCGGCCTCGTCGGGCGTCAGGATCGGCGGGAAGCGGTCGGGGTCGATCGCCGAGTCAATCTCGTCCCGGCCGATCGCCCGCCGCCGCAAGGGACCTTTGTCGTGCCGTTCCTCGGGCATGATCACCACCTGAGGACTTGCGTCGAAACCGTGTCCCTCGCCTCATTGGCGGGGATCTGCGCCAGGCCTTCGGCCTCGCGCTCCTGCGACGCCGATCGCTCGCCGGCCATCGTGTCGGCCATCGACTGCTGCTCCAGCTCGCGATCGGTGATCTGCATGATCTGGAGCCGCGTCTTGGCCAGGATCAGGGCGGCATCGCACACCATGCACAGGGCGACGAGCACCAGCACGCCGCTGATCGCCCACAGATCTCGCGGTGCCGGCAGCACGGTCTGCTCGATTGCGAAGACGACCACCGCGAGCAGGAGGATGACCGCCGGCTCCCCGACGAGGTTCATCCACAAGGCCGGGCTCTTCGTCCTGCCGAACACCGTGAGCCAGAGGGGGGCGAGCAGGGCGTGGGCGGACCCGAGGTCCTGGGAGTGGATCGGCCGCTTCGAGCCTCGGAAGAACCGGACGATCGCGATGATCGCCTGGCACGCCACCGATAGGAACACGATGTTCTGGAAGATGAACAGCGGGGCTTGCCAGCGGGTGTCCTGGTAGGCGCCGCAGGCGGTGCTGAGGATGAAATACGCCAGCGGGTACCGCCAGAGCGCGACCGCGGTCCCAACGCGCCATCGCATGAGGCAGAGCACCCACGCCCCTGCGGACGCGGTGATCAGCCGGAACAGCGAGATAATCCCCTGGCCCAGGGCGAAGACGCCCTTGCCCACGGCCTTGACAGCTTGCGTGTTGCCCTGGATCTCCTTGAGCGAGCCCATCATACTGAATTCCTGATCCTGCATCGAGTATCTCCTGCGTTGTGGAATGCGTGCGGCCTACTCCGGCCGATACTGGTTGAACGCGACCTTGATCGAGGGGCGGCCGGTGGCCCGCCACGTCCGGCCCGAGACCGAGCAGAACGCCTCG
This sequence comes from Phycisphaera sp., assembly GCA_025916675.1. NCBI lineage: Bacteria > Pseudomonadati > Planctomycetota > Phycisphaerae > Phycisphaerales > Phycisphaeraceae > Phycisphaera > Phycisphaera sp. Next base: position 984,970 of record CP098402.1, read on the forward strand.
GTCTGCCAGTTGCAAGCCGGACCGCCGCGGGCCAGCTTGAGCAGCTCGATGGCCGGTACGTCGTCGTGCAGGTCCAGCGAGAAGTTGGCATTGCGGCCACCCGAGCCACCACTCGCACCAGACGACCCCGCGCTGCCCTCGCGTTCGGACATGCCGTGGCTGACGCGGGCCTGCCACGACTTGGCGAAGACCTCGCTGGCGTACCGCAGGGTTTCGGGGTCCGAGGTAGCCCCGAAGAACTTGACCGCAGGCAGGCCGAGGATCGCATCGGCGGCGGCGCGGGGATCGGGCCCGCCCGAGCACGCGGCGCGGATGTTTCCCACGCACTGGGTGGCCAGGACCATGCAGCCGAGCCGGTCCCGGGCCGTCCGCATGAAGGCCGGATCGTCCTCGGGATCGAGGAACTCCTGGAACTCGTCGGCGACCAGCACGACGGGCCGCGACGCATCGCTCATGGGCCGGCGCAGGATCGCTCGCTGGATCGCCGTCAGCCAGATGCGTTGGATGGTGGCCCCGACGGCCCCGTACAACTGGAGCGGCGCATCGAGGACGAGCACCGGCGAGCGAGCGAAGCAATCCGCGGGGGTCCACGTATCCGGCGTGCCGCACAGCGCCTCGCCGATGGGGCCACGGATCAGCGGGTCGAGGGCCGACGAGATCGTGGCAACGGTGGATGCCCTCGTGCGTTCGGGCGTGGTGGGGGCGGTCACGAGCAGGAAGCGGCCGGCGGTCTCCAGGTCCGCCGCCTCGGCCGGCCCGAGCTTCTTCCGGCTGGCCACTCGCAATGCCGCGAACGCCGGGCACCGGTTCTGCCAAGCGGGATCGTGGACCTCTTCCAGGCTTGCTGGCAGGGCCTGCAGCGTCTCGTAGATCAGCCGGTAGCTCAGCGGCACCCCGGCGATGACGAAGATCGTCGCGACATTCCTCGTGTATCGCTCGGCGTCCGACCGCCAGAAGCCGTCGACTCCGGATCCACCGGCACCGCCCTGGCGACGCAGTGGCAGGGTGATCAGCCGCGTCAGGTCCTCGACCAGGCCGCCGCCGGCATCCTCGCGGAACTGCTCGAAGGCCAGCGGGTTGAACCGGTCGACGCCGATGGCCACGCGACGCACCGGCCTGCCCCAGCTGGCGGCGAGGTGCGTCCAGTAGTCGGGATCGCTGGGCTTGACCGAGACGTGGACCAGCGAGCAGCCCAGGGCGTGGGCCCCGCCGACGAGGTGGGCGAGCACGCCCGAGGTCTTGCCCGAGCCGCTGTCGCCCAGGACCAGCACGCCCCCGCCCAGGATGTCGCGCACGCTGAGGCCGTCCTCGCGGCGGTTGAAGTTGAGCAGGAGTTGGTCCAGGTCGAATCCGGGGCTTGCAATCGGGCTTATCTTGCGACGACGCCAGCGCATGCCCGGATCCTCCTTCGACCTCGATTGCCAGACGAAGATGGCCCGGCCGGGTGGGGGCACACCCGGCCGAGCCGGTGGAGGGGATCTGAAGGGCTGGGAGTTTGGGAATCCGCACGAAGACCACCGCTCGCGCGGCGTCGCATCCCCGGAAGCGGGGGGGCGTGCCCTGTTCTCGCGTGCGACTCGCCATGACCAACCCGCTTCCTTGATCTGAAGCTCTCGTTCCCGCGATACCGATGAGCATTCTGCCGGAAGAACGACCCAGCGAGCGGACAGAAATGGGACAAGAAGCGGACAATCGAGCGGCCAAGCGGACACCGACGCCGGCCAACCCGGTGGTAAGCGCGGCCGTCATCGAGCCGCAGGTGGGTTACACGGTCGATCCCCAGCGGCTCAAGCGGCTGCGGGGCACGCGCACCATGGTCGAGCTGGTGGCCGGCATCGCCGGCTTCTCGAGTGACAAGTACCGCAAGATCGAATCGGGCAAGACCAGGACCGTCGTCGGGTCCGATCTGTGTGCCATCGCCGGCAAGCTGGGCGTGCCGCCGACGGCGCTGCTGTCGATGGACCATCCGGATCGCACCATGTTGCCCGGTCGGGCCGAATCCGCAGTATCTCTACCGGTGATGACCAGCGGCCAGGCCCACAACGTTGAGCGTGTGATCGAAGGGCTTGACCAGGACGTGCGCATCCAGACGCTGACCGGACCACGAGGCGTGGGCAAGTCGACCGTCGCCATGCATCTCATTACAGAAACGCAGAGGCGCCTGGACACTCGTGCTCGATTCGCTTCGCTGCTCGACCAATGCCAGCCCTGGGAGCTCTGGCGATCCCTGGGCGTCCAGAGCATCGGCCGTGATGCCGACTCGGGCCGGACCCGCGTCGAGGTCATCGATGCGCTCCGCGACGACACGGCCGTCCTAATCCTCGACGTCGATGGCACGCCCTGCCCCTCGACCATCGAGCAGATCGAGACGATCACGCGGTTCTGCGATGGCCTCAATATCGTCGTGGCAGCGGAGCGTGCATTGGATCTCCCGGGTGAACGCGTGGAACCGATCGAGCCGGTCCGTTTCGACCCGAAGATGGTGTCGAGCGCGGACGATCTCGGCGAGAGCGACGCGTGGCAGCTCGTCGTCGCGGAGTTACCACGCGATCGCGCATCGAATCTGCTCGATGGGGTCCGGTTCCCAGAGCTCGTCTCATTGCTCGGCTTGGGCGACGGCACGCCAGGGTGGTTCGTCGCGGTGGGACGAGAGCTCCGTGAGCACGAGCCGGGGGACATCGCGCGGCGCATCGCCACGCGCGAGTTGTCGTTCTCATCGGGTGCCGATCGCACGTGGGACCAGCGCGTCCGGCGGGCGAGCGAGTCGATCTCGATCGATCAGCTCTCGGTGCTGGCCATCCTGCCACGGTCGTTCGTGCTCGAAGACATCCGGGGCCTCGCCGGCCTGGGCACATCGGAGATCGAGCGGATCCTCGGGATCGCGCAGGACCACTGGCTCATCGAGAAGAACGGCGATCGGTTCATCATCCCACGCGCGGCACAGCAAGCGTGCGCGAGGCTGGGCGGCTCCGCACACCAGCGCGCGATCGACGGACTGCTGGCCAGGCTCCCGGCCCACGACGCGCCGCCGCAGGAACTCGCCGCCTTCGATGTGCATGGCCACATGGCGGCGCTGCACCTGGCTGCCATCGGGGCCAGTGAGGGGCAGATGCCGGACCTGGCCAAGCGGATCATCGCGTTGCTGATCCCCGCGTGCATGAGGCCGACGCGATGGAGCGAGGTCACGGCGATGGCCGTCGATCTTGAGCGCCGCCTGGCGGATATCGAGGGCATCTCAACGGTGCCCATCGCACGATGGGCGGGCACCGGGGCATTGGTGACGGGCGACCTCGATGCCGCGAGGTACTGGGCCGGGCGGTGCGTCGAGCGAGCCACGAAGAACGTCGAGCGGGCGGCCGGACTGAACGTGCTCGCGGCGTGTCGCCTGAGTGGGAAGGACCTGTCGCGATCCGACCTCGACGACTCGCTGGCCGACTGGATCGAGGCTCGCCGCCTGTACGACGAGGTCGACGACACGATGAGCGTCCTGACCATGGATGCAAATATCGCGATTGTCTACGAGTCGGTCGGGGATCTGGACGCGTCCCTCGAATCAACGAGCAATTGGTCCCAGATCGGAGGTATCCTCCATGTCCAACTGGCGATCACGAGGGCTCGCGTGTTGTTGCGAGTTGGACGGACGGACGAAGCGATCGAGATCATCACGGCGATCAAAGACGATGACGCCCTCGCGAATCCGATGGCGTCGATCGCGTTCGTCACGCTGCTCGCGTTTGCCGTACTTGCACGCGAGGGCGTCACCCTTCCCCGGTCGCGTCTCGACGGGCGGCAGGGGTCTGGGTCTGCGGACTATTCGCTGGCTGCCGAGGCCCTGGCCCGGTCCAAGCTCATCGCGATGCTCGAAGGGATCGACCCAGGCCTGCTCGACCGCATCGATTGGGCGTGGGTGGAATCCACGGTCACGCCGCGTGCGATCACCGAGTTGCAAGACGCGGGCGACGTGTCCGGCTTGGCTCGTCGTGTGCTGAAAACGCAGGCGTGAGCGCCGTTGCGGAGAATCTCTAGGAACCCAGCGCGAGGCGCGAAAAACGCCGATTTTGGTACCCACTTGGAACCCAGGGGTGTTTTGTCCTTGCAAAACGGCTCTGAGAGACTCTCAAGCAGGCTTTTCTTGTACAAGCGGAGAGGGGGGGATTCGAACCCCCGATGACCCGAAGGCCATACCGGATTTCGAATCCGGCGCGTTCAGCCGCTCCGCCACCTCTCCGGGATGGGGAAGGCAATCTGTAGGCTCGCCAGGGGTGATTGGCGAGCCGGCGACGTGCCAACAATCGCACCTTATGGCACAATCTCCCGAACTCAGCCGCTCCAACGAACAGCCATTGACTCGGGCCCACCTCTGGGGCATCGGCGTGCCGGGCTTCGCTCTGCTGACGGCGGCCGGTGCCCACGTGAGCATCCCGATGGAGCCCTACGGCTTGCCAATGACACTTCAGACCTTGTTTGTTGTTCTGGCGGCCTTGTGCTTGGGACCGAGAGCTGGGGCCCTGAGCATGCTGCTGTACATCGTGGCAGGCGTGGTAGGGGTTCCCCTGTTTGCCGAGGGCGAGGTCGGCTTGGGAGTCATCCTTGGCCAATCCGGAGGATACATCGCCGGATTCCTGGCCTGCCAGCCCATCGTGGGCGTGATCGTCAGGCGGGCGGACGGGCTGCCGCGAGGCTGGCTCGCGATCGTGGCCGGCGTTCTGGCCGCCCATGCGGTCGTGTTCGCCTTTGGTGTGCCGTGGCTGGCCATGGTGCGCGAGATTTCGATCGGTGAGGCGATCCGTTGGGGCATGGTGCCATTCCTTCCGGGCATGGTCATCAAGAGCGTGATTGCGGTACTCATCGGTCTGGCTGCGGCCCCCTGGTGCGTGCGGCGGGTGTGGTAAGAAATTTTCGATTGCCTTGTCGAATCGCAGGCCGCTCGTTCGTCTACAGGTGAGCGCGAGCGCGGCTCGCCGACACTGGCAGACCTCCCCGGAGCCGAATCATGCCCAAATTCATGCTCTTGTTGTTCGATAACCCGTCCGATTACGCCGACCTGACGCCCGAGCAGATGCAGCAGGTGGTGAAGGAATACGGTGCGTGGGCCCAGAAGATGGGCAAGGCCGGCAAGCTCGAAGGCGGCGAGAAGCTGGCCGACGAGGGCGGCAAGGTCATTACGCAAAGCGGCGTGACCGATGGTCCGTTCGCCGAGAGCAAAGAAGTGCTGGGCGGGTACTTCACCATCAACGCGTCCTCGTACGACGAGGCGGTCGAACTGGCCAGCAGCAGCCCCCACGTGAAGTATGGCGCCAGCACCCACGTCCGGCAGATCGACGCCCACTAACCGGGCCGGACTGCATGAGCTCGTTGACCACCTGTTCCGGTACGAGTCGGGCAGGCTGTCGGCGTCGCTCGTCGCGGTCTTTGGTCCGAGCAAGCTCGACCTGATCGAAGACGTGGTGCAGGAGGCGCTCGTCGAGGCCCTTCGGCATTGGCGATTCAATGGTGTGCCCGAGAATCCCGCCGCTTGGCTGACACAGGTTGCCAGGCGGCGGGCTCTTGATGCGCTCCGGCGCGATGCCACGCTGCGCCGGCACGAGCCCAAGTTGCGCGCTTGGGCGGAGCGCAACGCGTACACGCGAGTGCAAGGCGAGCTCGATGAGCAGCTCCGGTTGATGCTGATGTGCTGCCACCCCGGGCTGCCCCGAGAGCAACGGGTGGCGCTCACGCTCAAACTGGTGGCCGGCCTGGGCACGGGCGAGATCGCGCGGGCATTCCTGATCACCGAGTCGGCCGCGGCCCAACGGCTGGTGCGCGCGAAGAAGGTGATCCGCGAAAACGGCATCTCGATGGACATGCCCGAGGCTGGCGAGCTTCGCCCGCGGCTGCGCAGCGTCCTGGAGACGGTGTACCTGCTGTTCAACGAGGGGTACGCCGCGGGCGAAGGGGATCAGGTCGTGAGGCGAGACAGGCTGGAGGAGGCGTGCCGGCTGGGGGCAATGCTCGTTCAGGACGAGCGCACGGCTAGCCCCTCGGCCCACGCATTGCTGGCGCTCATGCTGTTCCACGCCTCGCGGCTTGATACGCGTAGCGATGCCGATGGGGCGCTGCTTCTGCTGGAAGATCAGCCACGTCAAGACTGGGACCAGGGGCTCATCGCACGCGGTTTCCACCACCTGCAACGCGCGGCCGGTGGCGACGAGCTTACGGCGTACCACCTCGAGGCGGGCATCGCGGCGATCCACGCGCGGGCGATTGGCTTCGACGAGACGAACTGGGATGAGATCGTCGCGTTGTATGATCTGCTGCTCGAGCAGAAGCCCGGGCCGGTGGTGGGGCTCAATCGCGCTGTGGCGATCGCGATGGCGCACGGAGCGACCGCTGGGTTGGCCGAGCTTGATGCCATCGGCCCCATGGGCGGCTACCCGCACCACGCGATCGTGCGGGGCGAGCTATTGCGCCGGGCCGAGCGCACCAGTGAGGCCCGCGAGCAGCTAGCACGGGCTCTCGCGATGCCATGCTCCGAGCCGCAGCGAGCCTTCGTGGAACGCAAGATCGCTGCGCTCGGTGAGTCCTAACGGCGGTAGTGACCCGCAACCTTCGCGATCGCCTCGCCGATCTTGGTCACCGTCGGGCCATCCAATTCGTGGTGCATGGGCAGGCTGAACACTTTGGTGGCCAACGCGTCGGCGACCGGCGGATGGTCCGTCACGTGGTCCTTGAACGCGGGCTGGCGCGTGAGCGAGCGCGGGTAGTGGATGGCCGTCGGCACGCCCTCGGCGTTCAGGGCTTTGACGAACGTGTCGCGGTCGCAAGCGAACTGCTCGGGGTCCATCTTGGCGGTGTACAGGTGCCAAGCGGCGTCGGCTCCCTCGGTGCGGCCGGGGGCGCTGATGCCCTTGATGCCGCCCTCGTAGTCCACGATCATGTTGTCGTACTGGTCGGCGGCCTCTCGACGGGCGCAGGTCTCTTCCAGCAGGCGGTCGAGGCGCGAGCAGCCGATAGCGCCGGTGATGTCGTTCATCCGGTAGTTGAAGCCGATGCGCTCGTGCGTGTACTTCTCGGTTTCGCCGTGGCTGCGCATGAGGGCGATGTCGTGGGCGAGCTCGTCGTCGTTGACGGTGATCATGCCGCCCTCGCCGGTGCCCAGATTCTTGGTGGCGTAGAACGAGTAGGTGCAGGCATCGCCAAACTCGCCGATGCCGTCGCCCTTGTACGTCGCCAGGTGGCTCTGGGCGCAGTCGTAGACAACCTTGAGGTTACTCGCCTTGGCCAGTTCCTGCAGGGCCTTGATGTCCACGGGCATGCCGTACATATGGGTCGCGGCGATGCCCTTGGTCTTGGGGGTGACCTTCCGCGCCGCGTCGGCGACGTCGATCTGCATCGTGTCCTCGAGGGCGTCGACCCACACGGGCTTGAGCCCGGCGGCCACGATCATGCTGGCCGTGGCGACGTAGGTCCACGCGGGCACGAGCACCTCGTCGCCGCGCTCGAACAAGACGCCGTAGGCGAGTTGGAGGGCGCAGGTGCCGTTGGCGCAGGTCAGGCCGTGCTTGGCGCCCGATGCCTTGGCGAAGCGTTCCTCGAGCTCGGCGCACTTCTTGGAGGCCCGGAGCATCCCGCTCTTGAGGACCTCGTGGGCGGCCTCGACGTCCTGGGGCTTCAGGCCCGGCTTCATGAACGCGACGGGCGAGTCGAAGACGGGGTTGCCACCGTCGAGGGCGAGCTTGCGGGCCGTGGCCTGGGTCATCTGTCTCTCCGTAAACCCACGCGGCGAGGGCGTGGCGATGGTGCCAAAGGGAATGCTAGGTGCCCGGCGTGCGGGTGGGCCCTCTCTCAAGGTTTCCCTACAGTGGTCGCCTATGCCCCCCGACCATCCCTCCAAGAAGCACGCCGAAGTCGACCGCATCCTCATCGACCGCTCCGCCATCGCGACGCGGGTGGCCGAGATGGGCGCCCAGATCGCCAGCGACCTCGAGCTCTCCACCGGGGCCGATCGCCTCGTCGTTGTGCCGGTCATGACCGGGGCCCTCGTCTTCGCCGCCGACCTGGTCCGCACCATGCCCATGCGGCTGCGGCTGGAACTCATCCAGGCGTCGAGCTATCCCGGCCAATCGACCACCAGCCAGGGCGTGACGCTCGGCTCGGGGCCAACCGAAGAGCTGGCCGGCGCGCACGTCCTGATCCTCGACGACATCTTCGATAGCGGCCGCACTCTGGCGGCTGTGCGCGGCCTGGTCGAGGCCATCGGCCCGGCGAGTGTGCGGACGGCCGTGCTGCTCCGCAAAGAAGTCGAGCGCGCCGTTCACATCGAACCCGACTACATCGGTTTTGATGTGCCCGACGAGTTCGTGGTGGGGTATGGGCTGGACTACGACGGGTGGTATCGGAACCTGCCGAATATCGCGGTGCTGCGGCAGCCGGGCGGATAACGCGGCGGTTACGCCGCGCGATCGCTCGAGGGCCCGGCCTTCTCGGCGGGCTCCGTGCTGGCCGCGGCCTTCTCGCGGCCGAACGTCGCCGTGGCCGGCTCGCTCCATTCGCTGGCGGTGGTGCCGCGGCGGCTGGGCCGCACGCCGCGGGCGCGGTAGAAGATCGCCGCCGCGCCGCGGGGCGGGCAGTCGTCGATCCACCGCTTGCTGGTGCCGCTGGCGATCGTCGCCCACTCGCCGGCCGTCCCCTCGACGGGCACGACCTGCCGCTGGACCTCATAGACCGCGCCGTCGCCGCTGGCCTCGAATCTCACCTCGATGGCCCCGCCGTTGAGCAGACGCGCGTCGATGGGGATCGGCCGGGGCGGCTCGCCGCGCGGGGCGCCCCGGGCGGGCGGCGCGATGGCCGCCAGCGCGTAGACCTCGGCGTCGCCCGTGTACCGGGCGTACCCGTCGATGGTGCGCACCAGCGCGCCGAACGCGCGCCGCAGCCGCGCCATCGCCTCGCGCCGGGCGTTGTTGGAGGCCCGGGCCCTGCTCCGAAGCGACACGTACTCGCGGGTGCGCTCGGTGGTCTCTTCGAGCAGCTCGACCAGCGTGCCCACCTGCTGGGGCGACAGGCCGATGTCGCCGGGCGCGCCCTGCTGCCAGCGCGTCGCCAGGCTCCGGCAGGTGTCCAGGAACTTCGCGTCGTCCTTTGGTGCTCGGCGTGCCATCGTGGTTGCTACCCCGTCTTCGTGCCACGGGTCCCGTGGCACGGCGAACGGCCGCCGCGTCGCGATCCCGGTGCGTTCGTGCCCCCCTGGCATCGTCATGAAGGATGCGACGCTTGAGCCCAAGCCGCAAACACGCGAAAGAACGCCGCCCCGGGCGCAAGAGCTGCGCCCGATTCGCCGATGGCGGACGGCTCTGGGCCCCCGGCGCCGCTTCCGGGCCCTCCGGCGGACGCTCCCATTGCCGATCCGCGTGCCCGCGCTGCGGGGGCACGGTCCGCCCAAGCGGGGGCGGCGGCCGGGCGAAAACGGCGGCCGCCGGGGCTGGTTCGGCGGGCGGGGGTGTGATGGGGGCGGGCTGATGGAAGGCACCCCGGCCGCGCGATGCCTCGGGCTCGGCCTGCGCCTACGGGGATGCCGCGTCGGGTGCCGCCCACGCACGGCCCCGCCGGCGAGGCGACAAGCTTCTATCCCAAGCCCGAAGGGCGTGGCCTCGCTGGCGAAGCACAAGACGAACCCGGCCCCGCCGGCGAGGTGACAAACTAGCACCCCGCGTCGAAGGCCGTCTGGAACGCCAGGAAATCGAACAGCGTGAGCTCGCCGTCGCCGTCCAGGTCGGCCCGCGGGTCGCCGTCGTCGAAGAGGTTCTGGAACGCGAGGAAGTCGAAGACGGTCAGCGCGCCGTCGCGGTCGATGTCGGCGGCGCACGGCGGTCCGCCCGCGGCACCGCCGAAGACCACGAAGGCCGCGCCCGGATTTCCGCCGCTGCCCGGTCTTCCGGGCCCGCCGAGCACGAGGTCGTCCAGGCCGTCGCCGTTGAGGTCGCCCAGGCCGGCGACGGAGGTGGCGACGTAGTGCTGCTGCATGTATCCGTCGATGGAGACGAACCGGTCCCGGCTGGTCCCAAGCTCGAGCCGGCCGGGCCAGGTGCGCGCGCCGCGGAGCACTAGCCCCCGGCCGGCGCTCGAGATGAACGGGCTGAACCCGGTGAGGGCGGCGCCAATGAGGGCGTCGTCCAGGCCGTCGCCGTCGAAGTCGCCGATGGCCGCGGCGCTGGAGCCGAAATAGCGGGTGCCCTCGAAGTTGGCGCTCAACTCGACGCCGCGTGAGGCGTCCAGGACCCACAGCGGCTCGATGGGCAGGAAGCCGTCGCCGGGCGCGCGGCCGAAGCGGATCCAGGCCCGGCCGTCGACCGAGCCGCTGGGGCCGTAGGAGGGCGAGAAGAACCCGAAGTCGTCGCGACCATCGCCGTTGAGGTCGCCCAGGAACGCGGGAGACATGCTCGTGCGTTCCTCCAGCGCGTCGAACCGCACGCCGGCGCTCAAGGGCATGCTGGGAAGGTCGATCGAGGAGCCGCCACGTCCGTGGTCCGGCGAGCCGAAGACCAGGTACACCCGGCCCGCGCCATCGCGGCCGGCGGGCGATGTCCGTGGGGCACCAACGAGCAGGTCGTCCACGCCGTCGCCGTTGGCGTCGCCGGTCATGCCGACGGGGGCGCCGGCGATGGAGGCGCCCGCCGATTGCCCGGGACCGCCGCGCAGTGTCATGCCCACCGACGCGGGCCACGATCCCAGCGTGAGCGCGTCGGGGAACGGGTCATCGCCGCCCGGCACGTCGCGGCCCCAGATGACGTAGGCCTCGCCGCCCGCGCCCGCGTTGGCGGCACCCAATGCCAGGTCGGGCCGGCCGTCGGCGTTGAAATCTCCCGCAGACGCCACGGTGACCGCCGCGACGGACAGCGGGCTGCCCGACGCGAGCGCCAACGTGCGCACGCCCGGGTCGTCCAGGCTTATGCTCGCCGGGAAGCCGCCCTCGCGGCCGAAGAGCACGTAGGCCCGGCCGATGCTCTCGGTGCGATCGAAGCAGCCGATGGCCAGATCGTCGTAGCCGTCGCCGTCCAGGTCGCCGATGCGGGCGAGGTAGAAGCCCAAGCCCACGACGCCGGCCGGCGGTGTCACCCGTGTGCCGACGCCCCCGGGCAACGCCTCGAGCGACTCTTGTGCGGCGAAGGGCGTGGCCCGGCCGTAGACGAAATAGACCGCGCCGGGCCCGCCGTCGCCGCCGCCGGCGTCGGGCTCGCCCACGGCCAGGTCGTCGATGCCGTCACCGTTGAGGTCGCCGGCGAAGGCAACCGATTCGCCGGCCTGGCCCAGCGGGTCGGTCCCGTCGAAGCGGACACCGTCGGTTCCGTCGAGGTCGCGCAGGCAGATGGCGTCGGGATCGGCGCACGGGGCTTGCGCGAGCGCGACGCCGGTGGTGGTGAGGGCCAGGAGGGGGCCGAGCAGGATCGCGAGTCGTGGCATGGTGCGATCCTCTGGAGGGGTGTTGGGGTGGCAGTGGGGCGACAAGGTTCTCTCCCAGGCCCGAAGGCTGGGCAACAAGCGACCAAGAAGACCCGCGCCGGGCGCAGCCCGCGCATGGGCCCGCCGCCGAGGCGACAAAACGAACTAACAGCCGGCGTCGAAGGCCGTCTGGAACGCGAGGAAGTCGAACAGGGTCAACTCGCCGTCGCCGTCAATGTCGGCACGCGGGTCGCCGGCGTCGAACAGGTTGGCGAACACGAGATAGTCGAAGATGGTCAGGGCACCATCGCCGTCGAAATCGGCCGGGCACGCGACGCACGGCCCAACGGGCAGGTAAAGCACCTCGGGCAAGCCCGGCTCGTCGGCCACGTCGTAGATGCGGGCCGCGATCGCGGCCGGGTCGGTCGTGCCCCAGTCGACGCAGCGTGCGTCGGTGTCGGCGGGGGTGGTGGCCGGGTCGGGCCGAGCGAGGTAGATGTCGCTGCCGAAGAGCGCCGAGTTGCCCGCCAGGCGGTTGCCCACGCCGCCCTCGGGGGCGTTCAGGTCCAGCGCCGAGCCGAGCGGATCGACCGCGATGGCCCCGCCGAAGACCGCCTGATTGCCCTCGAACTCGTTGGCGGCGAAGTCGACCTCGTCGGCGACGACGTACAAGGCGCCGCCGGCCTCGGATGCCGTGTTGTCGAGGTAGACGTCCGGCCGGCCGGGCTCGCCCAGGATCGAGCGGCGCACGCCCGCGCCCAGCCACGCTGCGCCGCCGTACTGGGCGGTGTTGCGCACAAAGGTGTTGCCGGCCGACAGGATGCTACCGTTAGCGTAGATCGCCCCGCCACGCACGGCGCTGTTGCCCTCGAAGCGGTTGTCGTAGAGGTCGACGAACCCACCCAGCGCGAGCGCTCCCCCGTCGCCGGCGGAGCGGTTGTTCAGGAACAGGTTGTCTCGCACGACCGTGGCGCCCGAGAGGGCGGGGCCGGTGGTGTTCTCCTCGAAGCGGCAGCCGGTGACCTCGGCCCCGGCCACGAGCACGCGTCCGCCGCGCCGGAACACGCCGGACCGCAGCGTGCCCGAGCCCGACCTGATAGAGATGTGCGTCGCGTTGCCGTCGTAGCGGCACCCAGAAAAATCGAATCGCCGCGTGCTGGCGAGCAGCCCCTCGCCGTCGCAATCCTCGACCACCAGGTTCCTGGTCTCGATCCAGCCGCCCTCGGTGAACAGGCCCCAGCGGGCCGACACGTCGAAGACCTCGCAGTCGATCAGCACGATGTCCGGCTCGGCGGGCGTGGGGTCGCGGCGCTCGTTGATCTCCAGCCGCATGCCGGCGCCCTGGCGGTCGGCGATGGCGACGTTGCCCACCCGGACGCGCTCGAGCGTAGCCGAGCGCCCGCCGTTGACCGTCAGGCCGGTCTCGGTCGTCGTAAAGACGGTCATGTCCTCGAGCCTGAGGTCGACGCTCTCGGCCGCGTTGATCTCCACGCCCATGCCCGTGACGTCCTGCACGCGCACGTGGCGCAGCAGCGGCTCGCTGAGGGTGACCTCCAGTGCCGCGCCGAAGCCCGCGTCGATGTACTGGAGGCGCACATGCTCGAGCACCGTGCCCGAGACGTACTCACCCGTGTCGGGGTCGAGCACCGCGTCTGACGCGCCGGTGGGCAGCATCAGCCCCCGGCCTCGAAGGAACTCGATGCGATCGTCGGCCGTCCCCCGCGCCACCAGCGTGCCGCGATCGACCGACAGGAACGTCCCTGGCTCGAACTCGACCTCGACGCCCGGCACGATCGTGAGCGTGGCGTTGTTGGTGATGCGCACGGTCTCGGTCACGCTAAAGGGGCTGTCGGCCAGCGCCCAGGTGGCGTCGCTGTCGATGGTCCCGCCCACGGGCGTTTGCGCATCGGCGTGCGTGGCGGCGACGGCGAGCAGCGCGGTGAAGAACACGACCGGCTTACGCATGTTCAATCCTCCTGCAACGGCAAGCCATCGCGATGCCTAGGAGCAGTGCCGCGCCGGCGGGTGCCGGGATCACGCGAATCATGGCCGTGTCGTCCTGGAACCCGTCGAGCCGGCTCTCGGTGCTTGGAGAGTACATATAGGGATAGACGTAGAAGAGCGACGTGCGTGTCTCGAGCATGACATCGAACGGCGCGGCCACGTCCACCGGGGCGGTGTACGTGGCTTCCCAGAACGCGATGGGGTTGCTCGGGTCGCCGTAGATATCGCCCAACCCGTTGATCTGGCCTGCCAGGATGCCCCGAACCCCATGTTCGCCTGGGCTGCCCGCAGTGGTGCCCGGGCCCAGCAACGGGCCAATGAGCCGCACATCGGACAGCCCCGCACCCCCGGTAGATGAATCCAGCCATGTTCCGATGCCACCGACGCAGTAGTCACGGGCCGAATCGAAGTAGGCTTCCAAGCGGATGGTGGTCGACTCGCCGGGCAGGAGGGTCTCGTTGTCCACGGTAATGCGTAGCCCGCTCGGGTCGAGTTGGGCCTGGGCCGCAGCGACAGCCGTGGCCAACACCAGGGCCGCAGTTGATTGCACGAGCATGAGCATCGGCCTCCCTCGCAACACGCTGGCGATCTACGCCGCTTGCTTCTAGGACCTTACCGCCGATCCGGCATTCGACCAGCGAAGCTCGCAATCTTCTTGCACGGTTCCCAAGGGGGTGTTCGGGGTGTATTTGCTTACACCGCCACCGCCGCCGCCTCCACCGCGTTGATGAACATGCGCAGGCCCGGCGCCGGCTCGCCCTGGAGGATGGCGCGATCGAGCCGCGTGTAGTGCGGGTGCCGCGTCCAATCGAGGAAGCGGTCGGGGTGGGGCATGAGCCCGAAGATGCGGCCCGTCGCGTCGCACACGCCGGCGATGGCGCCGGCCGAGCCGTTGAAATTGTCGAGGTAGGTCAGCGGGGCGCGGCCGCTGGTGATGAGGGCGTCGACGGTGGCCTGAGGTGCCACGAAGCGGCCCTCGCCGTGGCCGACGGGCAGCATAAACGACCCCGTCGGATCGTGCGCGAGATCGCGCGTCCAGACGCAGGGGCTATCGGCGTTGACGCCGAGCCGCACCCAGCGGTCGGCGTAGCGGCCGAACTGGTTGTCGCACAGCGCGAGCTCGGGAGCGCTGGGATCTTCGGGCCAATCGATGGCGTGGGGGCTAGAGGAACCGGCCTTGGCCGGCGGCCCCGGCAGCAGCCCGGCCTGCGTCAGCACCTGAAAACCGTTGCAGATGCCGATCATCGCCACGCCCCGAGCGGCCGCCTCGCGCAGGGCGGGGTAGAGCTTCTCGCGGACCAGCAGGGCCAGCACGCGGCCCGAGGCCACGTCGTCGCCGTAGCTGAAGCCGCCGGGGAAGCCGATGAGCCCGTAGCGGTCGAGCGTGCTGGGGTTGTTGGCCAGGGTCCGGACGTGCAGGAGGTCGACATCGGCCCCGGCCAGGCGGAAGCCGAGGGCCATCTCCTCATCGCAATTGATGCCCGCCGCCCGGATGACCAATGCTCTCGTGGGGGCTCGCGTCATGGGCGAGTGTATGGCCTCCGGCCACAACGATTTCGGCCGGCGTGGGGCATATCGTTGCCGCGGCGGGGCCGCCTTGGTGGGGCCGCCCCGAGTGTTCCAACGCGCGACTCGTGATCAGGAGGCTTCGCTATGCCCGCCGTTTTTCCCTTCAGGGCCGTCCAGTTCAAGAATGGCAAGGGCGACGTGAGCGCCTGCATCGCCCCGCCCTACGACGTGCTCGACGCGCGCGGGAAAGAGAAGCTGTTGGCCAAGGGCCCGGCCAACATCGTGGCCGTCGACCTGCCGCACACCCCGGCCAAGGAACTGGGCCCGCCCGAGGCGTACACCAAGGCGGCCGACCTGTACAAGGGCTGGCTCGAGGACGGCACGCTGGCGGCGACCGACAAGCCGGCCATCTTCGCCTACCGCCAGACGTTCGACTTCATGGGCCAGCACTACGAGCGAGCAGGCATGGCCTGCGCCGTCGAGACGCGCCCCTTCGGCCCTCGCGAGGGCGGCGGCGTGCTGCCGCATGAGCAGACTTTTAGCGGCCCGAAGCAGGACCGCTTCGCCCTGATGGAGGCCAGCGCGACCCAGTTCAGCCCGATCTTTGGCCTGCACGCCGACGACGACGGCGCGGCCACGGCGCTCACCAAGAGCGTGATGGACGGTCGCCCCGCCGATATGACCGCCGACATGGGCGATGGCGTGACCCACGAGGTCTGGACTATCGACGACGCGGAGACCATCGCGGCGTATGAGAAGGCGCTCGCGGGCGAGGACGTGTTCATCGCCGACGGGCACCACCGCTACACCACCGCCATCAACTACCTGGCCAAGCTCGAAGAGGCCGGCAAGGACATCGGCCAGGACCACCCCGCCCGCCGCACCATGATCGTGCTGGTGGGCATGAGCGACCCGGGCCTGGCCATCGGCGCCACCCACCGCGTGCTGGGCGGCATGAAGGACTACGACTTCGGCAAGCTCGCCAACGAGCTCGATCAGTACTTCACCCTCGACCGCGTGGGCAACGACCCCAGCCAGATCGAGGCGCACATGGACAAGCGATTCGCCCCGGGCAAGAACGTACTGGGCCTGATCGACTTGGCGACCAACGAGTGCGTGGTCGCCACGCTGAAGGACGGCGACCCGCTGGCCGACAAGTTCGCCAGCAAGCCCGAGGCCTGGCGCAAGCTCGACGTCGCGCTCGTCCAGCACCTGATCGTCGAGAAGGTGTGCGAGCCCAAGTTCAACGGCGGTGAGGCGGTCAAGTGGGCCTTCCCCCACACGGTCGAGGAAGTCATGGAGATCGCCAGCGGCCAGGAGACCGGCGCCGGCGGCGGCGCGGGCTTCGCGCAGGTGGCCGTCATCGTGCGGCCGACGCCGCTGGGCGCCGTCAAGGACATCGGCGCCGCGGGCGAGCTGATGCCCCAGAAGTCGACGTTCTTCTATCCCAAGCTGGCGACGGGGCTGTTCGTGAACCCGCTGACGAGCGAGCTGCCGGTGGGGGCGAACGCCTAAGCGGGTGTGGGCTTGGGCTTGAGCTCACGCAGCCAGGCACGCGCGCCGAGCAGGCGCGTGCGCCAGGCGGGCACCAACATGTAGCACGACCCCGCGGCGATGCCGCTCGCGCCAAGGCCGCAGGCCAGCACGAGCAGTGTCGGCGCGCCCGCTGCGGCCCACACGGCCAGTGCGCCGGCGGCATACGCGAGCGCGGCGGCCGTCGCGCCGGGCGCGATGGCGTGATAAAAGTCCTTGATCGCCACCGGGCTGCGGCGCAGCACGAGGTACACCGCCAGCGGGCTGCGCATGAGCAGGCCACTCAATCCATACGCCATCGCCAGGATCACGATGCCGAACGGCGTGGCGATCAGGAAGCACGCCAGCAGCAACGCGAAGTAGATGCACGAGTACTTGAACTGCTCCTTGGCCCGCCCCTCGGCGATCATGAGCCAGCTCAGCGTGCCCGTGAGCGGTTGCGCGATGGCGGCCAGCCCGAGCCAGCGGAACGTGTCGGGCACCATACCCCAGCCGGGGCCAAGCAGGGTCAGGATGAGCGGATCGGCCGAGGCCATGAGCGTGGCCACGCCCGGCATGGCGACCATCGCCATCAGCGAGATCAGGCGCGTGTAGATGCGGCGGTACCGCTGCGGATCGGACGAGACGAGCCGGCTGAGCGTGGGAATCGCCACCCGGCCTATGGGCGCGGTGACCTGCTGCACGGGGAAGAGCAGCAGGCCGTACGCGCGTGTGTATTGCCCCAGCATGGCCGTGCCGAGCCAGCCACCCACGAGCATGTTGTCGAGGTTGCGACCGCCGTACGAGATCAGGCTGTGGCCGATCATGTACGCACCGAAGCGGGCCATGCTACCCGCACCAGTGCCGCGACGGGGGAGGCCCGGGATCCAGTGGCACGCAACCAGAACCCAGATCGAATCGATGGCCACGCGCGAGACCTGCATGCCCACGAGCGACCAATAGCCGAAGCCCGTTGAGGCCATGGCGATGGCGATGCCGATCGAGCCGGCTTGCGAGGTCACCTGGGCCATCGAGAGCGAGCCCAAGCGCATCTGCCGCTGCATCAGTGCGCGGTGGATGCCCCCGAAGCTGCCTAAGAACGCCGCAACGGCCATGGCCAGCGTGATGTTGAATAGCTCGGGCCGATCGAACAGCAGCACCATGAGTGGCGCGAGCGCGGCGCAGCCGGCGGCGGCCGCCAGCGACATGCCGATATTCAGCCAGAACAGCGTGCTGACCTGCTCGTGGGTGATCTCCTCGCGCTGCACGACGGCCTGGGCGAAGCCCGCGTCCTTGACGATCAGGATGACGCCAATGAACGAGGCGACCAGAGCCACGAGCCCGAAATCGTCGTCGATCAGCAGGCGGCTGAGGATGGCCGTCGAGAGGATGTGCAACCCGAGCGACGAGAACTGGGCACCAAGCGTGAACGCGCCCCCGCGCACGGCGCTGGTTCGCAGGCCTTTCTGGAGATGGCCAACCGATGAAACCTTGTCAAAGCGCTGGCTCAGGGCGTCGCCCCCGCCTCGCCCAGCAGCCGCCTTAGGTGCTCGGTCGCGTCAGCGGCGTCGGCCGCAGCCACGGCATTGGGCCCCAGCGTGCCGCACGCTTCGGCCAGCCCGCGAATCTTGCCATAGCTGTTGTCGAAGAACACGTGGGGCTTGCCCAGCAGCACGCACTGGACATGCACGTGCAAGCGGTCCGTCAGAACGACGCGACCATGGGAAATGATGCGCCGGCCGAGTTCCATGCGAGCCCGGCTGAGCTTGTGCCATCCCAGTCGTTGCAGGCCCGGGCTCTTGGATCGCCGCGCCAGACGACTCCACATCCGCGTCATGGTCTGGTGAGCCTTGGGCCAGGGCACGGGCAGGTCGGCGTCGCTGGCCCAGTCTCCCGAGAGCGATGAGAAGTCGGAGAGGTTTCGCATCACCTCGTCGATCGCACCGGCGTGCTGGGACTCGGAATCCTGCCGACGAAGGACGAGCACGTCGGTCGTTGCGGGCGGCGGGGTGTCGAGTTGCAGCGCGAACGCCGAATCGGGCATGAGCTGGAGCGATGCGAGTGGGAATGGCGCGAGCTGGTCGTAACTGGCCTGGTCTCGCACCATGATGTGGAAGTCGGGGTGGTCGGCCAGCACGTCGAGGGATAGCTGCAAACGGTCGGGCGAGTCGAAGTGGACCGACTGGGGCAACTGGACAATGGTCGTGTTGGACATCGTGCGGGCGGCGTGTTCACGGAATTCCTGGTGGCGTGGCCAGATCGATCCGAAGTTGCCGCCGCCGTGGATGAGCAGCACGCCGCCGGCGTTGTTGAGCTGCGCGAGCACGTCACTCGACGGGTCGCTGCCGAAATACACACCCTTCATGTTCGGGTGCGTGGCCTTGAGCAACTCGAACTCGCCCAGCGTGATGAGGCTGTCGCCGATGTTGAGATAGCTCGGCAGGTCGACCAGTGCCACGGGGCGGCCATCGAGCGGCAGCCTGGAGTATGCGGATTCCAGCGTCTTGCGGAGGTCGGCGAGCGTCTTGGGCGGGGCGGCCTCGGGCATCGTGGTGGTACTCATGGCGTGGCCTCTTGTGGGGCTGGCGTGGCGGGTTCTTCGTTCAACGAGCTGTAGCCGATCTGGGCCCTGGTCACGCCCTTGTTCTCGATCTCGGCGAGCATCTGGTAGCCCGGGCCTTCCAAGTCATGGGGCGTTTCCTTGTGCCACAGGTGCATCACCGTCGCGGCGCGCGGCAGGTAGCCCGCGTGCACGCCCGCGTTGTTCAGGCGGGCCATGAAGTCCCAATCCTCGACGCCGTAGCCGCGGTAGCGGTCGTCGAAGCCGTCGATCGCGTCGAAGTCCTTCCGCCACGCACCAATGCAGAAGCCGGACATGCCTCGGAAGGGCTGGGGCGTTGTGCCTGGGGTGCGGTCTCGCAAGGGGAACAAGTATCGCCATCCTCCAAGCCGCTCTCGTCGTGCCTGGAGCGCGAACTTCCAGGAAAATAACGATCGGGGCTCCATCGAACCTTCGAGCAGCCGCTTCGATCGTTCCGTGTCGAGCTTGACGCGCCGGCCGCCGACAAACCAGCCGGTCCTGATGGTCCCACGCAAAGTCTTGAAGAAAGTGCGCGGCAGTAATAAGTCGTGATCAAGAAACAGCAGGAACTCGCCGCTCGCGTGCTTCACAGCATTGTTGCGAGAACGAGCCAGGCGGAAGCCGATGTCCTCTTGCCAGGCATGCAACACTGGGAATGGAGCAGCCTTCTTGAAGCCTTCAATGATCTCAAACGTTCTCTGGTTGCTCGAGCCGTCGTCGGCGATCAGGACCTCAACGTTGGTATCGCCGGTCGCCATGAGCGATCGTGTGCAGCACTCGAGCTGGTCAGCACCGTTGTAGGTGGCCAGGATGACCGAGATATCCGGGCGTGCGCTCACGATCGCCTCCGGGCCTCGCTCAACCGCCCAGCATCGGCCGCAGCCGACGCCAGAGGAACTTCATCGGGTTGCCCATGCGGGCGCGGTTGGCCTGGAACGCACGCACCACGGCCACCGGAAAGGAGGCGTAGTGCTTAATGGCGCTTATGGCCGACGCGCCCTTCATCCGTTCGTAGCCCAAGCGGTCGATCAGCCTGCCGCTCACGCCCTGGATGACCGCGACCTCGCCGCCGGTGAGCTTGCTCTTCCAGCGGTCGACCGGCTGCTTCGAGACGCCGCGACCCTCGGTAAACTTCTCGTAGCTGCTGTTGGACATCGGCATCTCGAGCACGGCCTCGTCAAAGGGCAGATGCAGCCAATCGAGCAGCTCACGCATCATTGTGTCAGGGTCGCCTACGACGTCCTCGAAGCGTTGCAAGCGGACGCGGCCCTTGCCGAAGCGATCCTCAGCCGACAGCGCCGACTTCATCGCACCGTTCCAGAGCGAGGCGATGATGATCGGGTGGTACGAACGATTGGCCCGCTGGTGGTCGGCCTCGAGCGTCTCCTTATGGCCCGGATCCTTGTCGAAGTCGAAGCCGCCCTGGTTCTTCCAATCACGGTACGACGCCACGACGGCGCGCACGTCGCGGATCATGCAGATCACCCGAGCATCGGGGAAAGCGGTCAGGATGTCGTCGACGCGGAAGATGTGCCGCGGGGTCTTCTCGCCCCAGACGGTCTTGCCGTGGTGCCGCGCTTCGAGCTCGCAGTAGGCCCGCAGGCACAGGTCGGCGGTTGGGGGCTTGTCGCCGGCTAGTTTTGTAACGAGGTCGCGGAAGTCCTGCCGAGAGATGCGGCCCTTATCAGGGTCCCCGCCGTGGCTGTACGGCCGGTGCCCGAGGGCGAGCAGATACTCCTCGCACTGGGCGACCTGGGCGTGCGAGAGCGGGCCGTCGCCGCCGGTGCCCAGGGCCACGCGGAGGTCGTCGAAGTAGTGGGTCTCGCCACTCAGGTGCACCAGCGGGTGCAGGTTCAGGGCCGCGCGCACCATGGCCGTGCCCGACCGAGAGGGCCCGCAGATGAAGATGGGGCCCTGGGCCTCCGAATTGCCCGCTTGTTCGTTCACGATCCGGCGTCTCCAGTGCTTCCAGCCGCCCCTCGGCCGGTCCATTCCTTCCGACGGGCCCAGACCTGGTCGAACGTGCCCGGCTCCTTGCCCGGCTTGCCCTTGCCCAGCAGGCCGCGGAGCCGTGCTACGGCACGCCGCCGCAGCACGTTCATCATCGGCCCAACATCCGCCCACCATTGCCACGCTTTGCCCCAGTGGCGTGCGTAGAGCTGGCGGCGGGCCATGTAGAGCCGAACAATCTTATCGGGCCGTACTCGATCGGATTGCCCGCCGTAATGGACGATGTCGGCGCGGGCCGTCACCATGGGGCGGGCACCCAGGGCGCGTGCCCGCAGGCACAGGTCGGCGTCCTCGCCGTACATGAAGAACGCCGGGTCGAACCCGTCGAGCTTCTCCCAAAGCCCTCGATCGACCATCAGCCAGCAGCCGGTCACCACGTCGACGGGACACTCGACCCCGTCGGGCAGCACACCGACAGACTCGGGGTTGAACAGGCGTGAGTTCTTGAACACGCCGGCCAGCGTTGTGGCCGAACAAAAGACACTCCAGGGCGTGGGCTTGCGCCAGCAGCTCGTGGGGTTGGGCGAGCCATCGCCGAAGCGTGTGCGCCCGCCCCAGATGCCGGCCTTCGGGTTGCGGTCGGCAAAGGCAACGAGCTCATCGATCGCACCGGGGTCGACCAGGGTGTCGGGATTGAGCAACAGCAGCCGCTCGGCGGTCGCATGGGTGGCGGCCAGGTTGTTCGCGCGCGCAAACCCGAGGTTGTCCTTCGAGTCGATCAAGCGGAATTCTGGGAACTCCTGCGCGATGGCTTCGGCCGATCCGTCGCTCGATGCGTTATCGACGACGATCACCTCATGGCTTGTGTTGCTGGCCCCCTCGCGGATCGTGCGCAAGCAATCGAGGGTCATCTCCCTGGTGTTGAAGCTGACGACGAGGACGGCCACGCGCGAGTCGCTGGTCATTGGTGGGGGGCCTCCCGGGGCGTTTGGCAGGTCGGGGCTTGAGGGCGGGCAACTGTGAGATGGTGGCGGCTAGCGCGATGGTGAGAAACCACGACACCCTGGTCTGCCCGAAGTAGGACACGCCGATGAAGCTCATGCAGTGCGTGAACAACGACGCGCCAACGGCCCACTTGAGCCAGAACAGGCCCTGGCGGTTGGGCTCGCTCTTCAGGGCCCGGCCCACGGCGCGGAAGCCCAGCACGATGACGGCAACGAAGAGCGCCATGCCCCAGATGCCGCCACGCACGCCCTCGAGCACGTACTGGTTGGTGACGTCCGACAGGCCGATGCCCCAGTGCTCGGTGGTCTTGGTGCCCAGGAGGGCCCACTCGCCGAAGCGCTCGATGGTCTTGTCGATCAGGTGCTTGCGATGCCAGGCGGTCGAGCCGCCCACGGCGCTCACCCGGGCGATGAGCGCCCAGACCGGGCCCTCCATCACGAAGTGCAGCAGGATGAGCAAGAACACGATGGCGTAGCGGAACGGCCGCAGCAACTCGCGCGACCACGCGAAGGCCATGGCGATGCCGCCAGAGAGCACCGCCAGCAGCGGCGTGCTCGACGCGGTCATGATCACGATCGTGCCCGCGGCGATGCACCCGGCCATCGTGAGCGACAGCTTGCGCCTGGCCATGAAGAGCCCAGACGAGAGGACCAGGACGATCGCAAAGAAGCACCCCGCCATGATGGGGTGGCTGAATGCGCCCTGGGCGCGCAGGCGCCCCTCGCGCACCTGGGTCATGCTCTTGACGCCGCCCATCACCGAGAACATGTTACGGCCGGTCTGCTTCTCGATCATGAAGAAGACGGCCGCCGCGATGGAGATCATGGCAAGCGTCAGGATCGTGCGTTCGACATCGGCCCACGAGCGCAGCAGGCACCGGAAGGTGACGTAGATGCCAAGCGATTCGTAGATGTGTCCCGCGCGGTTGGTGATCGCGCTCTTGTCGCCCCATTGCAGGATGTAGACCAGAGAGACCATCAGGATCCACGCGACGACCGTGTAGTCGAGCGCGATCAGCCGGAGGCCCTGATAATCCTTGAACGCGAGGATGCGGACCCAGTATGCGATCACGAGGATGCGCAGGAACGTAAAGTCCAGGCCCATCACCGCGATGCGCTGGCCAGCGGGCACGAAGCACGCCAGCACCAGCAGCGGCGCCAACGACCAGCGACGCGGCAGCACGAACACCAGGATCCCCAGCACGCCAAGCACGGCGAGGCCTACCGGGTGGACCGAGGTCTGGCCGGTGTAGTCGAGGCTCTGACCGGCGATCTGGGCGAGCAGCGTGCTCACGGTTGGCCTACTTCGACCGCTTCGGATTTGTTCGTTCGCCCGACGCACGCGTCGAGCACGCCCGCCATGCGTTGCGCGATCTGGCGGCGGTCGTATGGCTCCAGGTCGGGATCGGCCAATACCGGCTGTGCCAGTTCGGAGCCCCGCTCGATGAGTGTCTCCAGGGCCCGGGCGATGCTCGCCGGATCGCACGGATCGGCCAGCAGACAGCGATCGCGCTCCGCCAGCAGGTCTCGCGCATCGCCCTCGGGCAGAGCACCAAGGATGGGCCGCCCGCTGGCAAGATACTCGTAGGTCTTGCCCGGCACGATCCGGGCTCGATGCCCGGGCGGTAGCCCGTGCAGGTGCAGGAACAGCGCGTCGGCACTCAAGAGCTGACCCACCGATTCGTTGTGGGAGAGATAGCCGATCGAGTCGACCAGGTCCCGCGATGGGCTGGCGTCGATCCAAGCCTTGGTTGCGTCGTCGAGGTTGCCCACGTGTACGAAGCGGAAGCCCTCCATCAGGGCCGGCTTCTCGCGACGCACCAGATCGATCGCCTCGAGCAGCGGGCCAACCGAGCGTCCTATCGGACGGATGGGCTCGGGCCTGTAGTTGACGTGTTGCTTCAGCCTTGCCTTGAGCCCGGCCGGGGGCATGGCCTGGTACGTGAGGAAGGTGCCGGTGTGGACGAGCGTGAAACGGGCTCCCTCGGGCCGGGGAGCGGGCTCGGCTTGCTCGAAGTCGGCCCGATCAAATCCGTTCGGGATCGCGTGGACGCGGCTGGCATCGAGATAGTCGAACGCTCGCAGCGTTGCCGCCCGTGCCTCGGGCGTGTTCATCACGACGTGCCGGGCGGCGCCGAGTGTTCGGCCCATAGCGCGGAGGTCCTGCTTCCACTGGAACCAATGCCGGTACTTCGGCACGCCGTCGAGGGCCCAGGGATCACGCAGGTCGGCGACAACCGGCAGCCTTGATCCGAATCGCTCGACAAGCGGGGCGAGCCAGAAGGGCGACATCGTGACCAGGATCGCGTCGATCGCTTCATCCTTGATGAGGGATTCCAGGTGCCGGACCGTCTCGTCCACCCAAGCACCAACATCGGAAACCTCGATGCGGTGCACGGCCAGGTCCGCAGGCAGGTCGCGCGACACCATCCGTTTGTCGAGGTGACGGGCCGAGAGGCGATGCTTGGTACTGTCGCGCGATGGCGCACCGCACACGACGGTGGGGGTCCACCCGAACTCGTGCAGGTACCGGCAGAGTTTGGCCGCCCGCTGCGTGCCCGCGCCGCCGATGGGCGGGAAGTAATACGCCACGATCGCCACGCGCACGCCGCTCACGCCGCCACCCACTCGCCCCGCTCGAAATCAAACCGCCGGATGACCTTGGCCGGCACGCCCACGGCGATGCAGTACGCCGGTACGTCACGATTGACCAGCGCGCCGGCGCCGACGATGGCTCCCTCGCCGATCGTCACGCCCTTGAGGATGATGGCGCGCTCACCGATCCAGGCCTTTGGCCCGATGCGTACCGGGGCGGCCAGCAACTCGCCCGTGCCGAAGTACCCGCGCTTCGGATCGCGATAATCGTGGTCGTGGTCGGTCACGTACACGCCCGAGCCGAAGACCGTACCCTCAAGGATCTCGACGCTCTGGCACGCGCCGATGTGGACGTCGCGCTGGATCGAGACCTTCTCGCCCAGCACGACCTGGGGCGCCGGCCCGGCACCGACGGCCTCGATGCGTGCGCCGCGGAACAGCATGACCTTGGGCCCGATGGCGATGCGCGAGGGGCGGACGAAGTCGCTGGTGTGATGCAAATACGTGCTGGCACCCAAGCTGTGGAGCCGAGAACGCCATCGCAACGACATGGCGGTGCTGTAGATCCGGCCAAAGAGCCGCGTGCGGAGGGTTCGCTTGGGGTACTCCTGAGGCACGGGCATGGCTTGCTGTGCGCTCATGGGGTGGTCCCTAGTCCTGCCACAATCCGTTGGGATGAGTTCCCGAGTGCCGCTCGATCGCGTGGGCCATGGTCAGCAGCGCCCCGATGGCGTGCGCGGCCGTGGAGGGGTCAGATCGGAGCACCTCCGCCACGCGATCAACCCTGACACCCCCGAGCGTACGCAGGCGATCGACCACACTATCGGCACCATCGAGCGAACGCATGAGCGAACGGGCGGTCGAGGCCCACTGCTCTGGCTGGGCGGTGGGGCGGGGCAGCACCCGAGACGCCAGCCGCTTGGCCTTGCCCAGCTTGCGGGCGAGCTTGCCGCCGGCGGGGGCTTCGAGTTGCTTGGCGTAGGCGATGCCGGCCAGCTCGGGGCTCGTGCGGCCGATGAGCTCGTGCTGGGCGGCCCGGTTGTGGCGTTGCTCGGCCGAGAGCGATCGTGACCACGCCAGATACTCGTTCGAAAGGAATGGGGTGATGGGCTGGTACCACGCGGCGGAGGCGCGGATGACCGGGATGGCCCAGCCGTGGATTCGGGCGTGGGTGTAAAAATCGTCGGTTCGCAGCCGCCAGGGCTTGGATTCGTTGAGCTCGGGGCGATCGCGCGCGACTTTGGCCAGCCGATCGCCGAATCCACCCTCGAACAAGGCCGACCACCGGCCACCATCGACGACCGCACGCGCGCGCAGCCAGAGCCTCGGAGAGTTGAGCACCTGGAACACCGGATCGAATCCTGTGTAGTAGAATCCCTCGCCGATCTCGCCGCCAACGCCCGAGAGCTGGGCATCGCGCCAGGGCCCGAGCGTGCGGAAGATCGTTGGCAGCCAGCCATAGGCCGCGGCGTTGCACACGTAACCGCTCTCGGCAACAAAGGCCGTGGTGTCCTCGACCAATCGGTGTTCATCTTGCTCGACCCGGATGGCGCGGTGCTCCATGCCAAGCAATTCTGCGATCTCACGCGCCACACGCACGTCTGGATCTGACTCCAAGCCGATCGTGAACGACTTGGTAGGCTTGCCGCCCGCCCTCAGCCCAAGGGCCAGCAACAACCGGCTGTCAACACCGCCGGTCAGCTCGATGCACGCTCCATCGTTCATCGCCTCGGCGATCCGATGCCCGAGTGAATCCAAGTCGATCCCGCCGGCCTCGATCGGGGCCGGCGTGACGCCGGTTGGTGCGTAGACCATTGGGTTTGACGCCCCGCAGGGCAGGATGCCGGTATACGGCGAACGCCCATCGGGCCGGAAGCCGAGGAGCAGGTCGTCGACCAGGGCTGAGCGATCGAGCTCGGCTCCGGTGGCTTCAGCAATGGTGGCCGGGTCGCTACCAAGCGCCCGGAGGGTGCCATCCGTGTCTGTGGCGTACCACGCCGCGGCATGGGTGAACGAACCGGTGGTGTAGGTCCAGCCCTCGGGTGAGAGTCTGAGCCCAGGAGGAACCCGGTCGATCGCAGAAACGACCGTCCAATCGCCAGATGTTTGCGAGTGAACGCCGGTTGCCATCGTGTTGCCGTGGAACTCGCTGGTTGGCAAAAGAAGCCACGGCGAACGCTGGGTCCGCCGTGGGGTCTCGGTCTGTGGGGTTTCGATCATAGGGGGATCAATCGCGTGGGCCGGCACTTCCAAAGTATGCCCCAAGCGGCACCATGTCTTCCTGCGCGGGGCGCCCCATCACGTCGGCGGGGGCGAGCAGATCGGACGCGGGGAACCGGGCCCAGACGATGCTGGAAGGACGCGGCTGGTAGTTCATCCGGCCGGGGCTCACGAACACCTGCTCGCGAGAGTCGCCACCATGGATGTGTCCGACGGTGATATTGACACCGGCAGGGATCTTGGCCCCAAAGGAGTCGCCATCGATGATGTGGAGGTTGCGGAACCTGCCGTTTTCGGGCATGTCGTCGCCCGAGAGCTTCCAGAAGATGCTGTTGGTGACCGAGATGTTCTTGAGGGTGAGCTTGCCATCCGTGTCCTGGCGGTGGGCGTCGAAGCGGAAGGTCTGATCGGGAAGCTGGAGGCCCGAGAGGACCAGGTGGTTGACATCGAGGTTCCACATGCTCGAAGCGACGCTGGCTTCGTCCTTGGAGATGTGGACGTTGACGATCGCGATGTCCTCGAGTTCCTGCTCGCCGCCGCGGATGGGGTTCATCAGGAAGCCAAGGAGCGGGAACTGGTGCACGCGAAGGCCGTAGATCATGCGGTTCTCGCGGTCCAAATCGTCGCGCCAGAACCAGTGGAAGATGTCGGCGTGGGTGCCGTCTGGGTGGCGTGTGAAGTCACGGATATCGGCGTTGAGCACCATCGTGTCCGAGCCGAAGGGCGTGTCGGAGAAGCCGGTAGCCTGAACATTGCGAACGAAAGTCGAAGAGCGGAAAGGCGAGCTGATGTCGGTAGCAACAAGGTCGGTGCCATAGATGCCCGCCCAATCGCTGCTGCCCGAGGCGATGCCACCACCCTCGAATCGACTGCTGCCCGCGATGGCCGAGTTGCTCAGCCAGAAGTACGTGTCCATCGTGCGGAAGGTGCGTGGGCCGCCGCCGCCGCTGAGAGTGATGTTGTCACCGCGAAGAAGACGCGTCCGCATGCCGGCCGGCTCGTTGTCGATGAAGACGACCTGATCACGGTCGACGCCCGGCGCGGCCGTGACCGTGGCCCAACGCTCACTCGTTGCCACGTTGTGGGGGTGGGAAGCACCCTCCCACACATACTCGCCCGGCATCAAGTAGCACACCGCACCATCGGAGCTGCCGTGATCGGCGGTGACTTGGGCCAGGGCGCGAGTGGCGCTGCGGAAGGGGTTGTCGCGCGAGCCATCGCCCTCGCTATCGCTGCCGTTCTCGGCGTCGGCGTACACCTCGTGCTTGGGCAGGCTGTCGCCCGAGTTCGCGTTGAGGAACATCGAATGGACACCGTTGCGGAAGTGGACCGAGCCGCCGTTGTAGCCATCGATCTCGCCGCCAAGAACCCGGGTCTCACCCGCGTATTTGGGGAAGACACGGGCCCGAACCTCGACGAGCCCGTCCTCGAACGCCGCGGCGTCGAGCGTGGCGGTGAACTCCCACACGTTGGTGCGAGGGTTAAGCTTCATCTCGTGCACGGGCGTCCACGGACCGCCGTTGGCGCTGAACTCAACACGATCGATGCCATTCATGTGGAATGCCACGACACCGATGTGGAAGACCCCGTCGAAGTCCTGGTAGGGCACCACGTCCCAGCGGGCGATGGCCTGGGCGTCGTAGCCGGGAAGGCTGGGGTCGCCCACGGCCGGGGGCTGGGGCGTGGCACTGCCAAAGCCCGAGCCGCCGCGGAGCACGGGGAAGTCACCCGGCTCGCCGCCTCCGCCCGAGCCGCCCTTGGGATCTTTCGAGAGCGTCCCCCCCGTGGGGCTGGGGCCTGCCAGAAGACCGGGGGTTGGCTTGACAACGGTTCCACCGCCTGGGTTTGGAACGATCGGGCCGCCACTGCGGATCGTAATACGACCGAGCGTCGGGTGGCTGAGGACGGCGGTCCCGCCAGGCGTGGAGCCAGGGCCGGCCCCCATGTCCCGAATAAGTCGGATCTGGGCGGCCCGGATCTCGCGGAGTTCTTCCTCGGTGTACCGCCTCGCATTGGCGGCGTTACTCACCGGACGAAACCCGGAGGTGAACGCATACCGGATCTGACCGGGAAGGAAGTATTGGGGACGACTGTCTGGTGCCGCGTTCACCCGCCGTTCGTGGGCTTCGCGCAGACTCGTATTGCGATTCTCGGGCTTTGGTTCCTTCTCGTCCTGGGCAGCCAGGAGGCTGGTCGGAAGTGCGAAGATTGAAGCGGCCATCAAAAGGGCCATAGCAGAGCGGCGGCGATCAGGCATCGTGTCCTCCAGCGCCCCACACCCGGAACGCACCATCATCATCGATTCCGATCGCCCACGAGTCTCGGCTTCTTACCCGGCTTAGTGGCCTTATCGACCTTCTCCAAACCGTGCAATGCGACGAACCTCTACGAACCGATGTGCTGGTGCCTGCCTGTTTGGTATGGGTTCTGACCAGCCCCGGCTCGATGCTCCGTAGCCCGGGGCGTGTACAAGTCCCGGCTTCCGTACCGGGACCATGCGTCATTGCCCGTTGCTGTCGGCGGGCTGCTTGACGCGAAGGGCAACAGTAACCCAATCACGATGAAGAGAGCATCATCGTCAACCCAGGAGTTTCCCTGTAAAATTGGGAAGAATTACGCTAGGTAGAGCACAGATGCAAGCGTGCTGTTCGGGTATTTTAGTCAGAGCACCGGATTCTTCGCGCCATGCACGTATTCACGCGTGGGGCTGAGATTCGGCTGTGGATACACGAACACGTCCGAATACAACTCCGCGTCCACGTCGGGAACCTCGGCCGACTCGGCAAACTCGACCGCGTCCTTCACTTCGTCGCGGATCTCGCTGCGCATGGCCTTCCAGCCGTCCTCGTCGATCGCGCCACGATCGTTCATCAGATGGTCGAGCAGGGCGGCGATGGAGTCCTTGCCCTTGTACTGTTCGACCTCTTCCTTGGTCCGGTACTTCTGCGGGTCGCTCATGGAGTGGCCCTGGTACCGATAGGTCAGCAGGTCGACGAACGCGGGCTTCTGCTCCTCGCGGCAAAGATCAACCACAGGCTTGAACTGATCGTACACGTCGCGGATGTCGAGCCCGTCGATCTGCACCGAGTGGATGCCATAGCTCTTGCCGCGCGAGATCAGGTTCTCGTGGTTGGCGGTGTGGCGATCGATGGAGGTGCCCATCGAGTACCCATTGTTCTCGATGATGTAGATGACCGGGAGGCCGAAGAGGGATGACAGGTTCAGAGCCTCGTGAAAGGCACCCTGATCGATCGCGCCATCGCCCAGATAGCAGAGACAAACCTTCTTCGACCCCGTTCCGAGAACTTCCCACTCGTAGCGCGTGGCAAAGGCCAAGCCCGCGCCCAGCGGAGTCTGGGCCCCGACGATGCCGTGCCCCCCGTAGAGGTGGTTGGGCTTATCGAACATGTGCATCGAGCCGCCCTTGCCCTTAGCGCAGCCTGGGGCTTTTCCGTACATCTCGGCCATGCACGAGCGGGGCGTCATGTTCCGGGCCAATGCGTGGCCGTGGTCGCGGTAGGCGGTGATAACCGGGTCGTCGGCGTTGGTGCAGCCGATGGTGCCGACCGCGCAGGCCTCCTGGCCCGAATAGATGTGGCAGAAGCCGCCGATCTTGGCCTGTTGGTAGGCCTGCTGCGTGCGCGTCTCGAACTCACGAATGAGCTGCATCGAGCGAAGCCAGCCCAGCAGCGTGTCATTGCTCAGGGCGTCAGCCGCCCGGTTGCTTGCCGAAGAAGCGCTGGCGCTCCCCGAGGTCGTGGTGGCTTGGGCCATGGTTGAGAACGCTCCGCGTGGCTGTCAGGCAATGGTCAGGGCCGCGCGCACGCGTGGCCGATGCGTGAAGTCTATGCGACGGTCACGCCAAGTCGCCCGTTTTGTTGATCCGATCAGGGGGTCCGCCGTTCCTTGTCCTCGGGAAGCATGGCCGCAGCGTCGGACGAGGGACGGGTCTGGGACTGGAGCAGCACCAGGGCCGCGTTCAACTGCAGGTCCATGCCTTCTGAGATCAGACGCGATGGGTCTGGACGATCCTCGAGGGCCGGGGGGTTGCCGTCCTCGTCGAGCACCAGCACGTCGGCCTCCTGGCGGAGCATGAGGCTCTCGGCCACCTGCTCGGGCAGCATCGAGACCGACATGTCGGGCACCACGCCGTGCTCGATCTTGCCGGGCACGCGGTGGATCATCCGCCCGCCGGGCAGCACGTAGTACTGGGTGGTCAGCTTCATCAGGGCCCGGGGCGACGAGCGTCGCTCGGGGTCAATGGGCAGCACGTTCTGCACGCTGCCCTTGCCGAAGCTGGTCTTGCCCAGCACGACGGCCTTCGCGGCCGAGGCCTTGGAATAGTCCTGGATCGCGCCAGCCACGATCTCGCTGGCCGAGGCGCTGCCTTCGTTGATGAGCACTACGACGGGGATGTCGGGCAACGGCGAGTTGCGGCGTTGCAGGCGTTCGGGCGACATGCCCGTGCCGTCGGTACGCTCGTTGCGCGTCGACACGACAACCCTGCCGAACGAGCCGCGGCTCTTGGTGTAATCAACGAAGCGGCTGGTGATCTCGACCGCCTGATCGAGCAGGCCGCCACGGTTGAACCGCAGGTCCAGGATGAGTCCTTGGACGCCCTCCTTCTTCATCTCGGCCAGGGCCTTGTCGAAGTCCTCGGTGGTGTTCTCGGTGAAGCCCGTGAGCCGGACGTAGCCGATGCCATAGATCGGATCGATCATCCAGTCCCAGTGGTCGTCGGTGGCGTCGATGCGCTCCCAGCCCTTGACGGTCTTGAGCTCGACGGTGTCGCGGACGATGGTGAAGGTGACCTCCTCCTTTTCCTCGTCCTCACCGCGCGTCACGGTGACGTCCACGGGCGTGCCCTTGGGCCCGGTGATCTTGTCGACCGCCTGGTTGAGCGAGATGCCCATGATCGCCTCGCCGTTGACCTTGGTGATGATGTCCTCGGCTCGCACGCCCGCGCGTTGGGCCGGGGTGCCGTCCAGCGGCGTCACGACTTGGATCTGCCGCTTGGGGTTCATCTGGATCGAGACGCCGATGCCGCTGAAGTTGCCCCGCGTGCTGCGCTCGAACTGCCGCACGTCGTAGGGCCAGATAACCTCGGTATAGTCATCCAGGGCCCGCATGGCGCCGTCACCGAAGACACGCAACACCAAGGCGTCGGGCAGCCGGACGGTCTGGCGATTCCAGGATTGGACGTCTCGGACGACCTCTTGCAGGGTGCGGTCGGTGGCGATCGGAGCGCGTTCAACGTCGGCGGCCTTCGAGGCGAGCGACTCGATGAAGCGAGAGCGTGTTTGCTTGTCGGCCAGCTGCGGGTAGGCGTCGTACAGGTCGTCGGTCTCGGCCATCAGGCGCAAGCCGTTCAGGCCCGAGACCAGCAGATCCTTCATCTTCGAGCCCGAAACATGGTGCCGATCGGCGTTGACCATGGCGTAGAGCAGCATGAGCGGCTCGATGTCTTCGAGCCGCTCGTCGACCGACTCGCCGGCCGGGTTGAAGGGCGGCAGGGCTTCTTCGCCGCTCTCGACCAGGCGTTGGCTACGCAGCTCGTGGTTGCGCTCGGGGGCGTAGAGCGCGATCAGGGAAAGGCGCTTGAGCTGCCGCTTGCGATCGGGCAGGTAAGTGCCCTCGTCCTCGTACAACGCGTGCAGCCGCTCGAACATTTCGGCGGCGGCGTACCAGCGGCCGTCGGCTTCGGCGATGCGGGCCTCGGCGTTGGCGGCGGCGACCAGCTTCTTCACGTCGGCATCGAACAGGACCGCTTCTTTATCGTCCGAAAGCATGTGCAGCGCGATCGCGGCGCTCATGCCTTCGAGCAGTGCGGTCTCACGCTCGGCCGGCTCGGGCGCGTCGGCCAGGGTGGCCAGCGACTCAGCCACCTTCCCGGCATGCTCGGCCACCTTCTCGTATCGCGCCACGGAGTGCTCGTCGAGCGACTCACCCAGAGCCAGGGCGGCGTCGGCCAGCATCGGATCGCGCAGGCGGTCTGGGGCGTGGTTCAGGAGTTTGACGAACTCGGTCCGATCACCACGTGCTACGGCGGCCCACAGGTCGCCCGCCCAAGCCTTCGAGTCTTGGACCGTGGTCGCTTGGATTGGCTTGGCTTCGGTAGTCTGGCTGGAATTTTGGAAGCCCAGGGCGGCAGGTGCCAATGTCGTGCCCAGGGCGGCTAGCAGAGCCGCTGTAGTACCCAAGACGCGAGTGCTCGTTCCGGTCTGTCGCATGGTGCCTCCTGGCGTTCTGGGCTCGGGTCCATCCAAAGACCATGCCCCGAATCCGGGCCTATTGCCAACGCATCGGCTCAAACGACCCTTCTGGCCTGCGGAGTGGCCAACAACAAGGATCGTTCGGCATGGTTGTACCGTCAGCCTTCCCGTGTTATTCGCAACTATCGGCCGTGTCGTTCATTGCCTAGGGGATACGCTATCAATTGTAAGGGTATTCCTGGTTACGATCTCGCCGGCCCGAGGCCAGCGCCCGCGCGACCGAGCCGAGGCCGAGCACGACGATCACGCCGCCGGCGAGCACGAGCAAGAGCAGGCTCGGGCTGATGGACAGCGGGCCGTGTGGTTGGGCCGAGCTATACGCGATGAGCCCCACCAGGGGGCCGCCGAGATAGCCCAGCCCGATGAACGCCTCGTGCTTCCCACCGGCGTCGATCTCAGCGTCGCCGACTTCCATCGCGTAATAGAACGCTCCGGTATAAATCATGCCCACACCGAGGCCGACGACTGCGAGGCCGGCCAGCACCATCACGCGCGCGGTGAGCGCGGTGCCGGCGTTCGGCCCAATGGTGATGCCCGCGAACCCAACGAGCAGCAGCGTCGCGGCGACGACGGGCATGGACCACCGCCCGTGCCAGCCGTGCCACCGTGCCAGCAGCACGAACGTCGCCACGCGCGTGGCCAGCCACACCGCAGCGGCGGGCGCGCGCCAGGGATCCTCGATGGCCACGCTGGCGATCAGGAACGGTGATACCGGTTCGAGGATCGCGACCAGCAGGAAGCTCATGGGCAACTGCACGCGGAAGACCGACAGCAGCTTCTTGTAGTGGGCGGGTCTGGTGGGGTGGGCGTCAGGCAGGCTGCGCGCGGGCTCGGAGCCCATCCAGATCGTCAGCAACGCGCACAGGCCGTAGATTGGCAGCATGGCGGCCAGGGCTTCGAGGGGGTGGTGCTTCACGAATGGCCCGAGCGCCGCGATCGATACGACGACGCAGCCGCCCCAGGTGATGTTGAATAAGCCCGCCGCGTTCCGCAGACGCTCGCCTCGCCGCCCGCCGCTTAAATAGCTCTCGACGATCGGCCACGTCGCCCCGCTGAGCAGCCCCTGGGCGGCCATCATCAGCCAGATGGCCCACGCGCCCATGGCTCCGCTCTCGGCAGCGGGCCGGGTGGCCAGGGGCAGCGCTGCGAGCAGCCCCAGCACGATGCTGATGCCCGCCAGCAGGCGGCCGCTGGTGAGCCAGGCGTACCGGGCGGCCAGGCGTCGCAGGGCGGGGCCAGCGCCCAGAGCACCGGGGATGTAGACCGACCCGTAGAGCAGGGCCAGTAGGAGCACCTGGGTCTCGCCGTAGCCGTAGGCGCTCTGGGCCAGGAACGGGACACCCGCCGTGGCGATGGCCGTGCCGACGCTGCCGGCAAAGGTAAACGACAGCACGGCCCACAGTGGGGCGGGCAACATCGCCGGCTGGTTCGTGTCGGCGGGTGTGCGGGCCTTGCTTGCCACCACGGGTGTCCTTACCATGAGCCCGCAGGCCGACACCGCGTCGGCCATCCGAGCCCGTAGCTCAATTGGATAGAGCGCTGGCCTCCGAAGCCAGAGGTTCCGCGTTCGAATCGCGGCGGGCTCGTTTTTCCTGCCTCACATCGATGATTACTTCTTGCCTCGCGCGTTCTCACAGAAGCGTTGACAGATGCTGTCCTGCTCGCACAGCCAGCCGCGGGCCTTGCACACCTGCCGGCCGTGGAAGATGATGCGGTGGCTCAGGTCGGCCCATTGGTCGCGAGGGAAGAGCGAGATCAGGTGCCGCTCGACCATGGCCACCGAGGCGTCGTGTGGTGCCAGCCCGAAGCGTTTGCTCAGCCGTTCGATGTGGGTGTCGACGACGAAGCCCTGGTTGATGCCAAAGGCGTTGCCCAGTACCACGCTGGCGGTCTTTCGAGCGACGCCGCGCAGGGTGAGCAACTTGTCCATGGTCTGGGGTACCTCGCCGCCGAAGTCGTTGACCAAGCTGGTCATGGCCGAGTGGATGGCCTTGGCCTTGTTGCGGTACAGGCCGATGGACTTGATGTGCTTCTCGATCTTCGCGGGCGTGGCGTCGGCGTAGTCCTGGGGAGCTGGGAAGGCCTTGAACAGCGCTGGTGTCGCCTTATTCACGCCCACATCGGTGGACTGGGCCGAGAGGATGGTCGCGACGAGTAACTCGTGCGGCGTGGTGTAATCCAATGCGCAGACAGCATCGGGGTACCGCTCGGCCAGCGCCTTGGCGATCCGCCGGGCCCGGGCCTTCTCGGCTTTGGTTGCTTCGGGAACGCGGAATGGAAGATCGCGCAGGCCCCTGGGATTGTCGGGTGTCCGCACTGTCAACGCCGGGGGCCCCGGGCAAGATCGGGCTCTTGAAGCGAAGGGGTACTCGCGGGTCTGGTGGTGTCGACCGCGCCGCCGGTCATCACGCGCCTCGTTGTCGCCAGCGTGAAACCGAGGGCACCCAGCGACACCAGCAAGCTGGCGACCATCACGTTGCTGGCGGTCTTGTGGTGCTTGTCGTACTCGGCCTGCATGGCCAGCGCGTTCGCGGTGTCTCCGAGCGCGGCGGCCTGGCGGTAGGCGGCCAAGTCAGTCTGCATCGCAGGATCGAGCGACGCGAAGCGGAACGTCATGATGCCCATCATCGCCATGATGAGCAGGGCGCGGAGGGCGGCGATCCAGGACCGCGGGTGCGGGTGGCCCTTCCAGCACGCCAACGCGAACGCCCCGCCGCCCAGGCAGATGGCCAGGAAGCCCACCACGTCGGCCCCGATGAACAGCCGCTCGGCCACGTACCCGCCCAGCAGCCGCCAGTGCTCGCCGTCGTAGGCCGAGAACTCGGGCAGGCTCGGGTCGAGCCCCTTGAGCAGCGTGAATACGAAGTATGCCGTCAACCCGGTGACCAGCAACGCCCCGGACCACGTCGCCCACGCGGCCACCTGTATCGCTTCGAGGCGGTAGGGCGGCGGCTTGGGCGGGGTTTCGGGCATCGCTGAGCCTAGCCGCCCGAAGGACGGGCCTGCTACAACTCGGGGTGTTCCAGCAAGCCTCAAGCACGCCCCTGGGCCTCGCCCTGTGCCCCTGGCGAGACGCGCCCGTGCGCGAGGCGGTGGCGCTCGTGGCCTCGCTTGGCTACCGGGCCGCCCAACTCGACGCGACCCACCCCGAGGTCCGCCCGCGGTCGCTCGACCGATCGGCCCGTCGGGACCTGGCCGCCCTCCTGAAACGCAGCGAATTGGAACTGACCGGCCTGGACCTCTGGCTGCCCCCCGAGCACCTCGCCTCTGGCGCTAACGTCGAGCGCGCGGGTGACGCGGTGGTGGGGGCCATAGGCCTTGTGCGTGAGCTGGCCGGCCTCGTGCGAACGAGCCCTGTACTCAGCCTGACCCTGCCCGATGAGCCCGACCCGCACGTCATGGAGGCCATCTCTGCAGCGGCCGAGCGCGATGGCGTGTCGCTGGCCAACCATGCGTGGCCGGCTCCAGAGGCCGGCGAGATCGGCCTCGACCCCGCATTGGCGATCATGGCCGGGGCCAGCCCGGCGAAGGCCGTGACGACGCTCGGGTCACGGCTCACGAGCGTGCGACTGTCCGACGCGGGCGTGGCGGGACGGGTGCCCGTGGATTCGCCCGGGGGCCGCCTTGACGTGCCATCCTTCGTCGCCGCGCTGACGATCTCGGCCCCGGAAGCGCCCGTGGTCGCCGACGTTCGAATGCTGGCCGACACACGCGCGGCCGCCCTTGCTGCGCGGGAAGCCTGGGACGAAGGCCGCGCCCCTATGCACATGTGAGACCCGCCCATGCGAATCGCTATTGCCCAGATCGCGCCCGTTTTGCTCGACCGAGATCGGACGATCGAACGCGCTGTCGCAGCCATCCACGAGGCGGCCAAGAACGGTGCCAGGCTGGTCGCCTTCGGTGAAACGTTCATCCCCGCTTACCCCCTATGGCTGTGCCGGCAGAATGCCGCCCGGTTCAACGAGCCCGCCGTCAAAGAAGTCCACGCGGCCTATCTCGAACAGGCGGTGCGCATCGAGGATGGCCACCTGGGCCCGATCCGCGACGCGGCGCGGACCGCGGGCGTCCATGCCATCGTCGGTGTGGCCGAGCGGCCCAGGGATCGCGGCGGGAACACGATCTACTGCAGTGCCGTGGTCATTGATGACAAGGGAGAGATCGCCAGCGTGCACCGAAAGCTCATGCCCACCTACGAGGAGCGGCTGGCGTGGGGCGTCGGCGATGGGCATGGCCTGCGCATCCACCGCGTCGGGCCGTTCACGGTGAGCGTGCTCAACTGCTGGGAGAACTGGATGCCCCTGGCTCGCGCGGCCCTCTACGCCCAGGGGGTCGACCTGCACGTCGCGATCTGGCCGGGCTGCGAGCGGCTGACCAGGGACATCACACGGTTCGTCGCCCTCGAGGGCCGCTGCTACGTCGCCTCGGCTAGCTCCATCATCCGGCCTCAGGACGTGCCCGGCACGGTCCCGCACCGTAATTCGTGGGCGGACGCAGGCGTGGAGAATGGGGCCTACTACGACGGCGGTTCGTGCGTGGCCGGCCCCGATGGCTCGTGGCTTACGTCCCCGGTCGTCGGACGGGAAGAATTGGTCTACGCCGACCTCGATCCTGCCGTCGTGCGGGCTGAGCGGCAGAACTTCGACCCCAGCGGCCACTACGCCCGGCCTGATGTGCTCGCGCTCACGGTCGCTCGCTCGCGCCAGGGCGTGCGATTCAGCGACGACGGGCCGGCCAACCCATAGACTCGCCTCCCGTGCCCCAGCCGCTGCTGTCCATCGTTACGCCGTCGCTCGATCAGGGACGGTACATCGGCCAATGCCTGGAATCGGTCGCGGCCGAGATGGCGTTGCCCGCCGCGCAAGCCCACGGCGTCGAGCACATTGTGATGGACGGTGGCAGCACCGACGAAACGGTCGGGCTGCTCGAACGAGCCACCCACCTGGCCCACTGGCAGAGCGCCCCCGACGGCGGGCAGAGCGCGGCGATCAATCGGGGCTTGCTCGACCATGCCCGCGGCCGCTACGCAACCTGGATCAACGCCGACGATTGGTTCGAGCCGGGCGCTCTGGGGCCGATGCTGGAGGAACTGGCCAGTGCTGATGCGCCGGACGTGCTGGTCGGGCGATGCCGGTTCGTGGAGGGCGATCGCACGATCTTCGAGCCGCGACCGCCCGAACCAATCGACATCGCAAATCTGTTACGTCTGCGCACGAAGTGGTTCGCCGGCGAGCTGATCGTCCAGCCGGAAGCGTTCTTCAGCAGCGCGTTGTTCGAGCGTGTTGGCGGTTTGAATGAGGCGAACCACTTCACGATGGACCACGAACTCTGGCTCAAGCTGCTCGAAGCCGGGGCCAGCTTCAGATCGATCGACCATCCCGTCGCGTGCATGCGTGTCCACGAGGCCCAGAAGACGGCCGACAACCGCCGGATCGTCGAGTCGCTGATCCGCTTCGGCCGGCCCTTCCTTGACCGCCACGCCGAGATGCTGGGCGAGCCCGGCCGGATTGCTCGGAGCGAGTTGGTCGGGCTCGAACGCAAGCTCACGCTCAGCGAGCCGGTGCTGCGACGGCTCCGCGTACCGTGGGCGAACGTCGAACACACTGAGCGGGTTGATGGAGCCGCGGATGTCGTGCCCGGGGAGTTCCACCTGGCTCCCTTGCGTGCCGTGTTGAGCGCCGTGCCGAAGAGCCCCGGCCTGTTGCGCCGCCGGTATCGGTCCCGCGTGCTGGGCGATGCCCCGATTGCCGAGCTGCCGGTGCGGTTCACGCCGACGACCGATCCGTCGTATGACATGGTGTTGTGTTGGCAGGCGTTCAGCCGCTCACGAGATCCTGCAGCTGAGCTCACGAACGCCGTTGCCGGGCTCCGCGCTGGGGGCGTGCTTGTCGCCATGGCAGAGATCGCGCCATGCGAGCACGGCCTCAATACCTACACGGAGGGCCTGGCCGGCCTCATCGACCAGCAACTGAGCCAGGACCACGACTGGCTGATCGACCCCGCGGCTATGCCTTGGGTCGAATCTCTCGCCGGAGCAAGGCACGACGATGATGCCCGTTGGTTGGCGAGCCATCCTCACCCCTTCGGTATCGACCTGGGGGACCTGATGGACCGGGCGGGTCTGGAACACGTGTCATCCATGACCTACGGCGGCATGTCGTGGCACCCGCTCACGCCGTTCGCCGCGATCGAGGGTGTCCCCGGGCGCGACAGCGACGCGTGGGCGTGCGGGGTGTGGCGGAAGCGATAGAACTTACTGGCTCAGCGCCTCGATCAGCCGCACACGCTCTTGCATCAACCGGGTTTGCTCTCTTTGCAGCGGGCCGAGTTCGTTGCGGAGTTCGGTGATGCGGCCGCGCAGTCTCTCTGCGGTTGCGCGACCATCGGCTGTATCCGCGGTCGCGTGGACTTCGAGTTCCAGCTTTCGCACCGATTGTTCGATCTCGATCGCACGCCGAACGACGCCTTCGAGGTCGCCGTTGAGCCGGCTCAGTTCGGCCCGGATGCCTGCGAGCGGGTCGTTCCCGGGGATGGTCTGCGCTACGACGCCGGCCCGGCGAGCGGCGTACTGCCCGGGTTGGCCGCCCAGGGCAACATCGGCCTCAGCAGCACGCAGGCGGGCCGTCGAAGCCGAGGGCGGTGCCGTCACAACCGATCGTGCGAGGTCGGTATCAAGCCGTCCGAAGCTCTTCTGGCCGCGAAGGCGGTCCATCCGCAGAGCCCAGGCGCGCCGGAGCACGCGTTCATCGAGGGCGGCTACCGACCTGAGGTCTTTTCGTCGGCCGAGGGTCACGGTGACTTCCATTGGCTCGCCGTTACGCAAGAGTGAGATGACGGTCTCTTCTCCTGGCAGGTGCGAGGCGATCGATACCGGGAGGTCCATCGACCCCGACTTGATCGGTGCGCCCGAGAGGGCCAGCACAATGTCACCCGCGCGCAGCTTGCCATGGGCGTCGAAGTTTGCGACGGTGTCACCCAGGCGCACGCCGCGATCGGCGGGTGTGCGGTCGTAGGTGATGCCGAGGCCGGCGCGGGGGGCGTTGAAGAATGCCTGCTTCGCCTCGAGCTCGAATCGCGCGAGCACCTCGGCGCGGTCGCCCTCGCCTTCCGCACTCGCGCCGCGGTCGGCGAGCCACTCGGCCAGCGCCGTTTCGAGCGTGTGGAGCGCCGTCTCGGGACGCAGGGCCCGGGCCAGTTGCTCCAGCACGTCGCTGGCAGCCTTGCGGTCCAGCCAGCTCTCGCTGGCGAGATCGGCCACCGCGGCGCGTGCGGCTTCCAGATCTGTGGCGGGCGTAGCAGGACCGGAATCTTGCTGCGCGAAGCCCCAGGTCGTCGCCAGGGAGATGGCGCACGCTGCGGCAAGCTGTCTTTGACGCCGGCTGATCATGGTGACCATTGTAAGGCCGGCTACGGCCGGGCGTGCTGGAGAACCTTGGCGGGGTGGTCGGCGAGCCACTGGGCCTTGCGTGCCACCATCCGCAGGAAGGGCGACGGATCCCGCCCGTCGAACGCCCCGGTCGCCGCGATGGGCACCGCGGCCTCGGCAATGAGAGCCTCGGCCATCAGCCAGGGCAGGGCTTCGAGGGCCTGCTGGGCTACGCCCGGCACCCCGATCATCGCCCGACCTCCATGGACGCCGCCAAGGAACGCCCCGAGACGATCGCCATCGGGTGGAGTTGGCCACTGGCGGAAATCGGTGCCCGAACCCTGGAGCGAGAATTGCAGCGCCCCATTGGCGATGTCGAGCATCGCCGGGGCCATCCCGGCCGACTCGTGATCGAGCACGGCGGCCAGCTTGCCGCCGTCAAAGATCAGATTGCCCGGGTGCCAGTCGCCGTGAACGATCTGGACCTCGCCGCCCTCGAGGGCGGCGGCGGCGCGTGCCGCCGATTGCTCGTAGAGGGCCCCGAGCCGGGCGGCCAGGTCGCTCCCGCTCGAGGCGTCGAGCGCCTGTGGGAGGCGTGCCAGGGCTCGACGGATTCGCTGGTCGTCGTGGTACACACCCGTCAGCGGCTCGCCGATGGACCGGCCCATTGCTCCCAGGTGGTCGTGGGCGTTGGCCAGCAACGCGTGGTATCGACCCAGTGCCTCACCAGCCAGCCGCGTCTGGCCTGATGAGCGGTCGCACTTGCCGCCGCGTTTGAACCCGCACACCTCGTACACGCGGCCTTCGAGCCGGAGCGCGCTCGCGCCGCCGCGTGCGGGCAGGAGGGGGGCAACCGGGAATCCGTGTGCGGCCAATCGGCGGTGGATCGAATGGATGACGTGCACGAACTCGGGCCCGTCACGTCCGGGCGCCAGCCGCTTGAGCACGACCGGCCCGCACAACGAACCAAGCAGGATGATCTTAGGTGCCTGGGTCGATCCGGCGTTGAGCGGTGCGGCCTTGAGCACCTGGCCGATCGGGTAGTGGATCCGAACATGATGGACCTCGCCGACCGCGAACCCCGCCTGGGCTTCGGCCGAGGCGAGCGTCTCGGGGTCGACCGGCCCCGGTGGAGTCTTGCTTGGTGCGCCTCGGTCCACGGCGTTACTCGACGTTCTGGACCTGCTCTTTGATCCGGTCGATGGCGGCCTTCGCGTCGATGGCCGCCCGAGAGAGATCAGCGTCGGGGCTCTTGCTGGCGATGGTGTTGGCCTCGCGGAGCATCTCCTGGGCGATGAAGTCGAGCTTGCGGCCAACCGGTCCATCTTCTTCGATCGCCAGCAGGAACTGCTCGACGTGCCCGCTCAATCTGGAGATTTCTTCGTTGACGTCGCACCGTTCGGCGTATGCCGCCACCTCGCGCACGATGTCCACCGGCTCGGCTTCGGGTAGGAGTTGTTCGATGCGAGCCTTCAGCCGGGTTTCGTAGAGTTTGCTGACCTCGGGGGCCTTGGACTGCACGACCTCGAGGCTCGCCGAAACCACGCCGCAGAGTTCGGCGAGTTCGGCGTGCAAGGCCTTGCCCTCTCTGGCGCGCATTTCGACCAACTTCTCGCAGGCCCTTGGGAGCAGTTCCTTGAACGCCTCACGCGCGGCGGCAAGCCGGGCATCGAGCGGCTCGGCCCGGAGTACGCCTGGCAGTGCGAGCAGGCCGGCCATGTCCACGGTCGTGCCCGATCCCAGTTTCTGCGAAGCCGCTTCGATCGTCTTCAAATACGCCTCGAGCACGTTCTCGTTGATCGCCCCGGCCTGGCTGGCCGGCGAACCCTCGGCCGAGCAACGCACGGTGACGCTGCCGCGCTGGAGAAGCCCGCGGAGGGTTTCTTCGAGCCCGCCTTCGAGCGGCGCGAACTCATCGGGCAGTCGCACCTGGGCCTTGAGGTACCGGTGGTTCACCGCACGCACCTCGAGGCTGTACGTCACCCCGCCACGCTCCACGCGGGCGTCGCCGAATCCGGTCATGCTGCGGATCATGGGCGCTCTCGCGAGACACCCGGGATCACGGGCCCGGCTCCGGGTCATCGGCGGGCGTGTCGCCGGGTTGATCGGCGGGCGTTTCGCCCGGATCACCTGTGGGTGTCTCAGCCGGGGGTGGTGTGGTTTCGCCGGTGGTCTCGGGTTCGGTGGTTTCGGGGTCGGCGGTCTCGCCCTCGGCGGGCGTGGTCGCGGCCGGGTCGCCCTCGGGTGTCTCGGCGGGTACCTGCTCCCCCGTGGGCGTGGCGACCGGCTGCCCGGGGACGGCCGCCGGTGGGCGGCTGGTGTACACCAGCATGATGGCCGTCAGGATGAACAGCACGAAGGTGCCGATGGTCATCAGCGTCAGGGCGTCCCCGGTCTTGGCACCGAAGGCCGTCTGGCCCGACCCGCCGCTCGAGGCCCCGAACGCTCCGCTCAGCCCGCCGCCCGAGGGGCGCTGGATCAGGATGATCAGGATCATGATGACGGCCACGGCGATGAACGCCAGCATGAGCAGGTTGGAAAGAACCGGATTCAACGCGAGCGTCAGGGGCATTCAGACCTCCAAAGGACAGCCCCACCACAGATCACCGATGGGGAGCCAAGACTGTAGGGCCCGATCTGGGCGATGGGGTGGGGCTTAGGCGGTCGATCAGGCCCGCTGGGGCTCGCCGGCCTGGGTTACGCTGGGGCGGCCCACGCTGTGGTGGCTGAACCCGAGTTCGGCCATCTGGTCGCGCTTGTACAGGTTACGGCCGTCGAAGATGGTCTTCTCGGCCAGCCTCTGGCCCATGCGATCAAAGTCGGGCGTCTTGAACTCGTCCCAGTCGGTCGAGACCACGACGCCGTCGCACCCCTCGAGGCAATCGTACATCTCACCGACGATCTCGGCGGGCACGCCCATCTCGTCGAGCGACTGCTTGCCGGTCTTGTCGGCCACCGAGTCGTACGCCCGGATGGTCGAGCCATGCTCGTGGGCCATCTGCATGAGCGTCAGGGCCGGTGCCTCTCGGACGTCGTCGGTGTTGGGCTTGAAGGCGATGCCCCAGAAGGCCAGCGTCTTGCCCGCCAGGCTGCCACCATAATGAGCCAGGATCTTGTCGAAGAACAGCGTGCGCTGGCGCTGGTTCACGTCGTGCACGGCCTTGGAGAGCTGGGTTTCGAAGCCGGCCTGGTCGCCCATGCCGATGACCGCCAGCGTGTCCTTGGGGAAGCAACTGCCGCCGTAGCCCAGGCCCGGGTAGAGGAACTTGTGGCCGATACGGCTGTCGCTGCACATGCCCTCGCGCACGCGGTTGATGTTGGCCCCGAACTTCTCGCAGAGCATCGACATCTCATTGATGAAGCTGATTTTGGTGGCCAGGAAGTTGTTGCTGGCGTACTTGACCATCTCGGCCGAGGGGATGTCCATGATGAAGATCGGGTGC
The DNA here is from genome assembly GCA_025916675.1 of Phycisphaera sp. Taxonomy (NCBI): domain Bacteria; kingdom Pseudomonadati; phylum Planctomycetota; class Phycisphaerae; order Phycisphaerales; family Phycisphaeraceae; genus Phycisphaera; species Phycisphaera sp. The sequence continues at coordinate 1,028,838 of CP098402.1, forward strand.
CCGTTGCGGGTGAAGGGCTCGTAGACCTCGTGGAAGCGCTTGGCGGTCAGGTCTTCGGGATCGTCCGGATGCTCGACGCCGCAGACCACGCGGTCGGGCTTGTTGAAGTCGATGATCGCGTCGCCCTCTTTCAAGAACTCGGGGTTGTCGCCCACGGTGAAGGGCAAGTCGCCCACGGTCTGGCGGATGCGATCCCGCACGGCCAGGGTGGTGCCTACGGGCACGGTGCTCTTGACGACGATGGTCTTGGGGGTCTGGCCCGGCCCCAGGCGCTTGATGACGGCCGCGATGTCGTCGGCGGCCTGCATGACGTACTTCAAGTCGGCCTTGCCGTCGGCCCCGCTGGGCGTGCCCACGCAGATGAAGATCATCTCGGCGTCTTCGTAGGCCAGGTCTTTATCCAGCGTGGCTACCAGACGGCCGGCCTTGAGGTTGCGCTGCATGAGTTCGGTCAAGCCCGGCTCGTAGATGGGGCACTCGCCGCGGTTAATCTGGTCGACCTTGTCCTTGACCACGTCGAGGCAGACCACGTCGTTGCCGGTGTTGGCAAAGCACACCCCGGTTACCAGCCCAACATACCCCGTGCCCACCATCGTCAGCTTCATGCCGATTCCTCTCCTGGATGCCCGGACGAACGGAACCCCATCGGGAGGCCCCTCACCGGCCCGAATCGGACCTTCCGCGGCGTATGGAACTACTCTAGGCTCCCGTCGTTTCATCGAAACCCGGTGGCCCAGACTTGAGCCGACGCTACACTGGCCGATGGCCGATAAGACACCCACGAAGAGCAGTACCAAGCCCCCACGCGGCGTCTCCAAGCGCACCGCCAAACGCCGGGCCAGCGCCGCCCCCAAGCTGACGGCCTCGACGGCCGATCGCCACCAGCTCTACACCGCCGCCGTCCAGAACGTCGAGGGCGAGATCGACTTCATCGATGAGACCTACGAGACCCTTCGGGGCAAGAAGGCCGTCAGGCTGCGCGAGGATTTCTGCGGCACCGCCCAGACCAGCGCCGAGTGGGTCCGCCGCCGGCCAACCAACGCCGCCGTCGGGCTCGACCTGGACGAGGCCACCCTCCAGTGGGGCCGCGACCACGTGCTCAGCCAACTCAGCGCCGAGCAACTCGAACGCCTGACCCTCAAGAACCGCGACGTGCGCGACCCGGGCAAGAAGGGCCGGGACATGGACGTCGTCCTCGCGATGAACTTCAGCTACAACGCGCTCATGGTCCGGGCCGACCTGCTCGAGTACTTCAAGGCCGTCCGCAAGAGCCTGGCCCCCGGGGGGCTGTTCTTCATGGACTGCTACGGCGGGTACGAGAGCCTGATGGAGCAGGAAGAACGCCGCCAGTGCGAGGGCTTCACCTACGTCTGGGAGCAGGTGCGGTACAACCCCATCGACGCGTCGCTCGATACGGCCATCCACTTCGAGTTCAAGGACGGCTCGGAGATGCGCGACGCGTTCACCTACCACTGGCGGCTGTGGAGCATGTCCGAGCTCCGCGACCTGCTGCTCGAGGCAGGCTTCTCCAAGGCGACCGCCTACTGGGAGGGCGACGACGGCGAGGGCGGCGGTGACGGCGAGTTTAAGCCCGCCACCGAGGGCGACGCCGACGCATCGTGGATCGCGTACATCGTCAGCGAGATCGACTGAGTCCTGCTCCGTTAGCCGCATCCGGCGTCAAACGCGTTCTGGAACGCCAGGAAATCGAACAGGGTGAAGTCGCCATCGCCGTCGAAGTCGGCGCGTGGGTCGCTCGCGTCGAAGAGGTTCTGGAACGCCAGGAAGTCGAACAGCGTGAGCTCGCCGTCGCCGTCGAGGTCGACCGGGCAGGCTGTGCCGCCCGAGACCTCGACGAAGGCAGAAAACTCGCTTGTGGCGTGGCGGCCAATGTCGGTGGCGGTCGCCGCGACAATCCAGGACTCATCGATCCCCACAGCGGGGAAGCTGGTGTCGAAGCCGGCCTGGCCGGTCGTGTCGGTGCTGGCTTCAAGGTTGCCAAGCCAACGCTGGCCCTCGCCGTGGCCCGAGCCGTCGCCCTCGGGTGAGGCGTAGAGGTCGATGCGATAGTCACGCGAGGGCAGAGAATTCAGCGCACCGATGATCCGGACCGAACCACCGCTTACTGCGGCCGAGTCGATCACCGGGAAGTTCTGCAGGCCGTTGGGCCCCTCGTCGGCGTCGCCATCATCGTTCTCGGTCACGCCGCCCGAACCCGACGGGAAGGCGCGAAGGTCGATGCCCAGCAGCCCATTGGCGAAGATGCTATTGCCCGAGATGTCCACGCCGTCAACGACCGCGCCCGCGATGGTGATGCCATCCAGGTCGGTGAAGGCGATCACGTTGCCCGCGTCGCCGGTGGGGCCGCCGATGCGGACGTTGGTGATCGAGCGCGTGATGGTGGTGGGGCTGATCTCGATGCCGGCGTAGGTCGGCACGGGGTTGGTGCCGGTCGCGTCGGTCCCGATGCGGTTGTTCTCGATGACCACGCCGTCGACGGTGTCGTTGATCGAGGTCACCCAGATGGCCTTGCCGAAGATCAAGCCCGCCGAGCCGGCGACGCCCGGGGCCCGGATGCCCGAGATCAGGTTGCCGGCGATGGTCGTGTCGTTGGAATCCCACACGAACACGCCCTGGACGCCCGAGTTGGCCCGCCGCGTCCCGGCCTCGTCGGTGCCGATGGTATTGCCCTGGATGAGCGTGCCCTGGGCGAAGGAGACCTCGACGCCCGCGCCCGTGGGCCGGCCCTCGCCGCTGGTGCGGCCGAAGCCGTTGACGAGGTTGCCCTCCTGGGGCGTCGGGCCGCCGATGCGATTGCCCGTGGGGTATCGGGTGCCATCGGCGCAGAAGGGCGAGCCGTGGATGGAGACCTGGGTGATGCGGTTGGCGACGACGACCGAGTCGTTGGCGCCGCAGGCGAGTTCGACCAGGCCCAGGTCGTTGCCCTGGTTCGCGTCCGTACCGCCGATCTGCGTGCCGGTCACCACGGTGCCGAAGCCGGGCCGGACGGCGATGCCGTTGGTGCGGTTGGCATAGAAGCGGTTGTCGTCGCCGCTCCACACCTCGATCGATACGTCGGTGTTGCTCATAAAGCCCAGGCCGATGACGGTGCACTCCGCAGCGCCGATCACCACGCCCGGCTCGCCGACGAACGCGGGATGGAGGTGGATCATGCCCAGCGCGGGCCGTGTGGGGTCGGGGGCGCCCTCGTACCGGGCCTGCGAGAGGAAGTCGATGGTCGTGCCCGCCCGGGTCACGGCGACGAACGCCGATTCCTCGAGCCGCAGCAGGTCGCCCAGCGGGTCGGCCGGGTCACGATCGATGGCAAACTCGATGGTGTGCACTCCGGGCGTGGCGTTCAGGGCGTTGACGGCCTCGCGCAGCGAGACCATGCCGTCGGGGCCGGGCAGGTCGGCGATGGTGCCAAAGCTGTCGGACACGTCCTGGGTCGTGTCGACGGTGACCAGCGATTGGGTGTGGGCGGTGGCGGCGGCGAGGCACACGGCCAGCGCGGCCGTTCGCGGATTGCTGTTCATCTGGATCCTCCTGGGGAAGCGCTCGGGGGCGGCTTGGGAGTGGGGAGTGGGGAGTGGGGGGTGGGGGGTGGGGGTGTTGTGGGAGCGGTATGGCAATCCGCGTGCCAGGCCCCGTCGCGGCTCGTGCACGGTGCGGCCGCCACGGACGATGGCCACGGGTGCCATGCGATCGGCCAGGGGTGGCCCGTACCAGCCCGCATCGGGCCAGATGGTTCGGGATCGGGGTCGTTCCGGGCCGCAAGGTCCGGAGAACACCCCGGCGATGCTCCATCACGCAAGCGCGATGGAGCATCACGCATGGGTGATGGAGTGTTGCGGGCCGGTGATGGAGCATCGCCCATGCCCCACAGTGAGTTGCGGACATGCGATGGAGCATCGCGCGACCGCGACGGGACCTCACGGATCACGCGCGGAGCCGTTGCGGCCCCCCTGGCTCGCCGATCGGGCCGAATGGCCCGGGCGGGGGCTTCTCGGACTCAGCACGCGTTCTCGAACTCGTTGATGAACTCCAGGAAGTCGAAAATGTCCAGCCGCCCGTCGTAGAAGAAGTCGGCGCGTGGGTCCTCGGCGTCGAACAGGTTCTGGAACTCGAGGAAGTCAAACACCGTCGCCTCGCCGTCGCCATCGAGATCGACCGGACACGAGAGCAGCCAGCGGATCTGGTCCTCGGCGATGGTTCGTCCGCCCTCCCAATTGTCCCATTCCTGGCCGTTGACGATCACGCGGCCGTCACGCGCGACGAACACCGCTGGCGTGCGGTCGTCCTCGAACACGGCGATCGGGAATCCGCCTGGCAGGATCTCGAAGCGGTCGCCGTAGTCGGGGCCGAAGATATCCGGAGTGACTGGCATGCCCAACGCACTCGAAAAGGCGGGATGCCGCAGTTCCGGATCGGAAAAGCCGCCAAATGGCACGCGGATCGTTTGCAGCGGCAATTCGAGATTCTCCGTCCCCGCAATCCCCAGCAGGTCCCAGAGCAACGGGTTCTGCTCGATCTTGGCCATGGAGAACATGATCTTGCCGCCGCGCTGCACGTGGGCCTCGAGCTCGGCGGCCAGGTCGGCCTCGAACCCGCGCCCGAACGCGAAGCGCCAGCGGATGATGACCAGTTCCCACTCCTGCGGCGCGGAGCAGGTCGAGCAGGTCCTGGGCGTCGGCGATGATCGAGGTGGTCTCGGGACTCAGGCCGAGGCCGGCGATCGCGCTGCTGATGGGCAGATTCTCAAAACCACTTGATCTCGTGAACAAGATCCTCTGGTCGGGCTGGGCGTGGGTGGTAAACGCCGCAATCGCCAGGATGAGTGTTCCCAAAACGTATCGGCTTCGAATGTTCGCGCCTCCCACTCATTGCGGGCGGCCGATCTCCCAACACGCTCGCCCTCTTGCCATACGGCCTCATCGATCGGAGCGTTCCACACTCCCCGTCCTACCCTGCCGCCATGACCAGCGACTCTCCCTTCCTCGATACCCTCTCGACCCTCCAGCGCGATGGCCTGGCCGAGCTTGAGGGGGCTGCCGACGCCGCCGCCCTCGAAGCCTGGCGCGTGGCGTACCTGGGCTCCAAGGGCCGCCTGAAGGCCGCGATGGCCGGCATGAAGGACGTGCCCAAGGAGGACAAGCCTGCGGCGGGCCAGAAGGCCAACGCGGTGAAGACCGCCCTCGAAGGCGCGTTCGAGGCCAAGCAGGCAAGCCTGGGCAGCGCCGGTGGGGCGGTGCCGACCGTCGACCTCACCGAGCCGGGGCTGCACGAGGCTCGGGCCCTGGGCCGGCGGCACATCCTCATGCAAGTCCGGGCCGAGCTGGTCGAGGTGTGCGCGCGGCTGGGCTTCGCCGTCGTCAGCGGGCCCGAGCTCGAGGACGAGGACCACAACTTCACCAAGCTGAACATCCCAAGCGACCACCCCGCCCGCGACCCGATCGATAATTTCTACGTCGACGACCCGGCGAAGACGGATCGCCCGCGCATGCTGCGCAGCCAGACGTCCACTGTGCAGATCCGCACGATGGAGAAGGCGGTCAAGGAAGGCTGGGGGCCTCCGTTGAAGGTCATCAGCCCCGGCCGCGTGTACCGGCCCGACACCGTCGACGCGACGCACACGTTCATGTTCCACCAGCTCGAGGGGCTGTACATCGACGAGGGCGTGTCGCTGGTCGACCTCAAGACCACGCTCTTGCAGTTCGCCGAGGCCTACTTCGGCAAGGGCGCCGAGATCCGCCTGCGCCCCAGCTTCTTCCCCTTCACCGAGCCCAGCGCCGAGTTCGACATGATGATCGCCCTGCGCCCCGGCGACGAGCCCAAGTGGATCGAGCTTGGCGGCTGCGGCATGGTCGACCCCAACGTGCTGAGCGCCTGCGGCATCGACCCCGAACGCTGGACCGGCTTCGCCTGGGGCTTCGGCATCGAGCGCCTGGCGATGGGGAAGTATGGGATCCCGGATATCCGGATGCTGTTCGAGAATGACCTGCGTTTCTTGCGGCAGTTCTAATATCAAGTTCTCGACTTTCGTGGGCGTATTCACTCAATGATGGCGTGGATTCGACTCGATTTTTGAGACTTTGAAGATTCGATCTTGCATATCCCATCCGGGTGTGTTGCAATGCCATATGAACCATCGCACGCGCGCCGCACGACCCTTGGAGGGCCGTCGGCGCCCTGAGGCCGTCGGGCAGTAGCCGCGATGGAGCGACCCCGGCCCGGGCGGCGGGAGAGGAAACATGGAGACCCTGCTCGCACCCGTGCGGCGTGAGTTGCCCTCACGCGGCCGCGTTGTCGCCGTCGCGTTCGCCGCCGGCACTGTATTCTCGGCACCCATCGTGTTCGACTACGAGCGCGCCCACGCCGACGAGCCGATTACCACGACGGTGGTGGTGACCGTCGGCCTGGGCGTCGTGGCCGGCCTGATCGCCAACTGGATTTACGACTCGCTCACCGGTGAACCAGATACGAAGGTCTGCACCACCACAAAGTACAAGCAGTACTTCAGGAACGGCCGGCTGAAGAGCGAATGGGAGCAGACCAAGTACACCCAGAGCCCGGCCGAGATCGTCTACCCCGACGAGTTTCCAGGTCTGGAGTCGAGCCTCGAACCCAGCTACGAGATCAGCGATCGCACGTTCATGGATTCCACCCCCACGGGTGAGACGATCGTGATGTACACCGACAGCCTGCACCATGCCGACGTGAGCCATCCGGACATCGAGGACTACGTGCGGTACGAGATGGATCGCGTCACCCAGTGGCGGCTCCTGCGCCCGCCGGGCGTGCTCGATCCCTCGAGCCAAGCCGGCATGTTCGACGTGGGCGACGTCATGCTGGGCACCACCGACACGGCCGGCACCACGGGCTTCTCGCACTACGAGCTCAGCCTCGAGATCGCCGAACTGGGCATGGTGCTCGAGTCCTACGCGATGGTTCGACAGGGCGAGATGCCGATGGTTTCGGGCGATATCCCCGAGGCCATGTTCGCGATGGCACCCGGCGAGTTGACGCTGGCCGGGGTGGGGATGCCGTTGGATATGCCGATCCCCGACGGCATCGACACGCTGAACTACACGCTGCGCTACCGCAGCATCGGCAGCGGCATCGACCTGGCCTCACCCTCGCGCACCTCGCTCTCGCACGCGGCCGAGCCGGGCACGATCGAGACCGGCGTGGGCCTCGCGTGCGTCAGCGATGACCCGCCGCCCAGCACCTTTGACACCAGCGCCTGGGTCAGTTTCGATCTCCCCGACGACTTCGTCGTCACCGATATCTCCATCGGTGTCGACGAGGCCGAGTCGCCCACGGGCGAGCAGACCATCGCCGTGCGTCTCTACAGGGACACGGATGGTGGTGATCCGGTCGGCCCCGACCTCGAACTGCTCGACTTCACGATGGTGCCGATCCCTGATATGTCGCTGACTCTCCTGAGTGTGCCCGCCAATGCGGAGATGCTGGCCGGCGAGACGCTCGTGGTCGAGGTGGCCAGCCGCGATCAGGTGGAGCGTTTCCCGGGCGTGCTGTCTCGATTCTTCCTTGGGGCAAACGAGCTTGGCAACGATGGTACCAGTTACATCAGCGCCGAAGACTGCGGCGTGTCCGACCCGACCGACGTGGTCGATCTGGGTTTTTCACCCGAGTTGGCATGGGCGATCCAGGTCAACGGCATCGGTGTCGCCGTGCCGTGCCGGGCGGACATCGACGGCGATGGTGCGCTGACGCTGTTCGACTTCCTGGCATTCCAGAACCTGTTCGACGCCGGCGACCTCGGTGCCGACTTCGATGGCGATGGCGTGCTCACGCTGTTCGATTTCCTTGCGTTCCAGAATGAGTTCGACGCTGGTTGCCCCTAGGCGAGTGCGCGTGAGAGTTTGGTGAAGATCACCCGGCGCTCCCCGGGCGGGCCGGCAGGTCGGCTATCCTCGCGGCAACACTGCCCGAGGAGGCCGCGCTGTGCCAGTTATTCTTCGCATCGCCACTGCCATCGTTCTCGTTCTGCTCGCGTCGCGGGCCGACGATGCGCCCCTCGTCCTCGCCCACCGCGGCGCTTCGGGGCACCTGCCCGAGCACACGCTGGCGGCGTACACGCTGGCGTGGTCGATGGGTGCCGACTATCTCGAGCCCGACGTCGTGCTCACCAGGGACGGCGTGGCGATCTGCGCGCACGATGTGAACATGGAGCGGGTGACGGACGTGGCCGAGCGGTTTCCCGATCGGGCCCGCGATGATGGAAAGTGGTATTGGATCGACTTTACGAACGATGAGGTGCGCACGCTGCGCGTGACGTACAAAGACGTGGGTGGGGCGGTGCCGACGTTCGAGGAGTTCCTCACGCTGGCCGATCGGCTGAACGCCATCGGCGGTGAGCACGGGCGGGCTCGAGTGGGCGTCATCCCCGAGCCCAAGAAGCCGGCATTCCACCAGCAGCACGGCTGGAATGTCGAGCGGGTGGTCTGGCTCGCGTTGTCGGAGCACGGGTATCGTGCGTCCGACGACCCGGCCATCATCCAGTGCTTTGATCTCGACGCATTGCAAGGCCTCCGCGATGCCGGCGCGACGCTCCGCCTCGTGTGGAACGTCGGCGAGCACCCCGACGACGCCGACCTGGAGCGAGCCGCCGCGTTCTGCCATGGCCTGGGCATCAACCGCAACCTGCTCGAAGACGAGAACACCGGCCAGCCACTGCCGCTGCTACAGCGGGCCCACGAAATGGGCCTGGCCCTCTACCCATATACATTCAAGGACGAGCCCGAGGCGATGGCCCGGTTCTATCACGAGCACGGCGTCGCGGGACTGTTCTCCGATTACCCCGGGGTCGCACGCCGGGCGGCGGATACTCGACCGGATGAGCGCGCACACGGCGGGGGGCGTCCCTAAACTGCCCCGTTCTCAGCGAAAGGGGCCCCGATGGACGAGCACGCCGACACGCCGAAGACCGACAAACCCGGGCCCCAGGGCGGTGATCCCATCCACCCCGAACAGATCGAGCTAGAGCCGGCAACCCCCGAGCCCACCAAGCCCAAGAAGCCCGATCGTGCCGCCGCCGCCGGCCTGCCTAGCGAGTTCGGGCCCGAGGTCCGCGTGCTGAAGCTCCGCCCGACCATGTTCCGGGCCCGGCCGTTCTCCTACATCGGCCTCGCGTCGCTCATGGCCGGGGCGGGCGTGCTGGCCCTGGTCGCGGCGATCAAGAAGGAACCGCTCTGGCCGGCCGACGGCTTCTGGCTCGTCGTGTGCCTGATCATGTTCATGGCCGGCGCCATCGTGATGGGCGCGTGGTTCCTCAAGACCATGAGTGCGTGCCTCGACGTCACGACCAAGCGCACCACCGAGAACCACGGCCTGTTCAGCCGCGCGACCAGCGAGGTGCTGCACGACAACATCCGCAACATCGCCGTCAAGCAGAGCTTCATCGACCGCGTCTTCAACGTGGGCGTCATCGAGATCTCCAGCTCGGGCCAATCGGGCATCGAGATCACGATGAAGAACATCCGCGACCCGCACGGCGTGCGGGAGACGATCGACAAATACCGGGAACTCTAGTAGACGCCTCGCCGGCGGGGCCTCGGGCTTGCGCCCTTGCGCCGGGGGCATGCGCCCGAGAACGGGCGGATGCCCCGGCGCAAACGTCTAGGGCGCGCTCGTGCGCCAAGGGCTCTTCACGCCGAAGCATCCGCCGAGCGAGTCTTCGAGCGAAAGCGCATGCGAGAGGCGCGGCCGCTGAGCGGCCCGGCCGTGAGGCCGCAAGCGAGCGAAGCGAGCGCTCAAAAGCAACCCGTTGGGCGAGCGCTGGCGCAGCCGTCTTCGGCTCCGCCGAGCGGTGAAGAACCAAGAACGCCCGAGAGCACCCCCACGAACGACCGCGACCGCCCGTCCCCCCGCGTTCTCGGTCCCGAACAACCTTGCTCCCACACGCACACTCTCGGACCTCCACCGGACACCTTTGCGGCCCGTCCCGAAATGTTTGCAGGGAATCCCAAGATGTTTGCGGCCCCTCCGGACATGTCCGCGGGCCCTCAGAAGACGTGTGCGGCCACTCTGGGATCGCGTGCGGGGCCACGCACCACGCTCGCGGGCCACCCGGACATTGGTGCGGATCCGTTGGATACGCACTCGAGCGTTCCAGCGATGGGCGCGGGCCAGCACGCGGTGCCGCAGAGCCCGCGCGATGCGGCGTTCGCGTGTCGATTTCGGGCCTCTCAGGCCGCACATCGTGCATCGGGCCGCCCGCACGGGCCGAGAAGCCCGGCCCCGCTCGATCGGGAAGCCCGCCGCCGCCGGTCCGATCATCGCGCGGCCATGCACCGTGATCGGACGAGAGGGAAGGGCCCGACCCGAACAGCCGCCCCGCCCGAGCCGTGCTGCGTGAGCACGCGACCTTTTCTGTTATAGGGCATTGGGCATTGGGCAATAGGCAGTGGGTCTAAGGTGGGCGGTCTTGATCCGTTCCGCCCCATTGCCCAATGCCCAATGCCTAGTGCCTACTGCCTTCTTACGAACACCCCGCATCGAACGCCGTTTGGAACGCCAGGAAGTCGAAGATGGTCAGCTCGCCGTCACCGTCGAAGTCGGCGATGGGGTCGCCGGCCTGGAAGAGGTTGAGGAAGGTGAGGAAGTCGAAGATGGTGAGGGCGCCGTCGGCGTCAAGGTCTGGCGCGCACAGCAGGCAGGCGAGGTCGTACACCTCGGCCATGCCCTGGTCTTCGCCGATGTGCAAGAACTCGCTGCAGCCGATGGCGAGCTGGCCACCGCCGAGGTCGACCGATTCGGCATAGTCAATACCGCCGACGGTCGAGACGATCCGTGCGGCGTGCCGCCACTGCCCGTCGGCTTCGCGTTGGAACAGGTGGGCCGCGCCGACGCCGGTGGTCCCTACCTCGCCCCTCGCGCCGATGGCCAGCAGATCGCCCTGGAGCGAGACGTCCCAGCCGAAGCGCGCGCCGTCCTGGGGCTGGGGTGCCAGCAACTCCTGGTGCAGCACCCATTGATCGCCATCGTAGTGGTAGACGTACGCCGCGCCGATCGAGCGATCGGCCACCCAGCGGCGGGCGATGGCGCCCACCACGAGCGTGTCGCCCTCGATCGCCAACGAGAAACCGAAGTTTGGGCCGTAATCGACGGGGCCGGGCTCGAGCTTTTGCACGAGTTCGGGTGAGCCGGCGTTATCCCAGCGGTACACATACACGGCACCATGTTCGTTCGGTATGCCGCGTGTATCTTCACCCGGTGCGCCAACAAGGATGAACTCATCGTTGACGACAATCGCGTTACCGAAATAGACTCTCCCTGTTACGCCTTCACTCGGCCTCAGTTCGCCTACTTGCTGCCACTGGCCCGTGATCTGAGTAAAGGCAAGAACAGTCGTACCCCAGTTCGCTACCGCGGCCTTTTGGCCAAAGATGGCAACGGTCTCCCCCCACGGCGATCGTGAAGCGATATCTGGTGACCCCAAGCGGCCCGACTCGATCCAGCGTGCCCCATCGAAGTCGTAGATCACAGCCCCGCCATAGCGTTCCACACCCAGGCTGCCCGTGATGAACTTGTTACCGTCAAGCTCAATGTCTCCACCGCTCGCCCCGGGGACCGTGTGTGTAAACACCCAGTTGCCCCCGCCGTCACGTTCATAGGCGTAGATCTTGTCGGCGAACCGATCGTTCACCAACAGGTGCTCATCGCTGATGGCCACATCCTGCCCGAACTCAAGCAGCCTGGGCTCGAAATCCGGGAAGAATCGTTGAGGCTCGCACTGGGCGTGAGTCGTGGGCGTCTGGACGGTGGCGAGGGCGAAGCCGGCTAGGGCAGACAAAGTGGCGTGTATCATACTGCTATTGTGCGCGATTCCGGGGCCTGATGCAAGGGCGACGACCTGCTCGTGCTGCGCCCCGCGACCTGCCGCCCGCTCCCGCGATCATCGAGTACGAGCCCGACCCGTACATCCGCCAGTACGCCGTCCAGGAGCCATTCCTGTACGAGGAGGTCGAGAACGCGCAATTATTCGTGTCCATCTCGGACGTTTCGAGCCTGAAACAAGACCGGATCCGGGTCGCGGGGCTCTGGTTCGATGACAGCGACCCAGACCCGCTCGAACACCGTTGGCGTTATACCCAGCACATCGAGAATAACGCGGCCAAGAATTACCCCCTTCTCGACGTCGGCGTCGGCGCCCCATTGGAGTTCCACTACGGCGGAACATATCAAGTTTCGACGCCCGACAGCAGCTTCAATCCAAGGGCACCCGGGGGCTTTATCTCTTCGGCGGTGCTCGCCAAGGACGCCGAGGGTGATGTCCGGCTCTTCGTCACGCACTACGCGCGGCCTGCCGGAATGAGCGGGGCCGAGGACCGGGTCGTCGTGCAGTGGTACGTTATCGATGCGAACCTCGACAACTTCCGCGTGATCCAGAACCCGCCCGTGTGGAATCCGACGATCATCACGGGTGGCCGCATCGAGTCCGATGGTACGGACGATGGCGATTGCTATTATCCGTCCATCGGCGTCACCCGGCAGGGCGTGGCGTACATCGAGTACACGTTCTCGAATGGTGATACGTGGCCCGAGATCCGCCGCGTCAAGCTGACAAGCGACTACTCCGCCGTCGATACCAGCGTGCTCCTGAAAGCGGGACCGATCAATCGGAGTTATGAGGACGGTGTGACAACACCAAGTGGTGATCCGAACGACGCGTGGGCCGACTTCTCCGACATGCAACACGATCCGTTCCTGTGCAAGCTCTGGTCGGTCCATACGCTGGTGCATGAGCTCACCAACGAGCCCGATCCGACCTCGCCGGTCGACATGGACAAGCGCGACATCTGGCTTTTCGAGAACCGCACACGCCCTTCTGCTTCAGTCCCGACATGAACGGCAACAGCATGGTCGAGTCCGGCGATGCCCTGCTGTTCAACAACTACTACGCGACGCAGGACGACCGCGCCGACGCCGACGCGAACGGTGATGTGGACATCAACGACATGGCGATCTTCCTAGACGCCTACACCGCCGGCGTGCCCTAACGAGCGAGCCCGAGAATCCTGCAAGCACCCCCACGGGCCCGCCAACGCGGGCCCGTTTTCATTCCCCCTTCGAGCCCTTCGCGTTCGATCTCTTCTCGCGTGTTGGCCTGCGATCGGTGGCCGCGTGCTTACGCAGCGCGGCTCGGACGGAGGGATCGCCCCCACGGAGTGGGCCCGCGCTGGCGTTTGGACAGAACCCTGCCACGGAGTGGACCAGCCCGCGTTCTCGGCCCATGGATAACCCAAACACCAGGATTCCCAGCGTCGAAGGCCGGTTTTCTCAGAATCCGGACGTTGGGAGATCGATGAAAAACGATCCGAATTGTGTTGGGAACGATTCCCAACACAATTTGGATCGTTCCCAACACATGGGGGATCGCTCCACACACATGGAAAACGGTTCCCGACACATGGGGGATCGTTCCGAGCACATGCGGAACCGCCCCCCTTCGATGAGGAATCGCTGCCACACGTTCTGGAATGGCCGCCACGGCCTGGGGGGCCGCTGGCCTTCGATGGCAGGGGCCGGGCGCTGGCAGGGATGTAGGTGGTGGTCCCCCTCACCCCTCACCCATGCCCCTTGGCCCATGCCCGCCGGGACGGCGAGCCGGGCCCCCAAGGACCCTGCCTGGAAGGCACCCGACCGGAGGCCCGCCCGGCTGGAAGCCCCACGGTCGGGGGCCATGGCGCGAGCGTTTCGTGGCAAAGAACCCCGCCTGGAAGGCACCTATGCTTGCCGCCTATGGCCAAGACCCGTGAAATCAAGAAGCGCATCAAGGCGGTCAAGAACATCCAGCGGATCACCCGCACGATGCAGATGATCGCCACCAGCAAGTTCGCCAAGAGCCAGAGCCGGGCCGAGGCGACCAAGCCGTACACCGAGGGCATCTTCGAGCTGGTCCAGGAGCTGGCCGCCACCGCCGGCAACGTCAACCACCCGCTCATCGAGGGCCCCGAGGGCGGATTCAAGGACGACGCCAAGCCGCTGACCCTGGTCATCACCAGCGACCGCGGCCTGTGCGGCCCCTACAACGGCTCGATCCTGCGCACGGCCATCAAGAAGCTGCGGGCCGACAAGGCTGCCATTGGTGGCCCCGTCGAGGTCGTGGGCAAGAAGGGCGTGGCCTTCATGAAATTCAACGGCGTGCAGGTGACCAAGCACCACACGCAGTTCAGCGACCGCCCCGAGTTCGAGGACGTCCAGGAACTCGCCCAGAACTACATCGAGCTGTTCGAGGCCGGCCGCATCACCGGCGTCAACCTCGTCTACATGCGGTACGAGAGCGTGGCCAAGCAGACCCCCGCGAGCGTGCAGCTGCTGCCCCTCAAGCCGCCCGCCGTCGAGGCGGAAGCCGGCGCGATGACCGCCCAGTACGAGTTCAGCCCCGACGCCGAGGGCCTGCTGGCCGAGCTGCTGCCCGAGACGGTGAAGACCACGCTGTTCCAGGCCTTCAACGACGCCGTGGTGAGCGAGAACATCGCCCGCATGGTGGCGATGAAGTCGGCGACGGACAACGCCGGCAAGATGGGCAAGGCCCTGAAGCGCAAGTTCAACCGTGCGCGCCAGGCCCAGATCACGACCGAACTGACGGAGATCGTGTCGGGTGCCGCGGCGCTGGGGTAGCGAGCAAATTCTCCTGGCTGGAATCGACGAGAGTTCGGAGAAAACTTATGGAAAGCCAACGAGGTCTTAGCGTCTTTGGGGTTGTTGCAAGCATCATCGCGATTGTGGTAGCAATCGTTTCCTTATCAAGGTATACCTTTGGATTAGAGAGTCGTCTCTCTATTTTAGAAAACTGGAAGAATTCGCACAGCTCCCATGTGGAGTTAACGCCGGAACAATTTAGTCAATTTCAAAGAGTGCTTTCGATCGACCATGCCGTAAGTACAGGTAGCGATGAGGCACCCGGAAGCGGTACTCATCTTGCGCACGTGATTCCCATTGGTTCAGTTGTTGCTTGGCCAGGTCCTATTCCACAAGACGAAGAGTGGAAGCTGCGGTGGCAAGTGTGTGATGGATCCACAGTTAAGAATTCCAAGGAACTCTGGTTTGTGCTTCAACCCTATCAAGAGGATGGCTTGACGGAAGAGTCGGAGTTCTTGAAGCTTCCTGATTTCCGAGGGTACTTTCTTCGGGGCCTGGATCAAACGAGGCGTGTAGATCTCGAGCGACGGGTTCTCGGAGAATCCCAGTCAGCCTCGCTGGAGAATCATGTTCATGAACTCGACTTGTCGGCGTGGGAAACGGATGGGCATCATTTTCAACCGATAAGTGGCAAATCAGACAACAGTAAGACTCCACCTGTCATTGCTAGTTTGAAGGTATTTAAAACCAACATGGATGACGAGGACGAGGCCAAGAAAGAAACACGCCCGGCGAACTACGCTGTTCACTGGGTGATGAAGATTGCTCACTAGCGGTTGTTCAATGAATGTTGGAGTTCATCTGGCTACTCTTTGATACCAATGCACCGCCGTCGACCCATACTCGTGCGTCTCCGGCCCGACCGCCCCCTCGATCTCCAGCGGCCCCTCGATGAACTTGGGTTCTTCGTCCTCGATCGCCTCACCCGCCGCAATGGCCTCGAACATCGCCTCGATCTCGTCGATGTCCTGAGTGTCGAGCGAACCGTCGTCGAGGCTCAGTGATACGACTTCCTCACGCGGCTTGCGATGCTTCTTGTATCGCGGTTCCGGCTCGGGTTCTTCGGTCTTTGGCATCTGCAGGAAGGGCCACGGCGTGCGCAGCAGCAGGTAGCCGTCGTCGGTGAGCTTCTGCACGAGCCTGCCCGCCTGCGCCAGCACGCGCTGCCAGCTCTGCGGGTCGCGGGCCAGCGGGTAGGGCGGGTCCATCATGACGATGGTCACCGGGCTCGGGCATCGAGCGAACGCCAGCGGCCCGAGCGCATCGCCCTCGACGATCTCGCTCGCGGCCGTCGCGTCAAGCTTGGCGATGTTGTCCCGGAGGATCTCGCGGATCTTCCGATCACGCTCGACGAACACCGCTCGCGTCGCGCCGCGGCTGATGGCTTCGAGCCCGAACGAGCCCGTGCCGGCGAACACGTCCATGACGGTGGGGCCCTCGACCAGGTGCCCCTGGAGCATGTTGAAGATCGACTCGCGCACCCGATCGGGCAGCGGCCGCGTCGTCTTGGCGTCCGGGGGGCCTGTCAGGATGGTCCGCTTGTATTGCCCGCCGATGATGCGCATGGCCCAGCAAAGCGCCGCGGGCGGCCAGAGTCAAGGCCTAGATGGCACTCTGCCCATCGGTGTTATTCGAGCCCAGCGTTGCAGGCTCGCTGACGAGCTCGAGCCGCACCCGCCGCACGCGCGTCTGCTCGGCGCTGGTCACGATCAAGCGGATGTCGCCCTCAACCCACTCGTCGCCGATGTCCGGGATCCGGCCCAGCCGGGTCGAGACGTAGCCGCCCACGGTGTCGTAGTCGTCTTCTTCGGGCAGCTCAACGTTCAGCGGCCGTAGCGCGTCATTCGCGTCGTCGATGTGCATCTGGGCGTCGATCTCGGCGTTGCGTTTCTCAAGGTCGAGCTTGACCTCGGGCTCGTCCTCGGGCGCGTCCTCGTACTCGTCGTGGATCTCGCCGAAGACCTCCTCGACGATGTCCTCGATGGTCACCAGCCCGGCCGTCCCGCCGTACTCGTCGGCCACCATCGCGATATGCACGCGGCTCTGGATCATCTCACGGAGCAATTCGCGCACCGTCTTGGTCTCTGGGATGAACAGGGCCGTTCGGAGGATGCTCTGCAAATTGAAATGCTCGGCATGCCCGTTGTCGGGCTCGGCCAGCCACTTGAGCAAGTCCTTGGCGTACAGGAAGCCGGTAATCTCGTCGAGGTTCTCGCGGTACACCGGTATGCGGCTGTGGTGGCTGTCGCGCACGTACTGCTTCACCTGGGACAGATCGTCGGTGTAGCTCAGCGCCTCGATCGTGGTGCGCGGTGTCATGATCTCGTCCACGCTCGTCGAGCGGAACTCGACCACCGCCTCGATCATGTCGCGCTCGGTCTCGTCGACGCCTCCGAAGCGCTCGGCCTGCTCGACCGCGCTCAGGATCTCCGCCTCGGCCCGATCTCCCTCGTCGCCATCAGCGCCGGCCAGCCGGCGCACAACCTCATCGAAGAACAGGTACAGCCCGGCGAACGGCTTCAGCGGGATCATCAATCCCCGGATCAGGGGTGCGAAACACCGCAGCGTCGGACCCCAGGCGTGTCGCGCGATTGCCGCTGGCAGGGCCATGTTGGTCAACCAGAGGATCGGGGCGGCGATCGCCACACCCAGCACTAGCGAGACCCAGCTCACGTCGATACCGCCACTGGCGTCGGGCTCGTTCAGCACGATCGCCAGAAGCAGAACCACCGCCACGGGCACCAATAGGCTAAAGGCGATACGCGGCAGCGCGATCGCGCCGGCCGACACGTCGGCCGTGTCCAGGATCGAGCGGATGCGATCCCGCTTGGCATCGTCGGCGATGCTTCGAAGCCAATCCTCACCCGCCACGCGGTGGGCGTGCCGCAGCGTCTGGTGTAGTACGGCGAAAACGCATCCAACGATCGCCGAGACAACAGCAATCCAGAACCACACCATCGCGGTCATGCCGAGGCTCCCCGCGAGTTGGGATCCGGGGAGAAGGTCGCCCCGACGCCAATCGCTTCGAGGAGTTCGTCTTCAAGGGCGTGCATGCGCTGGTACGAATTCTCGTCATAGTCGTCGTGGCCCAGGCAGTGCAGCAGCCCATGCACGACGTAGAGCAGCAACTCACGCTCGACCGAATAGCCGTGCTCGCTCGCCTTGCGGGCGGCTTCATCAACGCACACCAGCAGATCGGCGTCCACGGGTGCCCCGCGAACTGCGGCCCCGTCGGCAAGATCAAAGGTCATCACGTCGGTCGTGTCCGGCTCGCCCAGGTGTTTCTCGTGGGCCTTCGCCATCTCGGTATCGCACACGACCCGGACGCGCAACTCACCCTCAAGATTAAGGTGCTCGCTTGCCCGGCGGGCGTTCTCAACGAGCCACGCCTCGGCCGAGCCATCGATAGCGGCCGAGGCTTCGCGACTGAGGGTGAGATCAACAACCAAACCCCCGGCTTCGCTCGCGCGTTCAGGGGGCTCCTCGGCACTACTCGCCGGCTCGGGTTCGTCGTTGCCCGCAGGAGATTCGTGGTCAAGCTGGACGGTCATGTCCGGGTCGGTCCTCCAATGGACAAGTCTACCGCCGTAAACGGCCCGGCGGAGCCGAATCACGCGGCCATCGGTGGATCCTCGCTCTGCTCTTCGGGCCCGTCCCACTGGTCCATGGGCAGGTGGCGGTGGTGCACCCGGATGATCCGGGCCAACTGCTGGGCCAGGATCTCCCCGATCGCCCCCAGCCGCTTTAGCGTCCGAGCATCAAACGGATCCCGATCATCGCGGAACAACGCCACGGCGGCGAGCATCTCCCCGTCGTGCTCGGCTGCGAAGGTCACCGCCTCGCAGCCGGTCAGCCAGGCCGCGTGGTCGCCCATGAGTTCGTCCAGCGCGTCCTCGCCGCGGTGCAGCCGCATGCTCGGGTCGGCCTCGATGGCCGGGGCAACCGAAGCCGCGACATGGTCCAGCAGCAGGTCGACGCAGTCCTTCGGGCAGTCGTAATTCACGTACGCCCCAAGGGTGAAGTCCTCTCCGGCCGTTGGCAGAAACACCGCCGCGTTGGTCGGGCCGATCTTGTGCAGCACGTATTCGAGGGTGGTCCGCAGCAGGCTCTCGACATCCAGTTCGAGCCGGGCCAGCACGCCGAATTCGGCGCGAACGGTCACTAGATCGACGTCGTTGTCAGCCGTCACATCCGCCTTGGTTGGCACGAGGGCCAGCGGTTGAGGCGTTTCGCCGGCACGCTTGCGGCGGGCCTCACCGGCCATTGCACCGATGCGTTGTGAGATCTCGCGCTTGGTGCGGTCGAGCATGAGCAGGTCGGCCATGCCAAGCCGCATCGCTTCTGCGGCATCCTCGATCGTGGGAGTGAAGCTCGCCAGCACCATCCGAAACTCGCCCTCGAACTCGCGAGCGAGCGAACGCCATCGCATGTTGTCGTCGTCGGCGGCCACGAGCACCAAGTCAGGACGCAACGCAAACAGATCGTCGGCCTCGTCGAACGTCAGCACGGCTGGGGCCGCGCCCAGCGCCGCTTTGGCTTGGCTTGACAGCAGCCGGCCCACGTCGCGCTGGTCGGCGATGACGACCACGCCCCGACCCTCGACCGAGGCCGATGGGCCGGACATACCGGTGGCGGTCGAACGGCGCTTCTTTTTGGGATCGGGTGTGGGGTGGGCCATGAGAAGTGCTCTCCGTGCACTTGGTGAATTCGCTCGGCCCATCCGGGGGCTCGGTCCTCTGCTGGCCCTTCGATCGGCGTGTTTCCAAGGCCAATCCAGTCGTAATTCAACCCACCGGACCTCAGCCAACGGCCTCGGGATGCTGGCTGATCGACAAGTCGCTGGCAGGCATCGAGTTAGCTACTCGCCACACCGGAATCGAAAGCGTTGCCACGGCCCCGATATCCCGGGCGTTGGCCAGCGACAGCGTCCCACCGAGGAGCTCGGCCAGCCGCCGCGCACGGGTCAACCCAAGCCCCGGCTGCCGGCCGGCGGGCTTCTCCGAATAGAACGGATCGAACGCGTGCCGCAGCGCCCGATCACTCAATCCGGGCCCGCGATCGATGACTTCGAAGACCAAGCAATCGTCGAGCGCGTCAACCCGTACGCCCACCGTCACCGGCGAGCCGGTTTCTACGGCATTGCTCACTAGCTCTACCAGGATGCGCGAGACGAGCCCGCCGTCGATCCTGGCCTCATTGGGGGCACCCGAGAGCGCCGTTGCCAGGTCAACACCCGAGCACAGCCGGTCTCGAATTGCTTGTCCTACGCCACGGATCAGAGTCTCGATCCGCACCGTCTCGGCCTCGGGCGTGGGTGGGTCGGCGAACACATGCAACGCCGTGATCAGGTCTGACAGCCGATGCGATGATTCGACGATCGCCCCTGCTGCGCTGCGTGCCGATTCCTCGGCAGCACCATCGAGCAGCAGTTGTGCGCGACCACTGATGACCGTCAGCGGGTTGTTCATCTCGTGGGCCGCGCCTGCGGCCATCTGACCCAGCCGAACCATCGCATCGGATTCGGCCAGCCTGTCTTGTGCGGCACTGAGCGCACGATTCGCCTCGGCGAGCCGTTCACCGAGCCGACGCGCCGAGTCATGCCGGGCCGCCGCGGCCACGGCCGAGGCCCACGCGCCAATGAGCGCTCCGAGATTGTCGTGGGCATCATCGCCGTTGTGCAGCAACGCGACGGCGGGCGCATCATCGATCCGCCCCGGTGTGAGCGGCACGACGCGGACCGACTCGGCACTGCCGAGCTTCTCAGTCACCGTGCTCCCGAGCCAGCCTTCCAGCGGGGTGAGCGAGAGCGGAGCATCCAGGCCGTGGACTATCTCAGCAAGAGCGCGGCTGACACGATCGGTCCCCTCGGGCTCGGTCAGCGTCGCCGCGTTCACGGTCTCTCCACCCGGCGAGAGCCAGCTCAGCCGCCACGGATCGCCCGCGTTCTGCTTCATCAGCACCGCCAGCCGCCCGGCTGAGAATGCCGATGCCGCCGAACGTCCCGCGGCCCCGATCGCGCTCACCAGACCCCGGCCGCTGCCGGGATCTGCGTGGAATGTGGCAACCGCTTTCAGCGTGCCCTCGCACCGCCAGGCTACCTCGGCCTGTTTCTCGAGCCGGCCGTGGGCCCGCCCCAGCCAGGCGTTGGCCTGCGAGATCGAATCCAGCAGCATCACCGGGCTGTGCGGGGTATCGAGCCCAAGGTCCGTACACCGCTGCGACACGACCTCGTGCAGCCCGATGCCGATGTGTTGCATCTTGTCCGCGTTGAGGCCGTACTGCTTGGCCGTTCGTGCAATATCCGGCAGTGGGTCGCACTCTCCGCACCACCCAAGGTGCAGCGCCCGCGCGAGTTTGTGCCCCGCGCTCACGACACCCACGAGCGACTTGTTGCGTAGCTCGGCCATGCCCTCGGGCGGCTGTCCATTGAGCCACATCGAGTCTTGGATCGTCAGCGGCAGGTCCCAGTGCTCGGCCAGCCGCTTGCCCGCGGTATGGTGGTCGATGCCGATGATGCGTTGCGCCGCGGCGGCGGCCGTCAACCCGCGGTCTTCTGCTAACTGCATCACCTTGCCATACGTGCGGGGGAGGACCAGGTCGAGCGCCAGCTTGCCTAAGTCGTGCAACAGCCCCGAGACGAACGCCTCGTCGGGCGATACCCGGAGTTCTTTGTGCGCCCGGGCGATCTCGTCCGCGGCGCACGCGGTGGACACGCAATGCCGCCAGAACGCCTCGTGCCGGAACCCCTCCGCGCCCTCGCGCTCCTCCAATTGTGCCGTGTGCCCGGCCATCGTGTCGTACACGGCAACGCTCAGGATCGCGGCCCGTACGGCCTCGAATCCCAGCATGACGACCGCCCGCTCCACCGTGGTCACGCGATCGCCCAGCCCGTGCTCGGCCCGCTGGCACATCGAGAGCACACGCCCGGTCAGAGCCGGATCGCTCTGGATGATCCGCACGATGTCCTCGAGTTCGGTTTCGGCCGCGCTGCCCATGCGCAAGACACGCTGGGCAACCGGCGACAGCGTTGGCAGGTGGTCGATCTGTTGGAGCACCAACTCGACCTGCTGCGCACGCTGGTCGGGACAGTTGCCGGCTGATGAGCTCATGCCACACCTCCCGCTTGTCGCGATTATCGCTTGGCCGGGCTCAGGTCCAGCAGTCGTGAGATCTCGTCGAGCAATGCGCCGACCGTGAAAGGCTTCTTGAGGAAGGCGTTGCCACCCGCGCGAAGCAATCGATCGATGCGGTCCCGTTCGATCACGCCCGACACGAACAGGATCTTGGTGTCCTGCGTGTTGGGATTCTCGCGCACGCGCTCGCACACCACGTCGCCGTTGAGGTCGGGTAGCATGTAGTCCAGCACGATCAGGTGCGGGCGGAAGCGTTCGGTCAACAGCCCAGCGTCATACCCGTTCGAGGCCGTTTCGATCTCGAAGCGGGTATCGCGGCGCAGCATCTCCTGCAGCAAATCCACGATCTGCGGATCGTCGTCCACGATGAGCACCCGCCGGCGCGATCCCTCCAGCGCGTCGGTGGGAATGTTGTTCTCGCGCATGAAACGCAGCAGTTCGTCTCTTGGAATCCTCCGGAACTTCGAGCCCGGAACGCGGAAGCCCTGCAAACGCCCGTTATCGAAGCAACGGATGATCGTCTGCTGGCTCACGCGACAGACCGAGGCGGCCTCGCCGGTGGTAAAGACCTTTTTATCGGTCCAGTCTGGCTGTTGTTCTTGGGATGCCACAGTAATTCTCCCGACCGCACCTATGACCGGTCGAGTTGCCTATCGACGCACACTTTGCCCAACTTCACAGCAATACGACCCGTGTACGCATGGGATCCCGGCAATCCACATATAAGTCCGATCCGGACGGTCCGAATTACAAGCCCAGAACCTACGAATCGTCGCCTGGAGCCTTGCCATATCGGCGGCGCCACTGCGTCACCGCGTCGGGTTCGCGCGGGTAGATCGGGCGTAACGCTTCGACAGGAACAGCTTCGGCCGCCGATCGGTACGCTAAAAGTCCCTCTGCTGTAAGTTTCATCGGGAAGCACTCAGCGCCTCGTTTCGATGCGACTTCGAGCATCTGCTCGGGCACGTGCCCCTCGTGGATGAGCACGTCGCCCGGTAACAACAGCGCGTCGAAATCTCTTGGACCGATAGAACGGCCTGGTGCGGAAAACTCCAACCGCGTGGTATCGAACCTCGCAACATAGGCCGAATCTAGTTTGCATGCCATCGCCACAACCACCCCGCCACGAATATCGCGAACTTGCAACGCAGTCTCAATCGCAACATTGACCGTGGGCACGGCCAGCACGCTCGCGCCGCTCACCTCGGCCAGCACCGCCGCGGCCACGCACACCAGCCGCGTGGCGGTAAATCCGCCGGGTCCGATCGAAACCAGCACCTCGTCCAGTTCGGAAGGCTTGGCACCTACCTCCTCAAACAGTTCGGCGATCGCCGGGAGCAGGAGGTCATCGTGCCGCCCCTGCTGTCGCAAGGACCGTGTAGCCAGCACAACAGCCTTCCCTGGGGAAGCATCGTCGCCAGTACGCGCCAACAGCACGCCCGGCGAGGGCACGTTCGGGTTAGTTGCTTCAATGGCCAGGGTCAGCACGGGCGAGGGTAGATCACCCCTCGGGGTCGGGCCCGCCGCGACGGCGTTTCCGCTGGCCGGTCCGCCGCTTGGCCTCCAGCCGCCGCTCGTTCGATCGCCGGGACGGCCTCGTCGGGATCCGCCGCTTGGGCTCGACCATCGCCTGGCGGACCAACTCCTTCAGCCGATCGAGAACCTCCTCTTGGTTCCGCCTGGCCGACCGCGTCCGTTCGCACACCATGATCAGAACGCCGTCGGCGGTCATCCGCTCGCCGCCCAGTTCCCGCAGCCGCTTGCGGGCCCGGACGGGCATCCGGATGTCCAGCAGCCCAACCCGGAGTTCCGCCCGGGTGTGCCTCCGGTTGACGTTCTGCCCGCCGGGGCCCGAGGCCGGGCTCTGGCGGAACCGCAAGGCCGACTCGGGCACGCTCGCTCCGGGCGCCAGGACCACCTCGCCGGCGGCGTCGCCGGAGTGGTCGGGCTGGGGTTGGTCCGGTGGTCGGGTGCTCATGGTGTTTCGGCGGCGCTCGACAGGCAAGGCTGCGGGCTGTCCGAGGAGATGGTACCCTGCGGCTTGGGCGATCCGACCCAGAGGCAACCACCAACGCCAAGGAGCCGGCGTGATCTGGCAACTCCGAACCATCATCCTGAGTGCGACCGTGGTGCTCGCTGGACTGCCCGCCCAAGCCCAGCAGCAGCCCCCGCTCCGGTTCGTCCACGGGTCGCTCGCGTTCCAGGATCTCCAAGCCACCCAAACCGAAGAAGGCCCCCAGCAACGCCGCGACCACCGTACCAACTGGCACGTGCAGGTCGAGGTCATGGCCCGCTACACCGCCCCGGCCGGCGAGATCCGCTTGCCCGGCGGCTCGGCACGAGGCTCGCTGGTCGACCTCGAAGACCTCGACGTCAACGGCCCACGACTGATGCCGGGGTTCGATATCAGCCTGCGTAAGGACGAGTGGCGCATCAACGCGATTGGCCTGTTCTACGACATCAATGATCGCGTCGCGACGGCCGAGGAGGACTTCCAACTCGGCCGGGTCTTCATCGCCGATGGCCAGCGGTCGAGCGTCTCGCACACCTACGCCCAGCTCGACTTCCGCCTCGCCCGGACGATCCTCGACACGCCCATCAGCCCGATCACCGACCGCCACGGCCACAAGGTCCGCTTCCGCCTCGACGCCGAGGTGGGTCTACGCATTTATGACTTCGAGTTCGAGGTGGCCAACCTCGACACCGGCGGGGCGACCTTTACCGACGATCGCACCTTCTTCGAGCCCCACGCGGGCTTCAAGGCGGCTTTCAACATCTACGAGGACATCACCGTCGATCTGTACACCAACTTCGGAGCCTGGCCTTTCGACACACAGGCCTTCAGTTGGGACATCGGCGTCGGATTCCAGTGGCGGCCGGTTGACTATTTCGGCGTCCAGATCGGCTATCGCAGCACCATCTTCCGCCTCAATGAGGGCAGCGGCGTGAACGAGTTCGAGTGGGCGGGCTCCTACCAGGGCCTCCACGCGGGCCTCCAGTTCCGCTTCTAATTCGGGCCGCTCACGCCCGTCGCCTCCCTACCATCCCGGCCCGAAAGAGGCCACCCATGACCGAGACCGCGTCCCCTAATCCTGCACCGAGCTCTACCACGCCCGCCCACCGCTACAACGCGGGCCTGGCCAACGCCATCGAGCCCAAGTGGCAGAAGCTCTGGCTCGACGGGGGCGTCCACCATCGCCCCAATCCGGGCGAGCGCGGCTTCGATGCCTCCAAGCCCAAGTACTACGTGCTCGACATGTTCCCCTACCCTTCGGGAGCGGGTCTGCACGTGGGCCACCCCGAGGGCTATACCGCCACCGACATCCTGGGCCGCTACAAGAAGATGGCTGGTCACAACGTCCTGCACGTCATGGGTTGGGACGCCTTTGGATTGCCCGCCGAGCAGCACGCCATCAATACGGGCGAGCACCCCGCCCGATTCACCCGCGGCACGATCGACACGTTCCGCCGCCAGCTCCAACGCTTCGGCTTCGCCTACGACTGGTCGCGCGAGGTCGCGACCATCGACGAAGATTTCTACCGCTGGACGCAGTGGATCTTCCTGAAGCTCTACAACTCGTGGTTCGACCCCTGGCTAAAGAAGGCCCGGCCCATCGCCGAATTACGCAGTGAGTTGGAAAACGGCGACCTGCGCATCGCCGGCGATGGCTCGCTCATGCACGTCGGCCGCACGAGCAAGACGCTCATGGCCATCGGCGGCGAGCCCGGCACCCAGCGCCGCTGGCACGAGCTGAGCCCCCAAGACCAACGCGCCGCCATCGACGACCAGCGCCTGGCCTACGTCGGAGAGCAGACCGTCAACTGGTGCCCCAAGCTGGGCACCGTGCTGGCCAACGAGGAGGTCATCGACGGCCGCAGCGAGCGTGGCAGCCACCCGGTCTACCGCAAGCCACTCAAGCAGTGGATGCTGCGCATCACGTCGTACGCCGACCGCCTGCTCGAAGGCCTCGATACCGTCGATTGGCCCGACGATACCCGCAGCAAGCAGCGCCACTGGATCGGCAAGAGCGAGGGTGCCGAGGTCGACTTCGCTCTCGATATCGACACGGACGATCCCGACATCGACGCCGACCTGCCGCCGGCCATGCGCGTCTTTACAACCAGGCCCGACACTATCTTCGGCGCGACCTTCATGGTCATCGCCCCCGAGCACCCGGTGGTCGATGCCGTGCTCCGCACGCCCCGCCCCGAAACACCAACAGATGAGCTCCGTGCTTACGCCCAGAAGGCCCGTAACACTGCCGACGTTGATCGCCAGGCCGCCAAGGACAAGACCGGCGTCTTCACCGGCCTGCACGCCATCAATCCTGTAACCGGCGACCGCGTCCCGGTCTACGTCGCCGACTACGTCCTGATGGGTTACGGCTACGGCGCGATCATGGCCGTCCCCGCCCACGACGAGCGCGACTTCGCGTTTGCCGAGAAGTTCGGGCTGACCATCCGCGACGTGGTGTACCCGGTAGCTATCTCGGCGATGGCCTATTACGTCACTCACGCCGCTCCGGCCGAAACGGGCGACGCATATTGGCTTTCGACCCTGGCGGACATGCTGGGCTATGTCACCAGCAACGACCTTACCCCAAAGGACTTTGGTCACGCCCTCTCCCATGTGCGCATGAATCGACGGGGCGATCAGCCCGTGCCAATCGAACGCAAGCAACTCGTCGAAGCAAGCCCGGCAGACCTCGCCGATACCGAACGATGGCGCGGGGCCGTGCGGCACCAATGGATGGATACGCTCGAGAGCCTCTTCGGCCAGAGCTTCGACAAGCTGCGTGAGACCTTCGCCAATGGCGGGTACTACGCCAGCCAGGGCCAGCCCTACGACGGCAACGGCTATGCTGCCAACTCCACGGCAACCGTCGAGGGGTCCACGGTCTCACTCGACGGCATGCCCACGGGCAAGGCCAAGGCGACCATCACCAACTGGCTCGACCAGACCGGCATCGGCCGCCGCCGCACGAACTTCAAGCTGCGCGACTGGCTGTTCAGCCGCCAGCGCTACTGGGGCGAGCCCTTCCCCATCGTCTTCACCGAGGACGGCGACCACTACCCCGTCGACGCCGACGCGCTGCCCGTCAAGCTGCCCGACATCGCCGACTACGAGCCCGCCGAGAGCGAGACACCCCAGCCCCTACTGGCCAAGGCGGCCGACTGGGTCCGCACCACCGCGGGTGACGCCGGCTGCTCGGCCCTCGATTCCGACACGATTGTCTATCGCGAGACCAACACCATGCCCGGCTGGGCCGGAAGCTGCTGGTACTACCTGCGCTACGCCGACCCGCACAACGACGACGCGCTGGTGTCCAAGCAAGCCCAGGCCTACTGGTTGGGCGAGCGTGGTGTTGATTTGTACATCGGCGGCTCCGAGCACGCCGTGCTGCACCTGCTCTACGCCCGGTTCTGGCACATGGTGCTGTACGACCTGGGCCACGTCGACTCGCCCGAGCCGTTCCGCAAGCTCTACCACCAGGGCATGATCACGTCCTTCGCGTATCAGCGCAAGGACAAAACCTTGGTGCCCATCGACCAGGTCGAGAACACCGGTACGGAAGACGCACCCAAGCATGTCGAAAGCGCGACTGGTGAATCTGTTGTCCAGATTGTTGCCAAGATGTCCAAGGCTCTCAAGAACGTTGTTAACCCCGACGACATAATCGCTGAGTACGGGGCCGACACGTTTCGCCTGTACGAGATGTACATGGGCCCGCTGGAAGCCAGCAAACCCTGGAACACCCGCGACATCATGGGCCTGCACCGCTTCCTGCAACGCCTGTGGCGTCTGATCATCGACGAAGAAACCGGTCAGCCGCGCATCGCCGATTCGGCTGACACCGAGGTCGACAAGCAGCTCCACCGTACCATCGCCAAGGTCGAGGGCGATATCGAACGCCTGAGCTTCAACACCGCCATCGCCGCGATGATCGAGCTGGTGAACCTCGGCACGAGCAAGGCCGGCACGAGTGGGGGCGTCTTCACCCAGCAGCAGGCCCGCCGCGTCGCCGCCATGCTCGCGCCCTTCGCGCCCCACACCGCCGACGAGCTGCACGAACGCCTGGGCGGCGTCGACCACGCCGGCCAGCAGGTCCAGACGCTCTACAACAGCGTGTGGCCCAAGTACGACGAGAGCCAGCTCGTCGACGACGAGGTCGAGATCGCCGTGCAGTTGCTGGGCAAGGTCAAGGCACGCATCATGGTGCCCGCCGACGCCGACGCGAAGAAGCTCGAGGCCATCGCGCTCGACCACCCGGAGATCAAGCCCCTGCTGGAGGGCAAGACCGTCCGCAAGGTCATCGCCGTCCCAGGCCGGCTCGTGAACATCGTCGCGAACTGACTACGAGCGCACTTCCGCGCTCACCGCGTCACGCAACGCCGCGATCGTCCGCTCCATCTGCGGGTCGACCTCCTCGTGCCGCAGCGTCCGCTCCGCATCGCGGAAGCCCAGCCGGAGCGTGACGCTCTTCTTGCCCTCACCCACCTGCTTGCCGCTGTAGGTGCCCACGAACGCCACGCCCTGCAGGCGTTCAAGCCCGAGCCCCTCGACCGCCTTCTCGATCGTCGCCCACGGTGTCGCGCTCGCCACCACCACCGACAGATCCCGCTCGATCCCCGGGAACGCCGGCAGCGCGCTCACCTTCGGTGTCGGCGGGTACGCTTCGAGCAACGGCTCCAACTCCAACTCCGCGACAATCACTGGCCGCTGAAGATCGAACAACGCCAGCGTCTCGCTCGTCGGCAATCCGAAGTAGCCCAGCTCGACCGAGCCACCCGCACCATCCACGAACACCCGCCCGGCATTGGCCGAGTCCATCGCCGCCGGCAGGTCGCCGCCCGCCTCCACGCGAACCTTGGCCTCGTGCCCAAAGCACAACGCCACCATCGCCTCGATACCCGCCCGCGCGACGCGAACCCCGTGCTGCACGTCCTCGGCCTTCGCCTTGGGCCCCTCGCCCCCGGCATCAACCACCATCGCGATCTTCCGAGATTCCTCGTTCGTCCCCTCGCGCATCGACCAGAACGTGGCCGACACCTCGAACAGCCGGATGCCGCCGTCCTGATGCACCTGCGCATCGCGATTCACCCGCCGGCACGTCAGCAAACTCGGCAGCACGCTGGGCCGCAGCGTCGGCTCGGCCCCGCGTCGATCGTCGTCGACGTTCACCAGCGAAGCATTTTTTGGTAAGAACGGCGTGGCCTTGTCCGGGCTCGTGAAGCTGAAGGTCACGGTCTCGAAGAACCCAAGGGCCGTCAGCGCGCGGGCGATGCCCTCCATCGCTCGCTCCTCGGGCTGGGGCGGCTGCGCCTTGATCGCTAGCCGCCTCGCCAACGGCACCGCGTCGAACCCGCGCAGTCGAGCCACTTCTTCGATCAGATCGGCCTCACGCGTCACATCGTGCGAGCGTTGTGGTGGGGGGGTGCATGCCAACGCGTCGTCCTGCACGCGCACCTCGACGTCCACCGAACGCAGCAGCCGCACGATCTCGTCCGCCGGCGTCTCGATGCCCAGCACCTTCGCGCACCGCTGGGGCCGCAGCGTGATCGCCTTGCCCTCGGGCAGCGGAGCGCCCTCAACGAGCGCCCCCTCGCACAGCGTGCCGCCCGTCAACTCCGCGATCAACCGCGCTGCCACCTCCGCCGCCGGCAGACACGTCCGCGCATCGACCACCCGCTCGAACCGGTGGCTCGCGTCCGTCCGCACCGCGTGCCCCCGGCTGGCCTGCCGCACGCGCTCGGGGTCCCAGGTGGCGACCTCCAGCACGATGTTCGTCGTGCCCTCGTTCACTTGAGAGTTGGCTCCGCCAATCACGCCCGCCAGCGAGGTCGCCTTCGCCCCATCGGCCACCACGATCTCGCCCGACTTCAGCTTCCGAGAGACCCCATCCAGCGTCGCCAGCGGCTCGCCCTCGGACGCCTCGCGGATGACCAGCGTCCGGCCTTCCAGCGTGTCCAGGTCGAACACGTGGCTCGGGTTGCCGTGCTCCAGGTTCAGCCAGTTCGTCACGTCCACCGCGCTGTTGATCGACCGCTGCCCCACGCTCTCGAGCAACTCCCGCAGCCACGCCGGGCTCGGGCCGATGGTCGCCCCCAGGATGACGTGGGCCGTAAAGGTTGGGCACGCCGGCCGATCCCCGCCGCTGCACCGGTTCTCCAGCTTCAGGTGCTCGCCAACCGCCGGCCCCCGGGCGACCTCGCCGATCTCACGCGGCGTCACCACCCGCCCGGTCATCGCCGCGATCTCGCGCGCCAGCCCCAGGTGGCTCAGGCAGTCCCCCCGGTTGCTCGTCACCTCGACGTCCAGCAGCGCGTCGGCCCCCTTGGGCTCGATGCCGTCCAACGGGAAGCCAGCCGCCGTCAGCGCGGCGTCCACCTCCTCGACCGTCAAAGGCGAATCGGCACCCTCACCCCCCATACCTCTGTCGAGAAGGGAGGCGAGCCATGTGAGGCTTGCGTCCATAGGGGCCAAGGGTATGGCCCCAACCCCCACGCCCACCATTCCCCCGCCCGCGTACGCTCCGCCATGCTCCATCGGGCCCTCTTGCTGACCCTTCTCGCCTTTCTCACCGCCTGCGGCTCGGGCCGCCCCCAGCGCACCGTCGAGCCCACGGCCTCCACCGCCGCCCCCGCCGGCCTGAGCGTCCGGGCCGAGGTCTACGTGTGGAGCGCCTCCGCCGCCGCCCGCTTCACCCCCGGCGTCTACCTCCTCGAGCCCGACGGGACGCTCCGCGTCGGGGCGGGGCAGGCCAGGACCGACGGCCAGCCCATGCCCCCGATGCCCGGCTACCCGCCCATCCTCCGCCGCCTGCCGCCCTCGGAGGTCGATCGCCTCTGGCGCCTCATCGGCCCGACCACCCTGGCCGACCCGGGCAACCCCGAGGCCATCCGCCCCACCGAGGACTGGTCGCCCCCCCCCCCACGGACCAACCGCAGCGTCGCCCTCATCGACATCCACGACCACAACGGCGCCCGCCGGTTCGCCGTCTCCCTTACCGGCGCCACGCCCGCCGCCATCGACGCCCGCGCCCTGGTCGAGCGCCTACAGGCGTTGGCGTGGCGGACGCCGCCGCCGGTGGCCGGCCCATAGACAACCGGCAATCGGGGGCCTCCCCCCCGATTGCCGGTTGCCAACTCCCGATTGCCAACGCCCGATCCCCTACGCCGCCGCGACGCCCAGTTGCCCATTTCCCACGCCCAGGCGCACCGTCACGATCGGCCCCTCGGCGACCTTGTCGGTCTGCTGGGCCTTGATCTGGTAGAGCACCTGGTCGGTGCCGAAGGGCAGCGTGCTGTCGGTAAAAACCTTGTCGGTCACGGTGGCGATCGTCGTGAAGCCGCTCTCGCCGGTGAGCTGCCGCGTGACGATGTAGAACGTCCCCTGCGGCCCCTTGCCCTTCCAGCGCAGCTCCAGGCTGCCGCCGGGCTGCAGCGTCGTGCGCACGTCGCCGGGGGCATCGGGCGCGGGCGTCTCGCTCGGGCTGTCCGCCGGGCTGATGCCGCTGAGCACGTACACCTGGGGGTCGTCGCTGCTGGCGGCGAAGGCCTTGATTTGTAAGATAAGATCCCGCGCGCCGTCGATGGCGAGCAGGGCCTTGTCGTAGTAGTCCAGCGTCGCGTTCTTACTCGCCGCGCGCGCCGCGCCAGCGGCCGAGCGTGCGTTGGAGGCCGTATTCGTCGCGCTCGCCACGGCCGCCACGTCGGCGGCCTGCACGCCGATGGCCGCGGCGTTGTCGGTCCAGAGGCTGAGGCGGTCGGTGATCCAGTCCAGTGCGTCCCCCCGGTCGGAGGGCAGATTGCGTCCCATGGTCGGGCTCCTGTTCTGCGTGGGCAACCCGGCCTTGGCCGCACCGCCCCGGTTTTCCATCGGCCGGGCACCCGCCCGACCCAACCGGTTGATCGACGGGCCGCCGGGGCGGCTTTTGTCCAATTCGAATGGTTTCGGAACATTTTTATAAGTTTTGTCCAGGCAGAAACTTACGTTCCTCCAAAAAACCACGCCCGGGCCGCCCCAACCCACGCCCGCCGTCCGAAAACGCGATGCGGGAAGGCTTCCGACCGCGATGGGAGGCGTTCCTGACGCGGTGGGAAGGGTTCCCGACGCGGTGGGAGGGGTTCCCGACGCGGTGGCGGGCCTTGCGGACGCGATGGAAGGGCCGGCCGACGCGATGGGCGGCCCCCCTGACGCGATGGCAGGCCCGCCCGACGCGCTCGGAAGCGTTCCCGACGCGGTGGGACGGGCACCCACGCGGCGGGCGGCCCGAACGTCGGCCCGCGCCCACCAGACCCCCTTGCATTGCCGCCAGGTTTCCGGTATGCTGGCCGCAGGAGGCACCCACCATGCCCACGCCCGCCGCCACGCTCGTTCTGCTCGCCGCCGCCGCCCTCGGCCTCGCTCCCGCCGCCGCGCGGGCCCAGGTGCGGCTGTCGCACAGCGTGGAGGACGTGGTCCACGCGGGCGGTGGTGTCGCGTGCTATTACATTGAAGGCGGCCAGCAGACCACCACCGACAACCGCTGGTCCAAGTCCTTCACGCTGGCCGACTTCGGCGTCGATACGGGCCTGGCCGTCCACACCGTCGAGTTCGGCGTGGAGTTCGTGGCGCTCGAAGCCCTGGACGCGATCGACGTCACCATCAACCTGTACCAGCTCCCCGCGGGCAGCCCGCCGGTCTCGGGCGCCGACCGCATCGGCTCGACGGTCGTGACGTTCCGCCCGCCCGACCTGCCCCGGCTCGAGATCGTCGCGGTGGCCGTGGACGCCACCGTCGAGGCGGGCACGGCGCTGATGGTCGAGGTGTCCGTCCAGGATTTCGCCGTCCTGGCGGGGGGGCTGTTCGGCGACCAGTTCTTCATCGGCGGCAACTTCCTGGGCATCACCGGTCGCAGCTATATTGCCACCGATGGGTGCGGCTTCCCCGAGCCGATCTATGCCGATTGTGGTTTTGTTGGCGAGTGCAACTGGGTCATCGTGGCCGAGGGCCGGCGGCTGGAGGCCTGCCCGGCCAATCTCGACGGCGACGGCACGCTCACGCTCTTCGACTTCCTCGCCTTCCAGAATCGCTTTGACGCGATGGATCCCATCGCCGACTTCGACGGTGACGGCGACTTCACACTCTTCGATTTCCTCGCCTTCCAGGACGCCTTCGACGCGGGCTGCGAGTAGAGGACGTTCCCGGCCCGGCCCCAAGGAGCGTGAGCCAACCCCTAACCTCTCCCAATGCCCCAGCACGACTCGAACACTCCCGACACCATCTCTCCGGTCATCGGCATCGACCTGGGCACAACGAATTCCCTGGCCGCCTACGCCGGCGACGCGGGCCCGCGCATCCTGGGCGACAACGCCCAGGGCTCGGGGCTGGTCCCCAGCGTCGTCCGCTACGAGCCCCGGCCCGATGGCACGCTGGCCACCATCGTCGGCCTGGACGCCCGCGAGCGGGCCGTCGAGTTCCCGCTGACCACGATCGCCAGCGTCAAGCGGCTGATGGGCCGCGGCCTGGCCGACGCGGCGGGCGATGCGCCGTACCTGCCCTACAGCATCGTCCAGGGCCCGCGCGACATGGCCGCCGTCGCCATCCCGACCCCCGATGGCTCGGCGACGTTGCTCACCCCCCAGGAAGTCTCCGCCCAGATCCTGAGAGCCATCAAGGACAAGGCCGAGCAGGCCCTCGGCACGCCCGTCCACAAGGCCGTCGTCACCGTCCCCGCCTACTTCGACGACGCCCAGCGCCAGGCCACCCGCGACGCCGGCCGCCTCGCGGGGCTCCAGGTCGTCCGTATCGTCAGCGAGCCAACGGCGGCCGCCCTCGCCTACGGCCTGGGCTCTGCCCAACGCGCCAAGGCCGAGCCCACGACCGTGGCCGTCTACGACCTGGGCGGGGGCACCTTCGACATCTCGATCTTGAGGATCACGCCCGGCCCAAACCCGGAAACACCCGCCATCTTCCAGGTCCTGGCCACCGACGGGGACACCCGCCTCGGTGGAGACGACGCCGACCACGCCCTCGTCGCGATGTTCCTGACCGAGGCGAACGAGCGGTTCAATCTCGGCCTGCCCGACCAACTCGCCGACGCCCTTGGTACGCTCCCGCCCCAAACCCGCCGCGCCCTGCTCACCTTCGCTCAGAACGTCAAACACCGCCTCAGCGACGAGCCCACAGCCGCCATCTCCATCGACCTGGGCGAGGGCCGCACCTACGACCGCACGATCACGCGCGAAGAGTTCGAGGCCCTGGTAAAACCCTGGATCGACCGCTCCATCGCCGCCTGCGATCGCGCCAAACGCGCCGCCGCCAAGCAGCCCGGCGGCGACGCCATCGACGCCGTCGTCCTCGTCGGCGGCTCTACCCGCGTGCCCGCCGTGCGCCACGCCGTTGCTGAGTTCTTCAATCTCGACCCCTACACCGCCCTCGACCCCGATCGTGTTGTTGCTCTCGGTGCTGCCGTCCAGGCGTCCACCCTCGCCGGCCGCAGCCGCAACAGCCTGCTGCTCGACGCTATCCCGTTGAGCCTGGGCATCGAAACGGTGGGCGGCGCGGTCGCCAAGCTCGTCGTCGCCGGCGCCACCGTCCCCGCGCGCGCCAAGGAGACCTTCTCCACCAGCGTCGACAACCAGACCGCCATCGAACTCAAGGTCCTCCAGGGCGAGCGCGAGATGGCCGAGGACTGCCGCGAGCTGGGCACCTTCCACCTGCGCGGCATCCCGCCGATGCCCGCGGGAGTGCCGCAACTGGAAGTCGAGTTCCTCGTCGACGCCAACGGCGTGCTGAACGTCTCGGCCGTCGAGAAACGCTCGGGCCAGACGGCCACACTCCAGGTCATCCCCAACCACGGCCTGACCAAGGACGAGGTCGACGCCATCGAGGCATCCGCCATCGAGCACGCCCGCGACGACATGACCCGCCACCGCATCGTGGACCTCGTCGCCCACGCCAGCCTCGACACCAAGTGGATTACCGAAGCCATGGACCGCGTGGCCGACCAACTCCCAGCCGACCTGCGCGACCAGATCCGCACCTCGGTCGAAACGGTCCGGGACATGGCCACCAAGGCAAAGGAAGACTGGCGATCGGTCGACCCCGAGGCCTTCGCCAAAGCCAAGCAGGCGATGGACGAGGCCAGCGTCCCCCTGCACGAGGCGGCCATCTCCGCATCCCTCAAAGGCATGCCAAGCCAGACAACCGGACCACGACCCGGCACGCCTTCCTGACGGACGCCCCGATTCCAGGCATCCCGGTGG
Organism: Phycisphaera sp.; assembly: GCA_025916675.1. Classification (NCBI taxonomy): domain Bacteria; kingdom Pseudomonadati; phylum Planctomycetota; class Phycisphaerae; order Phycisphaerales; family Phycisphaeraceae; genus Phycisphaera; species Phycisphaera sp. The sequence goes on from CP098402.1 coordinate 1,063,892, forward strand.
GTGGATCGAGAATCGAGGTTCTCCCCCGGCTGCCCTTAAACCGGGGGGAATCTGACACCAAAGACCATGGCCTCGCGCAATCAGCCGGCGCTCTCGCGCCCAGGGCTTGCGGTGTGGCCAGAACGCACTAGACTCTTGTGGAGGTCGCCCGATACCGGCTGGGGCTGTCGTCATGCCCCCGCGTTGGTCGATCAGGGGAACGAACGGAATACGAATGTCCAGAGCAGCCAAAGGACCAAACCCATACCTCTTCCTGGCGTCGGGCCCCAAGGGCGGCAAGCGTCTCGGTGTCCGCAGCGCCGCCAGCGAGCGGGCCTTGGCATCCGTCCTGGGCCGCGAGCGGCGAGTCCTTGTCTGGTCGCGACGCCTGCCGGGCTGGCTGGGCAGCACGGGGCAGATGGGCCTGAAGGACCAGGCCCAGTTCAACGCCGTGCTGGGCCAGCTCGTCTCGCGAGGCGTGCCGCTGGTGGAGGCCCTGGAAGTCACCGCCTCGGCGGTCGACGCCGCCCATAAGGACCGCATCCGCCGTGTCCGGGCCCAGGTGGCCGGCGGGGCCATGTTCGCCGACGCCTGCGCCCGCGTGGGCATCGTCGATCCGGTCACCTCGGCCGTGTATCGCGCGGCCGAACGCACCGGCGACCTCGGCGGTGCCTGTGCGCAGATCGCAAAGACCGCCGAGCGGCAGGTCAAGGTCCGCAGCCAGGCCATCACGCTCATGTTCTACCCCATCATCGTGCTGGGCGTGAGCGTCCTGGCCGGATGGGGCATGCTGACATTCATCGTGCCCATGATCGGCAAGAGCCTGTCGAGCATGGGGAGCGAACTGCCCTGGTTTACCGTCGCGCTCATGACCGCCGGCCAGACCATCCGAAACAACCTGGGCGTGTTCTTCCTGATCGTGCTGGCGTTGCTCGTCGTCGCGATCATCCTGCGCAAGGCCGTCATCGCGATCATCTGGAACGTGGTCCGCCGCCTGCCGGGCATGCGCGAGCTGGTGCTGGCCCAGGAAACCACCCGCTTCTTCTCGGTCATGGCCGCCATGACGCGGTCGGGTGTCACGCTGGCCGACGCGCTGGTGGTGAGCTACCGCACGGTCAGCCACGCGAAATTACGCAAGGAACTGCAAACCCTCCAGCGAAAGCTGGTCGAGGGCGGCCAACTCGCACGGCTGATCGAAGACGTGACCGCGTTGCCGCTGCCCGTGCGCAAGCTGCTCATCGCCGCAGAGCGTTCGGGCGACCTCGAAGACGCGTTCGACGGCCTGGCCGACGACATGGCCGAAGAGGTCTCCCGCCGCAGCACACGCGCTCTTGCCGTACTCGAACCGGGGCTGATCATCTTCATGTTCCTGATGATCGGGTCGATGGTGCTGGCGATCATGCTGCCACTGTTCACGGCAACGGCCAATATGGACTTCTAACCACGGAAATTCGGCCACGACCGACGACGAAGCAACAACCGCGCATCTGGGTGATGCACGCGAGAGAGTACGAGGAAATAGCCATGAACAACAACACGTATACGCACCAACGCAAGGCCCGACGCGGCTTCTCGCTGCTCGAGCTCACGCTGGTGATCCTCATCATCGGCGTGCTTATGGGCGTGGCCGCAGTCGCGTTCGCACCCGCGCTCTTGCGCGGCCGGACCACAGGCACCGAGGCGAGCATGACCACCATCAAGCGCGCCATCCTTGAGTACCAGGGCGTCAACAACCAGTACCCGTCCCAGTTGGCCGACCTGTCGCCCAACTTCATCGAGAGCGTGTCCCTGGATGGTTGGGACAACCCCTTCTACTACGCTGTGCCGGGCCAGAACGGCCAGCCGTTCGACCTCATCAGCGCGGGTGAGGACGGCGACTATTCCACGCTCAACGACAACATCAACATCTGGACCATGAACCAGCCGACCAATCAATAAAGAGCCATGAGCACCCGCCGCGTCCATCCTGGTTCCAGCCGACGGGGCATGACCTTCCTTGAGGTCGTGCTGGCCTCGGCCCTGCTGGGTATCGTGGCCTTCGGCATCTTCGGCGCGCTCAACTATCTGGTGCTCCAGCAGAAGCGTGCCGAGCAGATCGCCGGCGCGAGCGAAGTCGCCAACCGCGTCGTGCTCATGTACCTGGACAGCCCCGATGCGATGCCTCCTGGTGGGCGGCCCATCCCCTACGGGCGCAACCTCTACCGCTGGACGTACGAGGCCTCACCGATCGAGGTGTACGATCCCAACGCCACTGATGAGGCAACCCCGCTCTCGCTGACCCGCTTGAGTGAACTAAGCGTGAGCGTGTGGCTGCATGAGGACAGCGGTGGGGCGTATTCGCCGAATCCCGGAACGCCGGGCATCCTCGTGCGGCGCATGCTCGACCCGCTGGCCAGCCGAAACCCAGACTCGTTCTCCCGAGCGGTTGAGGACGGGACACTTATTCGGGGGCTCACCGGCGGTGACGGCGCGGCGCGATCGGGCGGCTCGCAGACGCCCGGCGGCGGCCTCTCGGGGGGCAACTGATGTCTTCCCCGATGCGCCAGGGCTTCACGCTCATCGAGCTCACGATGGCCATCGTCATCGGCTCGATCATCCTGTTCGCCGCGATGGGCATGTTCCAGACCATGGAGCGTGCCGATTCGATCGCCGACGTGAGGGCCGAAGAGAACTCCCAGCTCCAGCGCACACAGCGTGTGGCGAGCCGGGCGATGGGCTCGCTCTTGGTCATGTCTCGCCAGGACCAGCAGACCGCCTCGGCCGCGCGTACGGCCCAGGAGCAGGCCGAGCAGGCGGTCGCCGATGGCCGCGGATTGGGGGGTGGGCAGGACGAGGCCAGCGAGCAGGAAACGCTCGATGGGCTCGCGGACACGGTCCGCCAATTCAGGCCTCGCGTGCTCCTCGAACCCGACCCGCGTTTGCAGGGCGTGCAGATGGTGCGTCGTGTGCGCATCGGCGACGAGGGCCTGGGCGCCCCCGAGAGCACGACCCCCCAGCGCCTCGAACTGGCGCTCAGCGCGCCCTGCGTGATCCCGTCGTACGCCGACGAGCAGCGGCGGCTGGCGATCGCCAGACTCGGCTTGCGGCCGATCGAGATCGGCTCGTCGGTCGACGAGGAGGGCGCGGTTCGGGGGGCGTTCGTTTTTCGGGACGAACGCCGCGTGAACCAGCTCGGCCTGCGTGTGTTCAGCTTCTGGTGGCTGCCCATCGCGGGCGATGCCGACGATGCCGAAGCGATCGAGGCCGAGCAGCTCGACCCAGCGATCATCGATGGCGCGGTTATGCTCATGGACAGCGTGGTGTGGGCCCGCTGGCGATTCTTCAAGGAAGCGCAGTGGCGCGACGAGTTTCAGGTACTCGGCGAGCTCGACCTTGCTGCGTACGGCGAGCTCGAAATGACCACGTCCCAGAATGTCACGGTGTCCTGGCTCTTCGAACTGGCCTGGACCATCGGCACCGACTCCGACGACGAGGGCGATGGTGACGCCGAAGGCGAGGAAGAACTCGACCTCGATCCCGAATCGGGCGGCGGGACAACCAGTTCGGGCGATGGCTCGACACGCCAGGGGAGCGTGAACTGATGGCCCGCGCGCCGCAACATCACGCTCACCGGGCGAGGGCGTTCGCGCTGCCCCTTGTGGTGCTGCTGTCGATGGTGGCCACGATGGCGATCGCCGTCATGCTCGAACGCCAGGGCCAGCAGACCAGGGCGACCGTCCGGCAGATGCGATGGACGCAGGACCGGCACCTCGAACGTGGCGTCCGTGAGATCGCAGGCTCGTGGCTTACCGGTGCCAGCCGGCGGCTGAACGAGATCGCCAAGGAGGGCGGGCACGCGCTCGACCTCAACATGGAAGACGGGCGGACCATCCGGCTGGACATCGAAGATGCTCAGGGCTCGGTGCTGTCGGTGTTCGACGGTGTGTCCGAGAATGAACTGCCATTCGCTCAGGGCGCGTACGACACCATCCAGCTCCGCGCGGGCGATCAGGAAACACTCGACCGCTGGACCCGCACCGTTGGGCCGGCGGCCATCAGCGCCGTGACCGCCCCCGAAGAGGTTCTCGCGGCCGCGGCGTCACCGATGATCGGCGATGGGCAGGCCTCGGCCATGGCCCGCGACATCGTGCTTGCGCGGGAGGGCGCCGCCGACTCGGTCGGCACGCAGTGGCTGCGGCAGGTGATCGCCGAATACATGACCGAGATGGAAGACCGGCGGATCATGCAGCGCTTGCTGGTGGCCGAGCCGGACCTGTGGCGTCTGCGGATCACCGTGCTTGACGGCCGTGGTCGCGTTGGGTCGATGTACGAGGCGGTGGTCCATGTGGACGGGCGGGAGATCCGCCAGCGCGCCGATAGCGGGGCGTTTACTCCTTTGGGGCCGTTCTTGCTGTGGCGGCGGCTCGACGAGGCCGAGATGGTCGCGCAGGCGGCCGGCGGACGCTAAACTCTGGGCCGCTCCGGCGGCAGATAGGGGATATTGCTCATGGCAACGAAGCACAGCCGGACCAGCACACTCCAGCAGCGGCGCCTGATCCAGATCGGGACCGCCGCCGCGTGCGTCGCGTTCGTGGGCATGGCGGTGGGCGCGGTGGTCGTCGACCGATCGGTGGCCCCCGCGCCGGATCCGGTCATTCCGCCCGCGCCGCCGCCCGCCACATCGGGTGGATCGGGTGGCGGCTTCCCGCCGTCCCCGCCGTTGATCGCGACGGGGTTGTCATCGGTGTTCGAGTTGGATCCGGTGACCGAGCCGGTGAAGCCCGATACGGGAGATGGAGACCCCGAGCTTCCACCGCAGGACATCGTGCTGGTGGCGGCGATCGGCCAGCCGGGCTCGATGATGGCGGTCATCCGCGAGGGCGCGGCGCAGACGGCCATCGCCGAGGGCCAGCGGGCCGGCTCGGTAGACGTGCTCGAGGTCAAGCCCGGTTGGGCGCGTGTTCGGCACCGCGGCGTGGAACGCGAGCTGACCATTGGCAAGCCCACGCTGCTGGTGAGCGACATGGGCGCGGGTGGTGCGGCCCCGATGGGCAGCCAGATCATCCAATCCCCGGGTCAAGGAAGCATGATCGAGACCGCGGAAGAACGCGGCATAACCCGGACACGCACGCCAACGGCCATGCAGCGTGCTCAGTCGGGCGGGAACTCAGGCGGGCCCGGGGGCCCGGGCGACCGTGGCGGAAGCAGCGGCAATCCTGGGAATCGTGGCAACCGAGGTCTTGGGAATGGGAACGGCAACGGGAATGGCAACGGCCAACCGGTGCCGGGTGGTCCGAAGCAGCCCGAGGAAGACCGGTGAGCGAACGCGTCTGCCTCATCGAGCGCGACGAGCGCGGTGATCGCGTTCGCGCGGTCCGGCTGATCGGCCAGCACGCTGAGGCCGCATGGACGAGTCCACGCGTCGATGGTCGCTACGCCTCCGACGCGGCCGAGGACGCGCAGGCGGCGGCCGAGTGGATCGCCAACCGGCTCTCGGTCGACGGCGACAAGCTCGGCATGCTGGTGGTCGACACGGTGGGCGCGCACTGCGCCTGGGTGCAGGCGGCGACGGCCGACGCTGGCGCAGTGCGCAGCGCGTTCGGCCATGGGGGCGATGCCCCGCTCGATGAGTTCGAGGCCGACCTTGGGTTGGACGACGAGCACGAAGATACGGACGTGCTGGGCAGCCGGCCGACGCCTATCGAGGCGGCCATCGAGCCGCTGGGGCCGGCGTATGACTCCGACACCGGGCTACGGGTGGGCGTGATGGTCGCGCCCGACGCGATCGTTCGCCTTTTGATTGACGCGCTGGACGAGCAGGGCGTGGACTTCACCGGGGTCACCAGCCTGTGGCACGTGCTCGGGTGGACGGCGAGCCCCGATGCGCTCGATTCGGCCGCGTCGTCTCGCGTGGTGGCCGACAGCCCGACGGTGATCGGTGGCGTGTTGGTGCAGCCCGATGGCCGGCTGATCTGGTCGTGGTGCCGCGATGGCGCGGTGCTTGCCGCCGGCTCGCAACGCGTGGCGCTGCACGACGATGGCCCGATCGTGACGCGGCATGACGTCGCGCGGCTGGTGAACGACTGGGTGTCGTGGAGTGCGCAGGTAGGCGTCGCGCCGGGCCGCATCCTGGTGGTTGCATGCCCCTTGGCGTGGGAGAAATCGACCGGCGATCCTGAGTCGCTCACGGCCCCCTCGATGGCGTCGTCGATCTCGGACCTGTGGCCCGACGCGGTCCTCGACATCGACGTGCAAGACGACCCGGTATTGGCCCTGCTGCGCCGGGCCGAAACGCTGGCCGGGGACACCCTGGAACCCGGGCACGCGATGGCCTCGCTGGCGACCCGCCCCGGCCGGTCGCTCCGGCGTGGGTATCAGTTGATGGGGCTCGCGTTTGCCGCCCTCGGTTTCGCACTGGCGGCGATAGGCTGGCGATGGCAGAGCCAGGTGGAGGGCGTGCGTGAAGACGCCGCCCGGGTGGAGCAGGCGTACCTGGCCGACATCACCAATGTCGAGAACGAGTTGGGTAAGCCCGGCGAGATCACCGGGGCGATGGTGCCGATCCTGAAGCTCAATAGCGAGGTCGACCAGGCGACGCGTGGGAGCGAGATCGATCGGCCCGAGGGCAAGCCGATGCTCACCGAGTTGGAGGGGCTCTCGTTCCTCCTGAGCGAGCTCGGGGACCGCGTTGAATTACAAGACATCAAGATGGGTGCGGCTGCGGTGACGGTCACGATGGCGACCGACGATGCTTCGGTGGTCGGTGAGATCAACGCAAAACTGATCGAGTTGGATCTCAACGGTGGCGCGCTCCGGTGGCGGACGAATTCGACGGGCACCGGTTCGCGGTACACCGTTCGGATGATCGGCACCTGGCAATCGCAGGAGGGCGAGCGGTGAGCGAGCAGGGCGACAGGGGCATCGTTGCCAGCCGGGCCGAGTTGGCCGGGCGTGCAGCGGCGCAGGAGCAGCGCAACAAGCCGCGAGGTGTGTTGTACATTGGCGCCTTGGTGCTGGTGGCCGGGCTGATCTACCTGATGGTGGGGCGTTCCTCGCTGGCCAGCGCCGAAGCCCAGCGTCGTAGCGAACTCAACACCGCACGTAACGTGAAGATGCAGGCTGCGCGACTGGAGCGCCACCGCCTGGAGTCCGAGACGAGCGGGGCCCAACGATTCAAGCCGGTGCCGAACTTCACCAGCCTGGCCGATTCGGCGGCGCAATCGATCGGGTTGACGCCGGTGCCGACACTCTCGCGTCAGACGCAGGAAACGCCCCCGACCCAGCCGGGCTTGATTGAGCGGATGTACTGGTACGATCGCGTGACCAGCCGGGATCTTGAGGCCTTGATTGGTTGGGTTGCGCAGGTGGAAGAAATGATCCCCGGGGTTGAGATTTCCCGATTGGACCTGACTCCCCAGCGGACCCAGTGGCAACTGTCTATCACGTTTGTAAAGCCGGAGCTCGCCCCATGACCAACCGTGTGTTGGCTGTTGTCGCCCTTTCGTTTGTTGTGTTCGCCTTCGGGTGCACCAAGAACAATACCGATCAGTTTGTGATCGATCTCCAGCAGATGACGCCGGACGACACGGCACAGAAGCGTGAGGCCGTCATGCTGGTGAATCGTGCGTACGAGGTCTACCACGACAACGATCGCAGCGAAGAAAAGCGCGTGCGAGAGGCCGCGAGGATGCTTGAAGAAGCCGTCCGGCTCGATCCCGGTTTTGCCACGGCTCACATGAACCTGGGCGTGCTGCACCTGGAGCAGGACAACCTGCCAACGGCGGTCGTAATGCTGCGGGACGCGCAGCGGCTCTTGCCAAGCGATTCTCGGCCTAGTTACTTCCTTGGTGTGGCGTATTACAAGATGGGGCACGCCAAAGCGGCAGTCGATTCGTACCTGATGGCGATCCAGATCGATCAAGCGGATGTACGGGCGGTGCGGGGGTTGACGCTGGCCTGCCGGAGCATCCATTACGCGAACGACACGACTCTCGAGGTGCTCAAGCGTTCACAACTGCGTGAGCCCGACGAGGAGTGGCGGCACATCATCGATCGCGAGATCATCCGTCAGGAACGCCAACTGGACATGGGCTGAGTACGAATGACTGATGCCAAGAAGAAGCCCGGGGCCGTGAGACAGGCCGTCACATTGCTGGTTGCCATGGGAATCCTCATCGCCGCGGCGGTGGTCATCTATCCCAAATTCCAGTCTCGGACCGAGGGGCCCGTGCGGCTGGACATCCTGAACGCCAGCGAGGCATCGATGATCGATCCTTCGGTATCGCTCCGCGTACCCGCCGACCAGACTGTCGGGGCGTTGCGGTCGGTGATCTCAGCGGGATTCCTGGTTACGGCGTACGAGGGGATGGGGCCCGTTGAGATCGAGTCGGTTACGTTCACAGCTGGTGAAGACGGGCAACCCGTGACGCACGAGATCGACCAGACGCTCGAGCCGGGTGGGGTGATGGTACTGCGTATCACGGCCGATAGCGTTGAGGTTGACGCGAGCGAGTTGGCGCCCGAAACGCCCTGAGTAGCCGTTGAATCACAACCGTTCGGCGGCGAGGCTGGCTAGGTGTGACCGCTCGCTGCGCTGCAGCATGACGTGGCCGACGAGCCCAAGGCCCTTCATCTTCTCGACGGCGTAGGACAGGCCGTTGGACGAGCTGTCGAGGTACGGGTTGTCGATCTGGCCGATGTCGCCGGTGAGCACGAGCTTGGTACCCTCGCCGACGCGTGAGGCGATGGTCTTGACCTCGTGGGGCGTGAGGTTCTGGGCCTCGTCGACGATCATGAACTGGTGGGGAATCGAGCGGCCGCGGATGTAGGTGAGCGGCTCGAGCACGAGCTTGCCGTCGGCGATCATCTTGTCGATGCGTTGCTCGTTGGTGTGGCTGTCGGCGGTCTGGCCGTGGGCACCACGGGTGCTGAGCAGGTACTCCAGGTTGTCGAAGATCGGTTGCATCCAGGCGAACAGCTTCTCGTCCTTGTCGCCAGGCAAAAAGCCGATGTCGCGGCCCATGGGCATGATGGGGCGCGCGACCAGGAGCTTGTCGAATCGGCCCTCTTGGAAGACCTTGGCCATGCCAGCGGCGAGTGCCAGGAGCGTCTTGCCCGTGCCCGCGCTGCCCAGCAGGGTGATCATCTGGATCTCGTCGTCCATGAGCAGGTCGAGGGCCATCGTCTGCTGCACGTTGCGTGCGAGCAGGCCGAAGATGGGCTTGCGCGGTGGGGTGATTGGGATGAGGTGCTCGGTGTCGGCCAGGCGGCGGGCGAGGCCCGTGTGGTTCTCGTCGCGTTCGTCCTTGAGCAGCACGAAGGCGTTGGGTTGGACTTCCTCGGGCAGCGCGGGCAGCGTCGGATCGTCGGTGTCGTGCTGGGCCGAGAGCGCGTCCTCAATGGGTTCGAGTGGGAGCATGCGCTCGTCGTAGAGCTGGTCGATGAGGTTGCCCTCGACCGAGACTGTGACGTAGCCCATGTAGAGGCGATCGGCGTCGATCTTCTGGTTCTGGAAGTCTTCGGTGGGGATGCCCATCGCGTCGCTCTTGATGCGCGCGTTGAGATCCTTGGACACGAACACGGTTCGGTTGCCCTTGTCGTGCAGCTCCCACGCGACGGCGATGATGCGGTTGTCCTTGGTGTCTTCGGCGATGGCGTGCGGGCGGTCGCGGTCGGAGATGACCACCTTGATGAGACCCGTTGCGCCGTTGGCCGTCGAGGCGGCCGCGCCGGCCTGCGGGCTGGTGTCCCCCCAGCGGACGCCCTCAATGAGTGTGCCCTTGGCACGCAGGCGGTCGAGGCGGCGGATGACCTCGCGTGCGTTGCGGCCGATGTCGTCCTCCTGCCGCTTGAGCTTATCAAGCTCTTCGATGACGGCGAAGGGGATGATGACGTTGTTGTCTTGGAAGACGAACAGGGCATTGGGGTTGTGCAGCAGGACGTTGGTGTCGAGTACGAACTGCTTGACGCCGGTTGTTTTGGTAGTTGCGGTGCTTGCCATAAATCTCTCTCCGAATTCTCTCTAGATTACCACGTAGACCATGCGGCGATGATGAGCAGCGTTGCGCAGATGATGGCCAGGGTGAGCTTGACGAGGATGGCCGCGAACCAGCCGGCAGAGGCGCCGGCCCCGACCTTGGCCGATTGCTTCCAGGTCTCTTCCGGCCCAGTCCGGTGGACCAGTGTGGCGCACAATCCCGCGCCCACGGCTCCGCCGAGCAGCGTGCCGACGATGGGCAGGACCATCGTGCCGGCGATCGCCCCGACGATGCCGCCAAGGAACGCGGCGATCATCGCCCGACGCGTGCCACCCATGCGTTTGGCACCCACGACACCGGCCGACCAGTCGACCACGTCGGAGATGAGCGTGCTGCCCAGGATGATGCCGAAGATCCACCAGGACACGATCGGATCGCCCAGCACCCAGTAGCCGAGCAGTGCGCCAGACACGTTGACCAGCAGCGTGGCCAGCGTGAGCAGCCACAACCCCGGCAGGCTGACTAAAACGATGGCCGGCCCGATGAGGGCGGCCAGGGTCAGCACGATGGCAAAGGCGATCCAGATGCGTGCGCTCCGGCGTGTGCGGTGGGCAGCCTGTCCGAGAGCTGGTCAGGGCTTGCTTTCTTGTTCGGATTCGCTCGCGTCGCCGTTCGGTTCGTCTTCCACCGAGGTCGTGGTGTCGTCCGGGGTTGCTTCGGCCTGCTCGGGGAAGCGTTCTCGTTCCATTTCCAGGATCCAGTCTTCGACGCCCCGGTGGCGGTAGAGGTCGACCTTGATGCCCTTGCCGGCGTGGGTGGGGTGGTCCTCGGCCAGGTTGAGCACGACGTAGAACTTATGCCACTGGCTCTTGTCGAACTCGTCGACCTGGTCGGGCTTGACCTCGATGCCGCCGGGCAGGGTGATGCGCTTGGTGCCGGGATCCCAAGCGTATCGCGTGCCGACGGCACGGAACAGGCCGTACCCAAAGTAAAGAGCGAGCCCCGTGCCGATCAGGAAGATCGGATACTGGGCCATGATGTCGAAGCGGCTGCGGCGCTTGGGGGCGTTGCTGCGGTCGACGTCGCCCCAGGTTTCTCGAAGGGTGGCCAGGTGCTCGAAGGCCGAGCCCACGGTGCCTTCCTTCTCGTTCTTGCGCGGGTACTCCGTGTACTTCGAGTCGAGCATCCCGGCAATGCCCAGCGCGTCGAGCCAGTTGCCGCGGACGTCGGCGAGCGTCGCGGGGTTGCGGTTGTAGTCGGGATTGCCCAGGCGTTCGTACTCGTCGACCGGGTCGGGAATGCTCGCGACACCGAGGTTGGCACCGGCCGAGGCACCCGGCGGCGGGCTGTCGAGGAAGTCGAGGTACTCCCACTCGCTCCACTGGGCGAACCTGACGGCATCAGCGGGGTACCAGACGAACCCGTCCATGAAGCCCCAGGCGCCCAGGGCCGCCACGACAACGATGATGACAACCTGCTTGATCCAGTAGCGCGGGCTGAGCGAAGCGTTCTGAGTTTCGGCCATGAAGACTCCGTCGAACGGTGGAGCGGGTGGGTAATCAGTGGGTGCCAGCGTCGGTTTGGTTGGTGTCCAGCGTGTGGAAGGTGTCGTGCCACCATTGCTCGGCCCACGAGCGGCCGAGGGGTGAGTCGGTGAGTTGATCGAAGCCGCCGGCGTCAACACGGATCGACGGGATGGTCGGGTAGCGGCGGGGGTGGTTGACCGCTCGGTTGAGCCACCGCTCGTGCGTGAGGCGGAAGGCTTCCCCCAGCGAGTACGGGCGGACGCGTCTTGGAGCGGGATCGGGCTTCATCTCGTTGGCATTGTACCGATAAAGCGGTGGGTGGTTGGTGCCGGCTGGGGCCTGCTCAGGCCTTGTCCTGACATCGACCATACGGCTAGGGAGCGCCCAGCGGAATGGCGGTTGGCCTTGGTACCAATGGCCGGGCGTCCGGGTTCGGGTGGTCCTGGGCCGTGCGGGATCGCTCGCCCGAAAATTGTCCGATAACTATCGAATCATGTTCCGTCCACGGCATTGCCGACCCCGGCATCTTCGCACGCGAACCGGGCTGCGGCAATGCCGCTGAGAAGCACCTTGGGCACGCCAGCACCAGGATGGACACTACTGCCAGCAAGATACAGGTTTGGAAGGACCTTGGAACGGTTGCCCGGCTTGGTGAGGCCCTTGAGGCGGCCGTGGGATGCGTGGCCGTAGATCGCGCCGCCGGTGGCGTTGTATGTGTGCTCGATCTGGGGTGGGGTGAGGTATCGCTCTACGGCGATATGGCTTTCGATATCTTCCATGCCCAGGCGCTTGAGCTTCTCGATGACGATCTGCCGGTAGTTGGTGAGCGTCGAGCCGGGCTTGCCACCGCGTTGCAGCCACCGATGCTCGTCAGAAAGGGCTGGAGTGTGGACGAGGATCGAGAGCGACTCGCAGCCATCGGGAGCCTGTGAGGCGTCCGTGCGCGAGGGGGCGGTGATGTGGAGCGTCGGATCGCGAGCAGGGATGCCCGTGCGATAGATGTCGTCATACTCCTCGCGACTGTCTCGGGAGAGCACGAAATTGTGGTGGGCGAGCTGGTCGTATTGCGTGCGCAACCCCAGGTGGAGCACGAATGCGCTGCAGGATGGTTGGAAGTTTGCCGCGATGCGGCGGTGTTCGAGTGCGGCACCATCGGTGCCCTTGAGCAACTCGCCGTAGGTCCGCCGCACGTCACAGTTTGAAACGACACCCGCGGCCATGATCTCGCGGCCGTCGTCGAGCTTGACGGCGGTGGCGCGACCACCTTCGGCGAGGATCCTGGTCACGCGGCGGCCCATGACGCGCTGGACGCCAAGTTCATCAGCGATGCGTCCGAGCGCGCGGGCGACCATGTGCGTGCCGCCCATGGGGTACCAGCAGCCGTGGTCGAGCTGGGCCGCAGCCAGGTGGCATAAGGTGGCGGGGGCGATGGAGTGATCTGAGCCGGTGGCATGCAGGAAGCATTCGCACACCCGGCCGATGTGCGGCTCGGGGATCATCTTGCGGATCGTTGCGCCAGCGGTGGAATAGAGGCGTAGGGCCAGCAAGTGCTTGATGTTCGTGCCGGGGCCGAAGGCGTGCTGCTCGTTAAGTTCGTGAGCGCGCTGGCTGAACTGGTAGAAGTCGAGGAAGTTCTGGCCGGGCTTCGTATTGGGGAACTGGGTGTCGATCTCGCGTGCGAACTGGTGGGGATCGCGGTGCAGATCGATGCGGGCGCCGTCGTCGAAGAAGCAACGCGATTGGGGATCGAGTTCAACCAGGTCGAGATAGTCCGAGGCATCGCGACCGGTGCGTTCGATGATGCCTTTGAGCACATGGGGCATCGTGATGGTGGTCGGGACCGTATCGAAGGTGTAGCCATCGGCTTCGATCGCGGCTGCCATGCCGCCGAGGTAGGGGTTGGCTTCGACGATGGTGACCGGGATGTCCTTGTAGGCGAGTTCGATGGCGGCGGCGAGCCCCCCGAGCCCGCCGCCGATGATGACCATGCCGCCGTCGTGGAAGCTATCGCCCGACCGATGTGGCGCTGTCGTGGTCAAGGCTCGGTGATGTTGCCCATGCCGGGAAGGGGCAGGAGTTGGCCGTTGCGGCCGACGCGGAGCTGGCCCGTGTCGCGGAGGTATCGCAGGATGGCCACGCGCAGGTCGGTGAGTGCCGCGTCGCGTGCGTTGCGGGCGTCGAGAAGCTCGGCCTGCGTGTCAACGAATTCCTGGGGGGTGATCTCGTCCTTGCGGATTTCCTGCTCTTCGAGTCGCAACTCGTTGATGCGGACCTGGCGCTCGGACAGGATGAGCTGGAAGCGGGCGACCTCGATGCTGCGCAGGCGGCTTCGCGCATCGACGACGACCTGATCGCGTGACCGCTCGAAGTTTCGGACCGAGCGCTCGAGGGCGATCTGGCTGGAGCGCAGGCCGAGGCGTTCGATCTCGCGGTCGAGCGGCAGGCTGAAACGCATGCCCGCCAGATAGCGCATGCTGTCGGGGTCGAAGGCCAGGCCACCCTCGCGTTCGTCCGGATCGGTGGGCAGGCCGACTTCGGCGAAGGCGTCGAGGTCGGGCAGCAGGTCGTTGCGGCTGTTCGACACGCTCCGGCGGGCGTCGAGCACGCGGTCTCGGGTGGTCTGGAGGTCGAGGCGATAGAGCAGTGCGAGTTGGGCAGCCTCCACGGGCGTGGCGACCGGGTCGTTGAGTTCCAGCGTGAGCGGCGCGAGGGCCACGGGCGTCGTCGGGTCGAGCCCGAGGCGGATCTTGAAGCTGTCGAGCGAGACGACGTAGTTCTCGAAAGCGCCCTGGAGGCGGTTGTTGGCGCTCAGCACGCTGCTCTCGGTGATGGAGAGCTCGAAGAGCGCGATCTCGCCGGCCTTCTGGCGTTCGATCTGGCGTTCGAGCGTCTTGCGGAGGCTCTCGAGCTGTTGCTGCTGGTTGCGGATGCTCGCGGCGGTTTGCAGCAGATTGAAGTACTGCGAGGCGATGTCGACCATGTAGCTGCGGCGGAAGGCCTCGAACTCTCGGGCGGCGTACACGAGGTCGCGTTCGGCCTGGATGAGGCTCTCGCGCGCCACCGAGCCCGCGCCGCGGAGCAGGGGGATGTTGCCTTCTAATACGAGCTGGGACGACTGGCGGTAGTCCTCGGTGGCGCTCGATCGGAGCTGTTCGGTGGCGTTGACGATCCATCGGGCCGCGACGTCGCCGCCGCTGGGCAGGCGCTGGGTGAGGCGGAGCTCGTTGATGAGCGTGGCGGCGCTGTCGAACGCGCCGTCGTCGCCCTGGCCGGCGACCTGGAGCGTGGTGTCGTTGAAGAACCGCGGGCCCCAGAGGTGGCGCTCGCGCAGCAGCGCGATGGCCGAGAGGATGTAGTCCTCCTGGGCGTCGAGGAACTCGCGGCCCGTGGCCTGGCTCTGGGCGAGGACGGCGGCCAGGTCGAGCACGACGACGTCGTCGGGGATTGGTGGCGGGGCGGTCGATTCCTCGCCGTCGCCTTGCTCATTGGAGTATCCCGCGGGCGAGCCGAGTATGCTCGAGTAGTCGGCGTAGTAGGCGTTGAGGCGTTCCTCGACCGAGGCCGCTTCCAGCCCGGCGGCCTCGGCCTTCACGTAGAACAACTCGCCAGCGTCGGGGTTGCGCGTGTCGGGAGACTTGTCGAGTTGGGCGCTGCGGGCCTCGTCGTCGACAGGTCCCGTGCGGAAGCGACGGTCGGCCGGCGCGGCGTCGGCACCCAGGACGGCCGACTGGTCGAGCACGAGCCTGTCGATATGCCGATCGATCCGATCCATGCCCCCGCAGCCGGCCAGGAGCACGAGCGCGGCGGCGCTGGGCAGTGCGAGAAACCGAGTTCGTCCGTGGCGGCGTTGTGGCATGTGCGGCGATGGTACGGCCAAGGGCGGGCGAGGTTGCGAACGAGTAGGGATGGCGGAAGTCCGACGCGGAATGCCTCGGTGAAAGACGCGAGGATGCGCGCGGTTTGCTGGCCATTCGCGTTCGTGCGGTCTAATATCTCGGTTCATCCGATTTTTGGAGTTTTGTTTGGTATTTGCATGGCCAATGTGCCAGGAAGCCAGCAAGAGCCAGCCGCCGGTCGTCCCACAGGAGCCCAGCCGATATGCCCACAGTCACCTTCGATAGCCGCAGTTTCATGCTCGATGGCCGGCGGATCTGGATCGTCGGTGGGACGGTCTCGTACGCCCACACGCCGCGGGCGCAGTGGGCCGACCGGCTGCACGCGGCCAAGCTGGCCGGGCTGAACACGGTGATGGTTCCGCTGCTGTGGTCTCGCCACGAGCCGCTGCCCGGGCAGTTCGACTTCACCGGCGACGCCGACCTCCGAGCGTTCGTGGAGCTGGCGCACGAGGCCGGGCTGTACGTGATCTTGCGGATGGGCCCGGTGCTGGGCGACGACCACGACTTCGGCGGGCTGCCGACGTGGCTGACCCAGTTGCCGGCGCACGAGCTGCGGTCGAACAGCGGGCCGTTCCTCGAGGCGTGCTCTCGGTACGTCAGCGCGGTAGCCGACCAGATTCGAGATCTGCAGATCAACGCGGCAGGCAAGGGCGGCCCCATCTTGCTGGTGCAGAACGAGCACCAGTGGACGTGCGGCGACGGCGATCTGGCTCCGAAGTATCTGGGCGAGCTTTACCGCTACATCCGCGAGGCCGGCCTGAGCGTGCCGATCATCAACGCGAATAACTTGTGGGCCGGCGAGGAGGCCGAGATCGACTGCTGGGTGGGCAGCGAGGACCTGCTCGCCTCGCTCCGCCAGCTCTCCGAGATCCGGCCCGATCGGCCGCGCATGGTGCTCGACCTGGCCGTTGGAGATCCGCCCACATGGGGGCAGAAGCCCGAGCCGCAGGACGGCCCGGCGCTGCTGCATCGGATCGTCGAGATCCTCGCGGGTGCGGGGCAGTTCACGCTGGCGCGGTTCGCGCCGGGCAACCACCTGGGCTTCTCGGCCGGGCGTTTGGCCAACCGAGTGGACTCGTACGCGGCGACCGACCGTGGCGGGCTGGTCGACGCCGCCGGGCGCGCGACGCCGGCGATGCTCGTGGCGCGGCGGGCGTGCCAGTTTGCCAGTTCGTTCGCGCGGGTGCTGGCCCACCTGAACCCCGAGCTTCGGCCCATGGTCGTGCATCCGGGCGAGCCGCCGCGCGATGCCAAGGGTCAGGTCTCGATCGTGCAGCTCAACGGCTCGCAGGGCGGCGTGGCGCTGGTGTTCGATCTCGGCCGTGTCGGTGGCTCGTCGAGCAAGACCAAGGCATCCTGCACGCTGCTGCTGGCCGATGGCACGACGCTGCCGGTGAGCCTGGGTGAGCAGGGCGTGGCATGGCTGCTGCACAACATCAAGCTGACCAGCAAGCACACGCTCGATTACACCAACCTGAGCGTCTTGACGAGCTCCGGCTCGATGCTGGTGGCCTTCGGGCCCGCAGCCAGCGAGGGCATCGTGTGCGTCAACGGTTCGCCGCTGCACGTCACCGTGCCGCGCGGCAAGAGCCCGCAGGCGCTCGAGCACGAGGGCGTGCTGGTCATCGTGTGCAACGAGCAGCAGGTTGACGAGTGCTTCGTGCATGATGGTAAGGCGTACTTCGGCCTGGCGGGCGTGAAGGCCGACGGCTCGCCCATCGCGCTGCCCGGCTTGAAGACCTACATGAGCGTCGAGACCGACGGCACGATCAAGACGCACACGCTCGAAGCTCCAAAGAAGGCACCCAAGCGCATCGCGCTCGACTGGTCGAGCGCCGACACCGAGGACTATTGCACGGGCGAGAGCGCCAAGTACGCCAGCATCGACGGGCCCGCCGACCTGGCGACGCTCGGTGCGCCCTCGGGCTATGGCTGGTACCGCGTGACGGGCAAGCTGAGCGGCGACAAGGCCAAGCTGGCCTTTCCCGAGGCGGCCGATCGCCAGCACGTGTTCCTTGAGGGCAAGCCGCTCGGGCTGGCCGGCTTCGGCCCGGGCGCCAGCGACCGCGTCGACGCGAAGCTGCCCAAGGCCGACACGTCGATGGTCATCCTGGCCGAGAATCTGGGCCGGGCGGCGGCGGGCATCCTCTTCGGCGAGCGCAAGGGTGTGTTCGGGCACGTGTTCGAGGTCGAGCCGCTCGAGCTCGATGGCCCGGTGGTCGAGCAGCACACGCCCACCGATTTGCTGGCGTTCCGCAGCCCGATGTGGCTGGTTCACCAGAACGACCACACCGCGCCCTTCCGCTTCGTGTGGACGTTCACGCACCGACGCAAGAGCCCGCTGTTCTTGTCGATCAACGGCGGTCTGGGGCGCGGGCTGCTGCTCATTAACGACGAGCCCATCGCGTGCTTCGACGACGCGGGCTTTACGGGCCTGAGGCTCGAGCCCGAGGAGATCAAGCGCGGCGTGAACGTGATGCACCTGGCGCTGCACGACGACGGCGTCGTCGGCCCGCAGACCGCCGAGCAGGGCGAAGAGATGCTCGCGACCATCGCTGCGGCGATGCACATCGACGAGGGCACCAACGAGGTGAGCGGCAAGGCCGATTGGGCCTTCGCCAAGTGGGAGAAGCCCGCCCCGAGCGCGTACGAGCCGGTGGCCAAGGCCAACATGAAGGCCCAGGCCGGCCCCACGTGGTGGAAGAGCGCATTCGAGTCGGTCGGACCGGGCGGCACGGACCTGCCGCTGATGCTCGACCTGACCGGCATGACCAAGGGCCAGGCTTACATCAACGGCCAGCACCTGGGCCGGTACTTCGTGGCCACTGCCGACAAGAAGCCGACTGGTAACGAGCACACGATGGTGGTGCCCGCGAGCTGGCTGAAGAAGGGCAAGCAGAATGAGTTGGCGCTGTTCGACGAGCACGGGGCTGCTCCGGCGAAGGTGAAGCTGGCCTACGACGCGAGCGGTGCGGTGCTGGTTGGTTAGGTAGAGGCAATGGGCGGTAGGGTGTAGGGAAGGGTGACAGCGTTCAGCGAGCCCGCACGCGTCTCGATATTGGAATCTCTACTCCACGTGTCCCCGCTCGCGGGCCATTTGCATCAAGCCGTGCTTCGCCGGCTCCCTTGGACTCGGTGGCGGACTCGTGCGCGGTTCCTCGTGCGTGGTGGTTCGTATTACCCACGATCCATCGCCGCGAGGGTCTCCTGCGCGAGCGCCGAGGCCCGCTCGATGCAGTCGATGGCCTCATCGTCGACGGCATCGGCGGCGGCCGACCAGGCGCGGTTGATCTGGCGTTCCATCGCGGCAAAGCGGTCCATAATGGCGGCGTAGCCCGACAGGCCGTGCTTGGAGACGAGCCGCTCGCGACCGTCGACGAAGGCGGGCACGTGGACCGACTGGGTCTCGCCAAAGCGTTCGATGATGGCCGCTTCTCGGTCTTGCTCGGTAGTCATGTGTGGCAGGTCGCGGCGGAGGCCCTCGATGGTATCGATGATGGCCGCCAGCGCGCCCTCGGGCGAGCTCTCATCGGCGGTGGCGTCCTCGCGCGAGGCAGCCAGGCGCTTGCGTGTGTCCACGCGGACCAGCGCCGCACCCACGAGCAGGCCGGCGGCGGCCAGCAGGAACCACCACCTGCCACTCCAGCGTGCGAAAGAGAACTCCTTGACGCGGACACGATCGACGTTCGCGGCGCGTAGCTCGGCCAGCAGCTCGGGTGTGAGTTCGGTGTCGGGTGCGGCGATGGGTTCGCCGGGCGCGGCGGGGTCTTCTGGTGGTTCTTCGGGCGTCGTCTTGCCGGCGGGCGCGTTGAGCGTGAGGCCGATGAGTTGCTCATCGGGCAGGTCGAGCCGCGGCAGGTAGGCCGTGGGCGCGATGGCGACGCCTAAGACGAGTGCGGCGGTCATGATCAGGAAGCCGAGTAACTTCATGGTTCTGCTCCCTTAGCCGATCGCCAGGACGGTGAGGTTGATGATCAGCGCGAGGATGGCCTCGCCCACGACGAGCCCGGCGGCGAACGGCACGCCCCAATCCTCGCTCCAGCGCTTGCCCTTGATCTTCACGACGATCATGTTGATGACGCAGCCGATGCCGTACGTGCTGATATAGATGAACGGCAGGTACATGCTCAGGCCGACGAGCACGCCGAGCCCCGGGAAAGCGCCCAGGCCAAGCAACGCGCCAAGCAGCGCCCCGAAGCCGTAGAGGGCGTAGGGCATCTCGCCACCCTGCACGCCGGTGATGACGGCTTGCAGCGCCTGTGCCTGGGGCGCGACCGTGGGCGTGCCCGGGCCGATGGGGATGCCGGTCGATTTCATGTTCACGGCGACGATGGTGGCCAGCACGAGCATGCACACGATCGGTCCCAGGCCGGTAGAGACGAGTTCGACGATCTGCTGGCGCTTGGGCTGGCTGCCGACGAGGTAGCCGGTCTTGAGGTCGCCCATCATGTCGGCCGCACACGTGATGGCCACGCACAGGGCCGCGCCGAGCAGCACCGCGCCAACGACGGCTCCGCTGCCGGCCATCAAGAGGACGAGCACCACGGTGAGCAACGCCATGCCCGAGATGGGCGACCAATCGGTCATGCCGGTGCACTGGGCGATGATGATGCCGGCGAACCAGATCCACGCCGCGCCGACCAGCGCGATGACCAGGGCCCGCAGGTGCGGGTTCATCCAGCTCAGCCAGCCGGGTTTCAGCGAGTTGTTGGCCATGTACTGGTCGCGTTGGTCGGTGGTCCAGTCGCTACTCCAGGTGTCCAGGGTGCCCTGGTTCTCAAAGGCGAGGGTGTAGCCCTTGTAGCTGGTCGTCTGCTGGTCGGCGGGTGCGTCTTCGCCGTTGAGTTCCACCTGGCTGACGGGGTCGGCCATGTTTACGGGCTTGTTGCCCACGAAATCGGCCGCGAGGAACAGCAGCAACAGGGCGGCCAGGACCGAGACCACTAGCACCTTCAGTCCCAGTTCGTCCGAGCCGCCCTTCTTTCTTCCGAAGCTCGCGCTGGCGATGCTCTTCATGGCCTCCTTGATGGCCGGCAGGGCGAAGAACACGCCCATGAGCGCTCCGCCGAGGAGCAGGCCGATGCCCAGGGGCCGGTTGAAGGCCCCGAACGCGTACCCGGGGGCCTCGTGGGCGCGGATGGTCTCGGGTGCCCAGCCCATCGCGAACACCAGCGGGTTGATGATGAAGTAGGCCAGGATGCCGCCGGCCAGCACCATCAGCCCCGCCCGGCCCGTAATGAAGCCCGCGCCGATGGCGAACGGTGCGATGGCGAAGACGAGTTGGTACTCGCCCGGCAAGCCGAGGAACCGGCCCACGTCGACGCTGCTGTCGGTCAAGAGCAGGTCGGGCCGGTCGTTGCGGTCGCGGTCGACACGCAGGGCCAGGTGGTCGCTGCCCTCGATCTGTTCTTCGGGCAGCCGCCAGCCGATGTCGGCGTAGCCGGGCAGGGGGGCCTGGGCCCAGCCGAATTCCTTGGAGCGCAGTGAGGCCCACGGCCTGTCGCCCGTCGACGCGAGATAGGCCGCCTCGGCGAGACCATCGCTGATGCCTTCGGGTGATGGCGCGTCGGCCAGCCGCGCCTCGATGGCCTCGATCTGCTCCTCGGCCGCTTCATCATCCTCGGCTTGTGCCCGCTCGGCCAAAATCGCGCCACGGGCGAGCACGTCCTGGGGTGCGGATTCGTTCTCGATCCACCCGGCGATCATGCCGGTGTGCTCGGCCGTAGCCTCGGAGACGCGCTCACGCTCGACCAGGGCGTCGAGATTATCCGCCGACGCGTTGAACGCCAACGAGGGCAGGCCGGCGGGCAGGTAGATCAGCGCCCCGAGGACGATGCCGGCCACGAGCACGACCGCCTTCTTCGCTCCCGCGCCGGGGCTCTTGAGGATGACCGCTACGCCCGTGGGGCTCGGGAAGCGGAGGCGATCGATGTCGATCATCTGCTTGCGCAGCGGGATGATGAACGCGCAGCCCAGGATGGCACCCGCCACGCACGCGAGGGTGATGAGCCAGAAGTCCAGGCCCTTGACCGACAGGTCGTAGCCAAGCAGGAAGAGCACCGGCACGGTGAAGATGACGCCCGAGTTGGGCGTGTTGACCGCGCTGGCGATCGTCTGGCCGATGTTGGTCTCGAGGATGGTGCCCTTGCGCAGGATGCCGCGGAGCACGCCGAAGCCCAGCACGGCGGCGATGGCGCTGCCGACGATGGTGAAGCCGATCTTGAGGCCCGCGTAGGTGATGGCGGCGTTCATGATCGCGCCGACGATCAGGCCGAAGATGATGGCCGAGATCGTGACCTCGCGGTAGCGGGGGTCGAACAGGCCGCTGGAGTGCTCGGGCGGGTTGGCCGGCGGGCGGTCGGCCGGCGTTGAGGTGCCCGGCCCGGGCGGGTCGGCCATGGCGTCGGGGTTCACGCCCGCGGTCGTCTGGCCGGCGGGCGGCCGGCTCGGCTCGCTCGGGCCCGGGTTCCGCGGATCGTTCGTATCGCCGCCACTGCCGCCGTTGGAACCGTTTGCCATGGATCGCCTCCCACAAGGACCACGCCAAACATATGGCGGCCGGGGCGTCGGGTCATCCCGAATCCGATGCTTCGCAGAATGATTTTCTTTCCCGGCGGCAAACCGAGGGCGTTCGCGAGCGGTCTAATCGTGGAGACGGTCCTTGTTGCACGTTGAGATCCGATGTGGAAGCAGCACAACGCCAACCCGCGATCGAGTCCGCCTCCGATGAGGCCTTGTTGTCACGATTCGCTCGGTCTGGTGCTCGGCCGGCACTGGAAGAACTCGCCGGCCGCCACGAGCACCGGCTGCTTGGCTTGGCTCTTGGCCTGTGCAACGGGCGTGAGGACCTGGCCCGCGAAGCCGTGCAGGAGACCTGGGTGCGTGTGATCCGGCACGCGGGGACGTTCAGGGGCAAGAGCAGCTTCGCGACGTGGGTGTATCGGATCGCGGTGCATCGGTGCCGGGACGTGATGGCCAAGGAACGGGCGGTAGCCCGGCGGGCGAGGCGTGCGAGCGAGGGGTTGCCGGGTGGTGGTTCTGCTACCGACCTGGATTGGGCGCGGGGCGTTGTTGGTGGCCTGCCCCAGCGTGAACGCGAGGTCGTGCTGCTGTGCCACATGCGTGGTATGACGCACGAGCAGGCGGCGGCGGTGCTGGGCATCCCGCCGGGCACGCTCAAGACGCGGATGACCAGGGCAATGAAGCGGCTGCGGGAGACGATGGGAGGCGACGCGTGAACGAGCTACCGAACGAACTGGAATCACGGCTCGAGTCGCTGACCACGTGGCCCGCCGAGCACGATCCGACGCTCTGGGAGAGCGCGCTCCAGCAATCCAAGCAGCCACGGACGGGCGAGCCGTGGACGCTGCGCATCGCACCGAAGCACATGGCGGGCATCGCGGCCACGGTGACGATCGCGGCGGTGGGGGTCTGGGTGTCGATGGGGATGCTCGGTCAAGCCAGGTCGGCAGCCCCCGTGATGTCGTACGATCGGTCGGGCGCCTCGAGTGAGATGGAACACGCCGTGGCGCATCCATTCCAAGCCAGCGGACATGCATTCATAACGGGCCAGGACATCCGAGCATTCGAGATCGAACCCCGCGCCATCCAACGCTCCGCCGCGATGGAATGCACCACCGATTCCATCCGCCCGCTCTTCGATCGCGTGACCGCGCTGGTCGATGCGGGCCTGGGCGAGTTTGTCGAGAACGCCTCGGCCTACGGGGACCGTGCCGAAGCGACACTCCGCGTCTCTGCCCAGCGGCTCAACGCCGTGATGCGGTCCATCCGCGAGTTGGACGGCGTGGCCGAGGTGGTCCGCGAGGAGCTGTCTGCGGTCGACGCGACCGATCGGCAGGCCGACCTCACGGCGCGGCTGGCCAACGAGCGACGCATCGAGGTCGAGTTGCTCGAACTCATCGACAAGCGGCCGGATGCCCCGCTGGCCGACGTGCTGCGGGTGCGTGAGGCCCTCAGCGAGGTCCGGCTGAACATCGAGCGCCTCGATGCCCAGCGCTCGACGCTGAACGAGCGGGTCGCGCTGGCCACGCTTCGTGTCAGCATCGTTCAGATCGACGAGGAAGAACAGCCCGAGCCCGACGCCAGCGGCTTCCTGCACGACCTCGGCGACGCGTTCACTCGCGGTGGCCAGACGCTGGCCGACTCGGCCTCGTGGATCGTCGAGGCCCTCGTTGGCGGCCTGATCGCGTGGGTGGTTCTCGTGGTCGCGGTGGTCTGGGCCTACCGTGCGGCGCGGTGGCGGGCGACGTGGGCCTGAGCGGTACTCCCAAGTTAATTGACGAACCACGTCACCACGAACACCACCGCAAACACCGCCCAGAACGCCACGCCCGTCCAACTCAAGACCACCAGCCACCGCGCCGGCCTGTGCTCTACCGGAATGTCCCTCGACGTCATCGCCCGGTGGTTGAAGAATGCCAGCAGGGGCGTACCCAGGAAGCTCAGCGTGGTGGCCAGGTCGATCATGTCCTTCAGCGACGTCACGAACACGGCGAGGATGACCACGGCTCCGGTCGCCAGCACGCCAAGCCAAAGCCAGTACCCCGGCAAGCCGGCTTCTTCTTTCCCCACCGCTTCGCTCACCAACGCCGACATGGTCCGGGGGATCGCGTCGAGCACGGTGATCGTCGTGCTGAACATGACAGCGATGGCGCAGGTGGCGATGAGGGGGCGGGCCCATTCGCCCAGTGAGTCTGTGTAGAGGCCCACGAGCTGGTTCGCGAAGGCGCCCGCCGTCGCGGCCGGCTCGGTGCCGCTGCCGTAGAGGAGCGAGGCCCCGAGTACGACGAACGCGAGCGCCAGTACGACGCACAGCGCGAAGCCGACGTAGAAGTCAAGCTCGCACTCGCGCTTGCTGGCGGCGTGGCCGGTCTGCTTGTTCTTGGCGAGGCTCCACAGGCTGTGCCACACGGTGATGTCCAGCGGCGCGGGCATCCAGCCGACCAGGGCGACGGCGAACAGCAGCAGGGGCAGATTCCACTCGGTCGGCCACAGCGGCGTCGCCGAAAGATCGAGATTCGGCAGCTGCATCGCCGCCGCGACGACGGTGCCGATGGCCATGACGAGCATGAGCCCCTTCACCACCCGATCGAGCCACTTGAAGCCGCCAGCGGCCAGCAGCGCGACGCACACCGCGAGGATGCCCGCGGCCACCATCCACATCGGCGCGCTCTCGCCTTCCTCCAGGGCGCCGGCCCAGAAGAGTATGGGGTCGAAGACCAACGGCCCCACCAGCGCCGCCGTCACGGCGGTGATCGCCGCCTGGATGGTGAACATCGTGCCCACCTGGATGGCGGCGAAGGCCCCGAGCGTGATCGGCCCCTGCCGCTTGTACGCGTGCAGGAGGCTCCGCCCGGTCGCCGCGGCGTAGCGGGGCCCGAAGAGCATGGCGGGCAGCTTCATGGCGTGGGCCAGGACAACGAGCAGCACCAGCGACAACCCATAGAGCGCCCCCGCGCGCGTGGACTGGACCAGGTGGCTCACGCCGATGGCCGCGCCGGCGCAGAGGATGCCCGGGCCGAGGGCCTTGAGCACGCTTCGCGTGGGGGTGGGCACACTCCGTGTGGGGGTGTTCGGGGGCGGCATGGCTGTCAGGATAGCGGCGGCAAGCCTTGGCCGCCCGAAGGGTGCGTCGCGTCAGACCGCTTCGACAAAGGAAACGAAGTGGCTGTACCCTCCCCAGATCGTTGCGCCCGCCATGGCGAATCCGATCATCAGCACCGCGGCCAGCGGCGGTGGCTTGCGACTGAGCAACCTGATGATGGACCACACGGCGGCGGCCACCATCACCGCGCCCCACACGAAGTACGGGACGCTGCTGCGATGCCACGCCAGCGGCAGCCACCCGAAGAAGTGCATCGCCATGATGATGAGCTGGCACACGAACACCAACGCGACCGCGCCGATCGCCAGGTGGAAGGCGTCGAACGATCGGTCTCGCGTCGCGGTCATGCAAGGAGCCTAGCACGCCGACGCCATCGGCCGGAGGCCGTGTCGGGTGCTCGGAAACGAGCCAGCGCCACCCCCCACGAGCCCCTCGCGCGAGCGAGGGGAATGCGCGTCCAAGATCCAGGTGTTGTTCGACCCGTCCTGATCGCCGGGCGTCCATTCCCCTCGCTCGCGCGAGGGGCTCGTGGGGGGTGGCGTTCGACCGAACAAGCTCGGCTCCTGGTTTCGTGGCGTGCGGTCCCTAGGTCTATTAGAACGCTCAAGGCGGCTTTCGTGTTGTTGCCTGGGATCCACGCACGCAGCCACAGGGCGGCCCCGCCGGCGAACAATCCCCCATGACCATCCTCCGCAACCACTACGTCCTCGCCGTCCACGACCTCGACCGCACCCGCGACTGGTACGAGCGGGTGCTGGGCTGCACGGCCGAGGAGGTCGACCCGGGCAACTGGGTGTTCCTGGCCCGCGACGGCGTCACGTTCATGTGCGGGCGATGCCCCGACTCGATCAGCCCGATCGAGGCCGGCGACCACGCGTACTTCGCGTACCTGGTGGTCGACGACGTCGACGCCTGGCACGAGCGGGCCCGCCGCGAGGGCGCCGAGATCCTCAAGGCCCCACGCGATGAGCCCTGGGCCATGCGCGAGATGGCGCTGCGGACGTGCGACGGGCACCGGATGATGGTGGCGACGAAGCTGGATTCATAGGTCTCGCGGCCACAGAGAGGCTTGAGAAAACCTCGCCGCGGAGCGGACTAGCACATGGTCAGGCCACCATCCACACAGATCACCTGCCCGGTCAGGAACCCCGCCTCATCGCTGCTCGCGTACGCGACGGCGGCGGCGATGTCCTCGGGGGCGCCCAGGCGGGGCACGCTCATGGCCTTCAGCACCGTCTGGCCGACTTCCTCCGGAAGCCCGGACGTCATGTCGGTCTCGATGAAGCCCGGGGCGACGACGTTGGCGGTGACGCCCTTGGAGCCGAGTTCCCTGGCCAGCGTTCGCGTGAAGCCGATGAGGCCGGCCTTGGCGGCGGCGTAGTTGGCTTGGCCGGCGTTGCCGACGACGCCGCTGGTGCTGGCGATGTTGACGATGCGGCCGAAGCGGTTCTTCATCATCGGGCGGGCGGCCGCGCGGCAGGCGGCGAAGGCGCTGGTGAGGTTGACATTGATCACCTCGTCCCACTGCTCGTCGGTCATGCGCATCAGCAGGCCGTCGCGGGTGATGCCGGCGTTGTTGACCAGGACGTCCAGGCGGCCGAGTTCCTTGATGACGCCCTCGATGGCGCTGCCGAAGGCGGCGCGATCGCCCACGTCGACGGCCAGCGCGGTGGCTTGGCCGCCGTTGCCCTCGATCTCGCCCTTGAGTTCATCCAGTGGCCCCTGCGAGCGGGCGGCCAGGACGACGTGGCGGCCATCGGCGGCCAGGCGGGTGGCGATGGCGCGGCCGATGCCGCGGCTGGCGCCCGTGACGAGGGCGACTCGGGTCGGAAGGTCGGACATGCGAGGAGTCTCCAGA
This sequence comes from Phycisphaera sp., assembly GCA_025916675.1. NCBI lineage: Bacteria > Pseudomonadati > Planctomycetota > Phycisphaerae > Phycisphaerales > Phycisphaeraceae > Phycisphaera > Phycisphaera sp. Next base: position 1,090,732 of record CP098402.1, read on the forward strand.
GCGAGAAAGAAAGCGGGGCGCTCGCCGCGCCCCGTGGGAGTCATGAGTTTAGGAAGCGGCGTGCGGCCTTAGCCACCACCCGGGATGGTGATGGGCCCGCGGGGCGTGCGGCGGACCGTCTCCTTGGGCTTCTCTTCTTCTTCCGCTTCCTCCTCGGGCTCGGGTTCGGGCACGCCCAGGGCGGCGGGGCGTGCGTCGCCCGAACGGCTGAGGGCGGAGAAGTCGATGGCGAAGGTGTGCGCGCCGACGGTGCCGTCGAGCTCCGAAGCGCGGGCGACGGCCGGGGCGTTGGTGGGTGCGCCACCAAAGACGTACGAGCCGCCAACCGGTGTGACCGACCAGCCCAGGACGTAGGCCTCGCCGGGCGTCTGGATGGCCAGGGCGACGGCGCCGAACGCGTCATCACCACCGGGAGCCATCGCATCGGATACCAAACCCGCGTCGGCGGTGATCTTCTGGTTGAGGGCCTCGATCTCATCCATGGTGCCATCTTCGCGAAGCTTCTCGATGAGCGGCTCGAGTTCTTCGGGCACGTTGCCCGATGCGATGCGTTCGGGGCTGAGGTTCTCGGCCATGCTGGCGTCGAGTGGGATGTTCAGCTCGTTGGCGGCTTCCATCACCTTGACGCCGATGCTCATGAGCGCGTCCTCGTGCTCGGCCATCGCGCTCATCATGTCGTTCATGGAGCCGAAGTCTGAGGCAGGGCTCGCGCCGGGCGCCATGAGCTCGATGCCCTCGCTCCGCGCATCGGCGGTCATGTACACCACGCGCACCTGCTCGATGTTGCCCACCGCGTCGTACCACTGCCCGCCGAAGCGGAGGTCGTCGAGGATCGTGCGGGCGTCGGCGCTCAGCATGCCCTCGAGCGCGGCGTCATTGCCCCTGGCGAACGCGTCGGCGAACTGGATGGCCGCCCGGACCATCGGCTCGTGCTCCTCGAGCACGCTCAGCCCGCCGGTGGCCTGCACGCGGGCGTCCACGCCGTCCATCCTGGCCAGCACCGATTCGACGTCGACGCGCGCGGGCGGCGGTGGCGGCGGTGGGGGCGGCGGTGGGGGTGGCGGCGGTGCGGGCTCCTTGCAGGCCGTGAGAACAACCGGGATGGCCAGGAGCGACACCTTGAGTGCCTGTCGCGCGATCGTGCGGGTCTTCATGTGGAGCTCCGTCTTGGTGGAATCCCAGGTCTTGATACGGGCCGAATGCCCTGATCAATGGTTCGTATGGGAGCCGCGGTCGGTTCGGGCGGCCCACAGGCAGCTTAGGGCGGGCGTGACCCGCACGTTACCCAGCCGGGCGTGCCGGAACGGGCGTCAGGGCGTGTCGTGGATGGTGACGGCGACCGAGCGATCGATCCGTTTCATCATGCCCGCCAGGCTCTTGCCGGGGGCCAACTCGTGCCACGAAGCGCCCTCGCCCAGCCCGGCACTGACCATATTCTGGCAGCCCTGGGCCCAGCGGACGGGATGGGTAAGCTGCTCGGCCAGGCGGCGGCGGATGCTGTCGGCATCCTGCTCGTGGGGCTCGGCCGTGACGTTGGAGTACACCGGGCACGCCGCGAGGGCTCCGGCGTCGATGGGCGCGGCGGCCAGGGCCTCGGCGAGGCGGTCGGCGGCCGGCTCCATGAGCGGGGAGTGGAACGCGCCGGCGACTGGCAGCGGCGTGGCCCGCACGCCCGACTCCTTCGCGACGGCTTCGGCGCGGGCGATGGCTTCGGCGTTGCCGCTCAGGACGACCTGGCCCGGGGCGTTGAAGTTGGCGCACACAAGGACGCCGCCCTGGCGCGCCTTCTCGCAGACCTCGTTGGCCTGGTCCTCGTCACAACCGATGAGCGCGAGCATGCCGCCGGGCGCGGCCTCGGCGGCGTCTTGCATGGCGCGGCCTCGCAGCGTGACGAGCTTGAGGCCGTCCTCGAACGAGAGCACGCCGGCCAGGTGCAAAGCGGTGTACTCGCCCAGGCTCAGGCCGGCGGTCGCTTTCAGGGCGAGCGCATCGCCGCCGGCGAGTTCGGCCATGCCGGTCCATGCCGCGATCGAGCAGACGTAGATCGCCGGCTGGCTGACGTCGGTGCGATTGAGCGTCTCGGGCGGGCCGTCGAAGCACAGGGCGCTGAGTGGCGCGCCGAGTTCGCCGGCCAAGAGCTTGTCAGCCCTCTCGAACGTGGCGCGGGCGTTGCCGCTGGCATCGGCCCAGGCGCGTCCCATGCCGACGGCTTGCGAGCCCTGGCCGGGACAAAGAACAATGGCGGGCTCGCTCATACGCAAGGCTCCAGAAAAAGAAGTCGAGGGTTGTTTACAGCCGCCAGAGACTGCTGCCCCATGTCAGCCCCGCGCCGAAGCCCAGGAACATAACGAGCTGGCCGGGCTTGATGCGGTTGGCGGCCTTGAGTTCGGCAAAGCACAGGCACACCGAGGCGGCCACCGTGTTGCCGTAGCGGTCGATGTTGATGTGCAACTTTTCTTCGGGCAGGCCGAAGCGTTCGCGGGCGGCGTCGAGGATGCGTTTGTTCGACTGGTGGCAGACGTAGTGGTCCACGTCCTCGGGCTTGAGGCCGACCTTGTCGAGCGTTTCCTGGATGAGGTCGCCGAAGGTGCTGACGGCGAACTTGAAGACGGCTCGGCCGTTCATGTGCAGGCAGTTGATGTCGACGCCGTGGCCCTCGTGGTCGAAGTCCGCGGGGTAGTCCTCGTCGATGCGCGGGATGAACAGGTCGGGCCAGCGGCCGCCGTCGGTGTGCATGGCGCGGGCGAGCACGCCGTGGTCGGGGTCGTCGCTGCCGGCGATGACGAACGCGCCTGCGGCGTCACCAAAGAGGATACTCGTGCCGCGGCCGCGGTTGGAGTAATCGACGTGGCGGGTGATGACGTCGGCGCCGATCACGCCCACGGTGCGGGAGACGCCCGAGCGGATGAGCGCGTCGACCGTGTTGAGGGCGAACACGAAGCCCGAGCACGCCGCGTTGAGGTCGAATCCGGCGATCTGGCCCGCGCCAAGGTTGGCGGCGACCTGGCAGGCCGTGGCTGGCGTGGGCATGTCCGGGGTGGTGGTGGCCACGACGATCTGGTCGAGGTCGGTAGCCTTGAGGCCCGCGTCGTCGAGGGCTGCTTGCAAGGCGCGGGTACCCAGGCTCGCGGTCGTCTCGCCGAGTTCTCGCTTGGCCACGCGCCGCTCGGTGATGCCGGTGCGCTGGCGGATCCACTCGTCGGTGGTGTCGATCATCCGCTCAAGGTCGGTATTGGTCAGCGTGGTCTTGGGCAGGGCCATGCCCGCACCCAAGATGGTGGCACCCACGCGGGCCCCGCCGGCGGTGTGCACCGTGTCCTTGTCGACTCGATTAGACATGTTGGTATCGCTCATGCTTTGATCGACTCGCGCATGACGCCGGCATCGATGCTGGCCTCGACCTCAACGATACGCTGCAGCAGCACGTCGTTCAGGCCAAGCCTCAGGTACTCGAAACCATTCCGGATGCTCGCGCAAATGGTCTTGGCCTTGCTCGAGCCGTGGGCGATGATGTAGGTGCCATTCACGCCCAGCAGCGGCGCGCCGCCGAGTTCCTCGTAGTCGCTCTTGCTGTACAACGCTTTAATGGCCGGCTCGATCCGCAGAGCGAGCTCAGGATCCTCGGCGAAGATTGCCTGGGCGATCGCGCTGAACAGGCTGCGGGCCAGGCCCTCGGCCATCTTCAGCACGGTGTTGCCCACAAAGCCATCGGTCACGACGACGTCGGCGGCGCCGTCGAAGAAGTCCCGGCCCTCGATGAAGCCGGTGAAGTTGATGCCCGGAGTCGCGGCGATCAGGTCGCGCGTCTTCTGAATGAGTTCGGTGCCCTTGCCCTCTTCGGCACCAATGTTCATTAGCGCCACGCGAGGCTTATCGATGTGCAGCATGGTGCGGGCGTAGGCCTCGGCCATCACGCCGTACTGCCACAGGTGCGTGGGCTGGGGCTCGGGGTTGGCCCCGGCATCGCACAACACAATGGGGCCCTGGAAGCCCGGGATGGTAACGGCGATGCCCGGACGATGCACGCGGGGCAGACGCTTGAGGTGCATGATGGCCGCCGACACGCACGCGCCGGTGTTGCCCGCGCTCAGGATGGCGTCGACGTGCTCGGGCGTGCCCTTGGTCTTGGGCGATCCGAGCCGGGCCGAGCGCACGATCGATGAATCGGCCTTGGAGCGGACCGCCTTGGCCGGGCTCTCGCCCATGGCGATGACCTCGGTGGTTGCCACAAGGTCGAAGGTCGAGGGATCGACCCCGTGTTCTTTGGCGATGTCGAGGATGGTGGCCCGGTCGCCCACGAGCACGAGGCGACCGCCCTCGGGGATCGCTCCCGATTCCGGATCAAGGGCGCGAAAGCACCCCGCCAGGATGGCGTCGGGCGCGTGGTCGCCGCCCATCACGTCGACCGCCAAGCGCATCAGTTGGTCCCTCGGGCGCTACGCGTCAGCCGAGCCACAAATGTGTCTGGGAAGAGGAGCGGACGCTCAATCACGCTCGACGCCGATCCCGAGCTTGGGAACGACGATGGTCAGGCCCGGGCGGTAATACCCGGACTGACGGCAGGCTCGGTGGTGGTTCTTGGGCATGCTCGTGACCGGGCACAGCGTAACGGTGAGCCCCTTCAGCGAGTCGTGGGCCCGGCGGCGACGCGTCCGACCGTGCGACTGGCGATGCGTAGGAAGCATGGCAATAAACCCTTTCGAGGGCGTCCGCGACCGGTGGAAGCGAGCCCAATCCAGAACCGGACACGGGGCGTACAACCACCCCGCCTGCCCGGATGAGAATCCAGACCCACACGATAAGCGCCAAGCCCCGTCCCGTCAACGTCCCAAGCCCCCCCCTGACCACTCGCATAGCCTCTGGGCGTGCCTGACGGAACCTGTACAACGACCCAGCCAGAACTCCCCGAGAAGGCGATGGACGCCCTGCGAGAGGTCTGGGGTTTCGACAGCCTCCGCCCTATGCAGGCGGCGGCGGTCCGGGCCGCTTTGGATGGCCGCGACGCCCTGGTCGTCCTGCCCACGGGCGGCGGCAAGAGCCTGTGCTACCAACTCCCGCCATTGGTCAGCGGCAACGCCACCGTCGTGGTCAGCCCGTTGATTGCGTTGATGCGGGATCAGGTACGAGGACTGGAACTCAACGGCTATGCCGCCGCCGCGTTGCACTCGGCGGTGGACTTCGACGACGTCCGGGCGATCGAGAGCCAGCTGGTCTCGGGTGAGATCAATCTGCTGCTGGCCGCACCCGAGCGGATGGTGACCACGGGCTTCCGCACGCTGCTGGCCCGGCTGGCCGACGCCGGGCGGCTCGGCGCGATCGCCGTCGACGAGGCCCACTGCATCAGCCAGTGGGGGCACGACTTCCGCCCCGAGTACCGCCGGCTGGCCGAGCTGCGCGACGTCGTGCCCGGCACCCCAATGCAGGCCTTCACCGCGACCGCCACGCCGCGCGTGCGGCAGGACATCATCGAGCAATTGGGGCTGAAGGAGCCCGAGGTGCTCGTCGGCACGTTCGATCGCCCGAACCTGACCTACCACGTCCGCGCGCGGCAGCCCGGCGCTCGGGCCATCCAGCAGGCCGCCGAGGCCATCGCTCGGCACAAGGACGCCGGCGAGGGCGGGGCGATCGTCTACTGCATCAGCCGCAAGGAGACCGAGGAGTTCGCCGACGGTCTCCGCGGCATGGGGCTGGATGCCCAGGCCTACCACGCGGGCTTGAAGCCCAACCAGCGCGACAACGTCGAGCGCGCGTTCACGAACGAGCAGCTCGACGTGGTTTGCGCCACGGTCGCATTCGGCATGGGCATCGACCGTAGCAACGTGCGGCTGGTCGTCCACGCGGCGTGCCCCAAGAGCGTCGAGGCATACCAGCAGGAAGCCGGCCGCGCGGGCCGGGATGGCGAGCCCGCCGAGTGCCTGCTGCTCTATGGCCCGGGGGATGCCGGTCGATGGACGCGGCTGATCATGAGGGACCAGTCCTTCGACGAACAGGTTGCCGAGTCGACACGTGCCCAACTCGAACTCATCCGCGAGGCAACCCGATTTGTTGCGCTGATGGAGTGCCGGCACAAGGCGCTGAGCACCCACTTCGGCCAGGAATACGAACCCCCGCCCGGCCGCCACAACTGCGGCGCGTGCGACGTGTGCCTGGGCGAAACCGAAGTCGAGCAGGACTCGGCCCGCGTCGCCCAGATCATCATGAGCGCCGTCGCCCGGCTTGACCAGCGGTGGGGGGCGGCCCACGTAGCCGACGTGCTGCGGGGCGCGAACACCGAGAAGATCAAGAGCAACGGCCACGACCAACTCAGCGTCCACGGCATGCTCCGCGAGCACGCCAAGGGCGAGGTGCAGATGTATATCGAGCAGCTCGTCGCAACCGGCGCACTGATGCGACACCTGAGCGACGGCGGGTTCGAGACCCTCCGCTTCGGCGAACTCGGCAACGCCGTGATGAAGGCCGAGCAGCCCATCACGCTGGCCCGCCCGATGGGCTCGGGCACGGTGCGTCAGGAGAGGACACGAAAGTCCTCAAGACGCCCCGCCGAGGTCGTCATCCTGGACGCCGACGAGAAGGAATTGTTCGAGAAGCTGCGGGCCGTGCGCCTCGAGATCTCGCGTGAGGATTCAATCCCGCCCTACATGGTCTTCAACGACGCGACCCTGCGCGAGATGGCCAAGCGAAGGCCCTCGACCGACCGCGAGATGCTGTCGATCAAGGGCGTTGGCCACGCCAAGCTGGAGGCTTTCGGGCGGCAGTTTCTCGAAGCAATCGATCGAGGCGGCCAGTAAACCCGGCGGCTACCCTTGGGCTCGACCCGAAGTTGGAGATCTTGACCATGCCATCCGCCGTCACCAGCAAGCAAGTCCCCACTGCCGCCGAGGCCTTCCGGGACCTCAAGGACAAGGGCATCCTCTACGACGGCTGCACCATTCACGTTGGCGGCTTCGGCCTCTGCGGCATCCCCGAGCAGCTCATCATCGCACTGCGTGACACGGGCGTGAAGGACCTGACCTGCGTCAGCAACAACGCGGGCGTGGACGACTGGGGCCTGGGCCTGCTGCTCCAGACGCGGCAGATCAAGAAGATGGTCTCCAGCTACGTGGGCGAGAACGACACCTTCGCCAAGCAGTTTCTCTCGGGTGAACTGGAAGTCGAGTTCAACCCGCAGGGCACGCTGGCCGAGCGGATCCGAGCCGGTGGCGCGGGCATCCCGGCGTTCTTTACCGCGACAGGCGCGGGCACGCAGATTGCCGAGGGCAAGGAGACACGCACCCTCATGCCAACGCCCGCCCAGGCACGTGTGAACAAGGACGTGTTCCAGGAGCGCGAGTTCGTGCTCGAGACCGGCATCTACGCCGACCTCGCGCTCGTGAAGGCCGAGACGGCCGATCCGTTTGGCAATCTGATCTACAACAAGACCGCCCGCAACTTCAACCCCATGATGGCGACGGCCGCCGCATACACGATCGCCGAGGTCGACAAGGTGGTCGAGTTGGGTGAGATGGACGCCGACCAGATCCACACGCCGGGCAGCTTCGTGGATCGTGTCGTGCTCAGCAAAAGTGAGAAGCGGATCGAGCAGCGGACCACGCGCGAAGGCTGAGGCCCGCAATCCATGATCGTGCTGTTCTGGATCCTGGGCATCGTCGGCGGACTGTTGGTGCTGGTCTATGCGGTCCTGGTCTGGATGACCATCAAGGTTTCCCGGCTCGAGCCATCGAGCGCGATCTCGCTGCTTGACGACGAGGCCTCGGACGAACTCGTCGAGAAAATGCCGTCGATCTCCGACTATGCCGGCGCGAGGGGTCTGCCGTTGGTGATCGCGATCCAGGCCAAGGCGCCCGGATTCGAGGTCCGTGAGGCGACCTGGGAGATCGCCCCCGACCACAGCTACTTCTCAGCAACCGAACGGCCAAGCGGCACCCCTCGCGCGAATTTCACGACTGCGCTCCGAGCTCGAGCGACCGGCGAACGCGTTTTCATCCTCACTTCGAACAACGGCGATCTCGCCAACGGGTATCCGGCGCTGGGCGTCTTTACCGAGGTGTTCCGGACCGAATCGCTGGCCGAACTCGAGCGTTGGCACGAGCACGCCGTCGGGTATATGCAGCGCGAGGGCTACTGCGAGCCACTGGTCATCCGACGCCCGCTGCTGGACGTTGCCATCGAGCAGGCCGAGCTCCAGGTCAACGAGATCAAGGGCAAGCCGCTCAAGATCCTGGTCTTCCCGATTCGATACTTCGTCGGCATGTCCACGAAGTTCGGTCGCACGATCGAGCAGCGGTATCCCGTCCGCAACAAGCACATGCGACGCCTCCGCGGCGAGATTATGCACTCGCCGCGAGGCTACGCGTAGGGCTATCGATTTGTCTTAGTTACTCGGCGGGGGTCTTGGCGGCTTCGGCAGGCGCTTCTTCGCCCTTGGGCTGGCGCTCGCTCTTCTTGCTGCCCGGCTCGATCAGGTTGCCCTCGTTGTCGAACTCCATCTCGTCGCGATCGTCGCTGTCCATCGTGCGGTCGGGCTCGACGAACACGCGGATGTGGCTCTCCAGATCGGTGGCGAACTTGAGCAGCACCTCGTAGTTGTCCAGCCGCTTCATGGCATAAGGCAGGCGCACTTCGCGGGGCTTGACCTCGAAGCCGAGGGTCTGCAACGCGCTGGCGATGTCCTGCTGGGTAACAGCACCGTAGAGCACACCCTGGTCGTTGCAGGCGCGCACCATGGTGATCTCCTGGCCGTCGAGCTTGCCGGCCATCTCCTCGCGCTCGGAGCGATGGGCGGCCACGTCCTTCTCGGCCTGGGCCCGCTTGGCCGAGAGCTGCTTGATAAGCTCGTCGTCGGGCGTCGTTGCCAGCTCGCGCGGCAGCAGGAAGTTGCGGGCGTAGCCGGCCTTCACCTTGACAACGTCGCCGACGATGCCGAGGTTGTCCACGTTCTCAAGCAGCAGCAGGTTGATATCACGAGCCATGGTCGCTGTCCTTTCCGCCCATGGGTTGGGCCGGAGAGTTGAGGAGCCAGCCGATCCAGGTTCGATCAGCGGTGGCCCCAGCGTATGTGGTGCCCGGCAGAAAGCCTGCGGGGCGAGCAGAGAGTTTAGGCGGCCTCTAGTTCAGGGGCAGCCGGTATCGAACGCATTTTGGAAGGCCAAGAAGTCAAGAACGGTAAACTCACCGTCGCCGTCGAAGTCGGCGAGTGGATCTTGGACCTCGAACAAATTGATGAACGCCAGGAAGTCAAAGACGTTCAATTCCCCGTCGCCATCAAGGTCGGGATCGCAAACAAAGTCGATCCGATCGGCCACCGCGCGATCAATCGCGGCGGCCCCGCCCACGGTGACGAACCGTGTGCCGAACAGCAGTTCGCCTTGTTCCAGATCCACCGCGGCCGTGCCCTTCCACACCAGGGTTTCGTCCCCGCTGGCGGGGATCCAGTGCGTTGTGACTGGCCAGAACGAGTATGCGGCCCAATCGGCGCCGGCCGACGAGGCATAGTCGTCCCACGGCCCGACAGGCAACGAGTCCGGGTCGCCGAACCAGTCCGTCAGCGTGGGCCACGGAGCCCCAATACCGAAGACTACATGGGCCCATCCCATCCCCGGTTCCCAGCCATCGTCCGGGCTTAAAAAGAACCGGTACTCGTAGATCCCGCCGCCGATGTCGGAAACCGCGTACTCCAAGTCCAGGCCCTGTCCAATGGCCGCCCCGGTGGAAAGCAATAACGTGGCAAGAGTCTTCTTGAGGTTGTTCACGGGATACTCCCCTTACTCCGCTCCGTCATTTCGCTCAAGAGCGATCAAGATACGCGAGGCTAAGTGTACCTTGCCATGGCCGCCGGCTCAGAACGGGATGTCGTCATCCGGCGGCACCGGGTCGCTGTCGTAGCCGCCACCTCCGCCGCCCCCGCCCTGGTTCCCGGACGAGTAGCCCCCGCCCCCGCCTCCGCCTCCGCCGCCACCCTGACCGCCTTGGCCACCTTGGCCGCTGTCGATGAACTGGAAGCTCTCGATGACGACCTTGAGCTTGGAGCGGTTGTTGCCCTGCTGGTCCTGCCACTGGTCCAGCTTCAGGCGGCCCTCGATGAACACCGGGCGGCCCTTGCGGAGGTACTGGGCCATGACCTCCGCGGTCCGGCCGAAGGCGTCGCAGTCCACGAAGGTCGTCTCTTCACGCTGCTCTCCGCTCTGGGTCTTGAACTTGCGATTCACCGCCAGGCCGATCTTGGCGATCGCCATGTTCTGCGGCGTGTGCCGCATCTCAATGTCGCGCGTCAGGTTGCCCATGAGGAACACACGGTTGAAGTTGCCGGCCATGGCGGGTCTCCCGGGAGAAGGCGGATCTGGAATCGGGCGAGGCTAGGGGCTCAGGCGTTGGCGGGCTCGGTCGAGTCGCTCTTCTCGGTCGTGTCGCCGTCGTCTGAGCCGCCATCACCATCACCATCACCATCGGTGTCGCTGTCGCTATCACCGGTCGACCGGCTCTCGGAGTGGTCCGAGGGCGTGTCCTCGACGGGGCGGCCCATGCGGACGCCGGTGTCCTTGCCCTCTTCCTCGGCCTCGTTGGCCTTGTCGGCGCGGAGCTTGGCCTCACCCATGAGGGCCTCGCGGCCGTCGGCGGCCTGCATCTCTTCGAGGGTCAGGTGGTCGGCCCGGGTCAGCAGCAGGCGCATGATCGTCTCGCTGAGCTGGCAATCGCGATCGAGCTGTGAGATCTTCTGCGCGGGGGCCTCGATATACGCGATGATGTACAGGCCGCGCTTCTGCTTGTCGATCTCGTAGGCCAGACGTCGCTCGTCCCACTTGGCCATGGAGATGAGCTTGGCCTCCGAGCGAGCGAGCAGCTCGTCGATGTGGGTGATGACCGACGCCAAGTCGGCCGCGGTCGACTGGCCGATGAGGAACATGGCTTCGTAGTTGAAAGTACGCTCTGGGGGCATGGTCAGATGTCCTTTGCCGATGCGTTCGGCGGTTGGTGACCGGCCGGTGCGGTGTCGCCCGGGCCATGGGGTTGATCACTGGGGGCCTCGCGCGAGGCATCCCCGGGACGATTCGTGGTATTGGTGTTGGTTTGAGAACCGTTGGTCTCGGAATTCTGGTCGGCCTTGGGCTTGGTGCCCTTGGCCTTCTTTTCTTCGGGCGTGTTGAAGCGGTTCATCGCTTCGGTGATGCCGCTCTTGACCCAGCACTCGGCCGCGTCGGCGGCCTTCTTGAGCGCGGGCTGGAGCGCGTCGCTCTGCTCCAGCGTGAACCGGCCGAGCACGTAGCCCGACTGGCTCGCGCCCTGCGGCTTGCTGTCGACGCCCAGGCGCAACCGCGCGTAGGCATCGCCCCCGGCCGCCCGGGCCACATCGGCCAGGCCATTGTGCCCGCCGTCGCCGCCCTTAGGTTTCAGCCGGAGGGCACCAAGTGGCAGGTACAGGTCATCGACGACGACGAGCATGTCCTCGGCTGGCTCGAGCTTGTAGAAGCGAAGGGCTTCTCCAACACTCAGACCGCTCTTGTTCATGAACGTCGTGGGCTTGGCCAGCATCACCTTCTCGTTGCCGATCATGCATTCCAGGGTGGCCGCGTGGAACCGCCCGCGCGCCACCGCCCCCCCGGCGTGCCGCCGGGCGAGTTCGTCGAGCACCATGAACCCCGCGTTGTGGCGGGTGTTCTCGTACTCGCTTCCTGGATTGCCAAGACCGACAATGAGCTTCATGGTGCTGGTTAGTCCTTGTCCTTATCGCCGTCGTCCTTCTTCTCGGTGATGACCTCGGGCGAGGCGGCGGCGTCGACCTCGCTGCTCTCGGAAGTTTCTTCCTCGATCTCCGCCTTGACAAAGATGCTCACCACCCGGGTGTCGGCGGGCGTCAGCAGCTTCATCGTCTCCTTGGGCAGGGGGATCTGGCCCGCGGTGATCATCTCGTCGACGCCCAGGTCGGAGATGTCCACCTCCAGCACGTCGGGCAGGTTGGTCACGGCACACTCAAGCTCGAGTTCGGTCACCGGGTGGGTGAGCACCGCGCCCGCGGTCTTGAGGCCCTTGGCGTTGCCCACGAACTCCAGCGGCACCGTCACCTCGACACGCTCGGACAGGTCCACGCGGCGGAAGTCGGCGTGGATGATGTCGGTGCCCAGGTGGTCGAATTGCAGGTCCTGGAGCAGCACCAACTCGTCCTTGGCACCCTCCATGGCCAGCACGAACACCCGCTCGCCCTTGGCAAAGTGAAGGTTGGCCTCGTGGGCATTGAACTCGACCGACAGCGGGTCCTGGCCGTGGCCGTAGACGATGGCGGGCAGGTGACCGCTCTCGCGTAGCCGCTTGGCGTAGCGCGTGCCGACACGGTCTCGTGTACGGGCGGTCAGGGTTGGTGAATCTTCATGCATGGCGGACTCTCCTACGCGATGCGTCGCATCGCTTCATTTCTCGGTTATCGCTTGGCGCCGGCGGCATCGCGCAACAGCGCGCTGACCGATTGATCGTGGTGGATGTTGTGGATGGCGTCGCCCAGCAACTCGCCCAGGCACAGCTCGACGAGCTTGCCGTCCAGCCGCTTGGCGCGATCGCTCAACGGAATCGTGTTCGTAACGATGACCTGGCTGATGGGGCTCTCGATGAGCCGGTCGATGGCCGGGCCCACGAGTACCGGGTGCGTCGCGGCCACCAGCACCTCGGTCGCGCCCTCTTCCATCACGAAGCGGGCCGCCTCGCACACGGTGCCGGCGGTCGAGATCATGTCGTCGAACATGAGCACGGTCTTGCCCTTGACGTTGCCGATGAGCGAGTCGGTGACAACCTCGCTGCCGCTGACGCGCTTCTTGTTGATGATCGCCAGGTCGGCACTCAGCAGGTTCTGCATGGCCTCGGCCATCTTCACGTTGCCCACGTCGGGGCTCACCAGGCACAGGTCGCCCAGACGTTCGCGCCGCTCGCGGAAGTAATCGAGGAACACCGGCGTCGCCGAGATGTGGTCGGTCGGCAGGTCAAAAAAGCCCTGGATCTGGGCGGCGTGCAGGTCGATCGCCAGCACGCGGTCGGCTCCGGCAGCAGTGATGAGGTTGGCCACCAGCTTAGCTGTGATGGGCACGCGGCCCTCGTCCTTGCGATCCTGGCGGCCGTAGCCGAAGTAGGGAACCACGAGCGTGATGCGCTTGGCCGAAGCCCGACGCAGGCAGTCAATGAAGATGAACAGCTCCATCAGGTTGTCGTTCACCGGGTGGCACGTCGACAAGATGACGTAGCAATCGCGGCCCCGCACGTCCTCGTCGAGCTTGACCAGAAGCTCGTCGTCGGGGAAGGCCATCGTGCGCGCCTTGCCAAGCGGCAGGTCGAGGTGGTCGCACACACGCTCGGCCAGTTCCTTGCTATGCCGGCCGCTGAAGATCTTGAGCTGGTTCGGATCGATCTTCATGCTCGGGCCCCTTGCGCGGCGTTCTGCCGCTGGCGATAGATCCGGTCCACGACGGCCAATTGCTCGGGCGTGTTGATGCTCAGCACGTCTTCGGCGGGCACGGCCTCGACCACTTCCACCCGGGCTCCGCCCGCCAGCAGCAGCGCCGGCACATCGGTCAGGTAGTACTCGCCGGTCTTAGGATTGCGCTCGACGTTCCGCAGGGCGTCCATCAGCGGGCCAAGCTTGAAGCAGTAGTAACTGGGGTTGATCTCGCGGATGGCTAGCTCGTCGGCGGTCGCGTTCTTCTGCTCGACGATGCGGGCGAATCGGCCCTTGGCGTCTCGCACGACGCGGCCGTAGCCGGTGGGGTCGTCGACGGCCGCGGTGGCCAGCGTGGCGGCGGCATTGGCCTTACGGTGCGTGTCGAGAAGCGTGCGGATCGTGTCATCGCGGATCAAAGGGCCGTCGCCACAAAGCACCAGGACATCGGAATCCGGCGAGGCGTCGTTCAATTCCGACTCGGCGGCCAGCACGGCGTGGCCGGTGCCGAGTTGCTCGGCCTGCAGCGCGTATCGGATGTCACCAGAAGCATCGACAAGGGCTCGCTCGACGTGCTCTCGCCCATGGCCCACGACCGCGACAATCGGCGTGCACCCGACCGCATGGCACGCCTCGGCCACGATCGACACCATCGGCCGGCCGCCCACGGGGTGGACCACCTTGGGCAGGTCGCTGCCCATGCGCGTGCCCTTCCCGGCGGCGAGGATGATCGCGCAGGGGCGGGGGTCCGACTGAGGAAGGGTGTCGTTCACGCTGCTCCAGGGAAAGGGAAGGAACCAACGTGGCAGCAGGCGGGGCACCGGGAAACTACCCGACCAGGATTCGAACCTGGACTTTCAGTACCAAAAACTGAAGTGCTACCATTACACCATCGGGCAGTGAATGTCTGCTCGGTGCGCCTGCGACCAGCGGGCTCCTGATCCAAAACGTGCGAATCGCACTCGACCCATGCCGGACTCACGCCGGGACCCTCCCGACGCGGCGGTGGCACGGGGCGTGGCAATGGGACACAACCGGCCCGGGGCCGCTGCCATCCCGCTCACACGCTGGCTCTTAGAGCTGGATCACCGATCGGGGCCATCAGGCCCGCCGGCAACCCCTGCCTGCGCCTCGCCGCTGGAAATCCCGAAGGGACCACCTTGGCTCATCGCAGCCGGCTCCCGTCCTGCCGCTGAACGAGGGGGATGATAGCACCCAGGCCGACACGGCTCCAAGCCGGTTCTATCCTGAGGGCCATGATGCGTACCGGTCCCATCCCCATCATGATCCTGGCGGTCCTGGCCCTGGGAACGGCGGCCGCGTGGGCGCAGGAGGCCGAGCCTCCCCCGGGCGCCATGCCCATCCGCGTGGCCACCTTCAACATCCAGGACGTCTCCACGACCGACCTGCTCGTGAACGACCAGCCCCGCGTCCAGCGGCTGGCCAGAGTCATCCAGCGGCTCAGGCCCACGGTGCTGCTGGTCAACGAGATCGCCTACGACCAACACGGCGTGCCGGGCGTGCCCACGGACGAGCCCGAGGGCTCCAACGGCCAGCGTTTTGCGAATCACTACCTTGAAATCAGCCAGGGCGAGGGCCTCGAACCCCTCCGTTACAGGGCCGTGATGCTGCCCACGAACACTGGCCGGGCCAGCGGGTTTGATCTGGACAACAGCGGCGATGCAGTGACAACCTACCCCCGACCGGCTCGGGCGAGCCTCGATGGCCAAGCGCCACCACAGACCGACCAGGGACGCGAGTTCGGCAACGATTCCTGGGGTTTCGGGACCTACCCCGGTCAGTACGGCATGGCCTTGCTCGTCGATGAGCGGCTCGACGTGCTCGATGACCAGATCCGCACGTTCCGGCTGCTGCCGTGGAGCGCCATGCCCGACGCCCGCCAGCCCACGAACGAGGACGGCACGCCCTGGTACAACGACGAGGAGTGGGCCGCCATGCGGCTGAGCTCCAAGAGCCACTGGGACATCCCGGTCAAGCTGCCCAACGGCGCGATCGTCCACTTCCTGTGCAGCCATCCGACACCTCCGGCGTTCGATGGCCCCGAGGGCCGCAACAAGGCGCGCAACCACGATGAGATCCGGTTCTGGGGCGACTACCTCAACAACCGTGGCTGGATCGCCGACGACAACGGCACGCCCGGGGGTATCCAGCGGGGCGAGGCGTTCGTGATCCTCGGCGACCTGAACGCCGACCCGAACAAGGGCGGCGATGTCGGCGACCCGATCGGCCGGCTCATGAAGAATCCCCGCCTCCAGAGCGTGGCGGCACCCGCCCAGGAACCCCCCCTGGAGGGGCTCGAGCCCCCCGACACCGCGAGTTTCGGTCTCAGGGTCGATTATGTGCTTCCGGGGAAGCGTATGGACGTGTTGCGGAGCGGCGTGTGGACCCTGGAGCCGGCATCGATTGGCGGGAGCACCGGGTTTCCGAGCGATCATTTCCCGGTGTGGGTTGAACTGTCGGTGCCCGGCCGGTGAGCGTGGCGGCGGGTGAGGCCGGGGTGGATTCGTTGCGGCCACACCGCAAAGATTCTTGTAGGACAGAATCGAGCGTTCCCCCTCATCCGGAGTCCGAGTTGCAGATGACCCGTATCGAGTCGGCGGCCGCTTCGGCAGCCATGGCCGTGCCGCGAGCGCAGGGCATCAGCTTCGCTGCGCTGTACGAGACCACCAAGCCCCGTATCACGCGGCTCGTGACCATCACGAGCGCAATGGGGTTCGGGCTGGCGGCTCTGGCATACCGGCCGGCGGCGATCGATCTCGTGTCCGGTTTCATTGCGGCGATTCTGGGATCAGGGCTGGCGGCGGCCGGCGCCAACACGCTCAACCAATGGATGGAACGCTCGCGCGACGCGCGCATGCCCCGAACAATGACGCGACCGCTGCCCACCGGCCGCGCTACGCCCACGGCGGTGCTGATGCTGGGCATCGAGTTGTGCCTGCTCGGCATCGTCCTCGCGTGGGCGCTTGTTGGCGTCGTGCCGGCGGTGCTGATCGCGGCGACGGTGCTCAGTTATCTCTTCCTCTACACGCCCAGCAAGCCTGGGCTGTGGAGCAGCACGTGGATTGGTGCCGTGCCGGGCGCGCTGCCGCCGGTCATCGGCTGGGCGTGCGTCGAGGGGTCCTGGGCATCCATGGCCGAGATCGGCCCCTGGGCGCTGTTCACGATCATGTTCGTGTGGCAGATCCCGCACTTCCTGGCCATCGCGTGGATGTACAAGGACGACTACGCGGCCGGCGGTTATCGCGTGCTGCCCGTCGTTGACACCACCGGCCGCTGGACGTGGGCCATGATGGTGCTGTGGGCGGCGATCCTGCTGCCCGTGACCGTGCTGCCGCCGCTGGTGATGGACGTGACGCCGGGCTTCGTGGCGGTCCCCGTGGCCGTGGTCGCCGGGGCGTGGTTCCTGTGGCTGACCATCAAGGTCACCCGCTCGCGCACCCGGACCGACGCGCGCCGGGTGCTGATCGGCTCGGTGATCTACCTGCCGATCCTGCTGGCGGCCCTGGTCGCCGACGCGGGCATCGGGGCCGCGCTGGGGTGGTAGGCAACTGCGACTGGCTCGTGCGCATCAGCGGCGGCGTGGTCGAGCACCGTGCCCGCCGATCAAAGACCATCCGAGCTCTCGACAACGTCGAGTTTACAGTCGCGCCGGGCGACTCTGTGGCGCTGCTTGGGCCCAACGGCTCGGGCAAGTCCACGCTGCTGAGAGCCATCATGGGCGTGCAACGCCTGGCGTCCGGGTCGATCGAACGAGACGACCACCTGCGCCTGGGCGTCGTGTTCCAGAGCCCGGCCCTCGATCCGCTGCTCACGGTGCGCGAGAACTTGCGGTTACAGGCGGCGCTGTTTGGTATTGCAGATACCGACGAGCGTATCGAGCGGCTGTGCGCCGACCAGGCGATCGATGACCGCCTTGGTGATCGGGTGCGAACGCTCTCGGGCGGGCTGGCCCGGCGAGTCGAGTTTGTCCGGGCCATCCTGGCCGAGCCCGACCTGTTGCTGCTGGATGAGCCGACGGTGGGGCTCGATCTGCCCTCGCGCGCGGCCTTGCTGGGAGCCCTCGACTCGCTGCGCGCCCAGCGGCCCGATGTCGCGGTCGTGATGAGCACGCACCTGATGACCGATGCGGAACGGTTCGATCGCGTGGCGATGATGTCGGCGGGCCGGTTCGTCTGCGAGGGCTCGCCGCGAGAACTCGTCGACGAACTCGGGACGGTATTGCTGGGTGTGCCAGCGGAAGCGTCGATCGAGGGTGGAGCCGTGCCTTGGGAGATGCAGGCCGATGGGTCGCGTTTGGCCAAGCCCGCCGATGAGGCCCAGCTTGCCGAGTGGTCTGCCGAACTCGTGGCTGTTGGCGCGCCGTTCTTTGTACGGAAGCCAACGCTCGCCGATGCCTACCTGCACCGGGCCCAGTCGCCGCTGGAAGCCGAGGTGCCGTCATGAATGCGATGCGCGCGGCCCTCGCCCTGGCGTACCGAGAAGTGAGGCGGCTCGTACGCCAGCCGCTCCGCATCGCGGTGGCGATCGCCACGCCGGCGATGATGTGGCTCTTCATCGCGAGCGGTTTTGCGAGCAGCATCCGGCCCGAGTCGCTCGGGGATGAGAGCGGGACATCGCTCACGATCTACCTGCTGCCGGGCATGGCCTCGCTCGTTGTCCTGTTCAACGCGATCTTCGCGTCGATCTCGTTGATCGAAGATCGCCACGAGGGCTTCCTGCAGGCGGTACTCGTCAGCCCCGCGCCGCGATGGTCGATGGCTGTTGGCAAACTCCTCGGCGGCGGGCTGCTGGGATTCGCGCAGGCGATGGTGCTGCTCGTGTTCTCGCCACTTGTTGGGGCAACCCTGAGTGCCGAGGGCCTGCTCTCTGCGATCGTTGCACTGGCGTGCTTGTCGCTGGGCATCACCGGGCTTGGCCTGGCAACGGCGTGGAAGGTCGATTCGTCCTCGGGCTTCCACGGCGTGATGAACCTGGTCTTTATGCCCATGTGGCTGCTGAGTGGGGCGATCTTTCCCGTCGAGGGCGCGAGCGGGTGGTTGCGGGCGCTCGTCATGGTGAACCCCATGGCGTGGTGCCAGCGCGTGGTGGGGGCCGGATTGCAGGGTCAGACTGACGCGGCGGCGCTGTTGCTGTCGCTGGTGTTCGCGGCGATGGGGGTCACACTGGCTATGCTGACAATGGGCTGGGGAAGAGCGCGAGGAGGCTGAGTTGGCTCAAAAGAAGCAGTTCATGGCGATCGTGATTGTCGGGTTGGCCTTGCTGGGGTTGCTCGGCACGCTGGTGATGATGATGCCGCGGTTGTCTTCGCCTGCCGAGATGGTGGATGCGAGCGACCCGCTCCAACCAGACGAGATGCTCGTCGGCTACACCATCCCAGAATTCGAGCTCACCGATCAGGATGGCCGCCCCGTCGACCAATCGATCCTCGACGGCGAGATCACCATTCTGGACTTCATCTTTACCAATTGCCCGTTCGCCTGCCCCGGCATGACCGCCGAGATGCTCGAGCTGCAAAGCGTTCTCGAGGGTACCGGGGTGCGGTTCTTGAGCATCAGCGTCGACCCCGAGCGCGACACGCCGGCGGTGCTGCGGGAGTACGGCGACAGCCGCGGCGTGGACTTCGAGCGGTGGGCGATGCTGACCGGGCCATTCGAGACGGTGCGCTCGATCGTGCGCGACAGCCTGAACTTCCATGTCGGGCAGGACGATAGCCGCGAGATCCCCCTCGAGGACGGCAGCACGATGGCAAACGTGAGCCACCCTTCGCACCTGATCCTGGTCGGACCCGAGCGACAGGTGTTGGGTATCTACCTGTACTACGAAGACGAGAAGATGGCCGCGCTGCGCGGCCGAGCACGAGCGGCGGCCGCGGCGTCCGAAGGGCTCTAGTCGGCCTGCTCCGCGGCACGCTTCATGCCGTTGAGCATGCCGTTGAACACAAAGTGGTGGAGCGGGAGTACGGCGTACCAATAGGCCAGGCCCAGCAGGCCTCTGGGTTTGAAGCGGGCCGTCATGTGCAGCGTGCACGCGTCGCGCGTGTCGTTCGGATCGATGCAGAACTCCAGGGTGGCCTGGCCCGGTAGGCGCATCTCGGCGAGCAGGTGCAGGTGGCGTGCGTGCTCGACGCCGATGACACGCCAGAAGTCGAGGGCCTCGCCATACGCCACCTGTTGCGGATGGCGGCGCCCCCGACGCAGACCGGGGCCGCCGGCGATGGTGTCCATCCAGCCGCGAAGGCGCCAGAGCACGTCGGCGGCGTACCACCCGTGGCCGCCGCCCACCCTGCACACGGCCTTGAAGACCGATTCGGGCGATGCCTTGATCGTGGTGGTACGCGCATCGGTGAACACTCGACCGCCCGCCCAGTCGGGATCGCCCGGAACGGTGCCCGCGGCCGACCAAGAGGTCTCGACTTCGGCCAGGCTCGTGCGTTCCAGAGCGAGAGCGATCGCCTCCTCGGGCGTCTTGGCCTTGTGTGGCATGGCCTCTTGCACGGACGAGTCGCCAACCACGACAGGATTGCGAAGCCCCTCGGCCAGCGGCCTGGCGATGCGTGTGTTTACCGGCGTGACCAAGCCAATCCAGCGGCTGCTCAACTCGGGCGTGAGCACGGGCACGGGGATGATAATCCGACGCGGAAGGCCGAGTTCGCGTGCCATTGCATACATGAGCTGCTTGTAGGTGCGCACACCGTCCCCGCCCACATCGTAAGTCTGGCCAGTGGTTTCGGGCTCGCTTAGACATCGCACGAGCCAGTGCAGGATGTCGGCAATCGCGACTGGTTGGCATCGCGTACTGACCCAGCGGGGTGTGATCATGATGGGCAACCGCTCGACGAGATATCGCAGGATCTCATAAGAAGCCGAGCCCGAACCGATGATCATCGCCGCGCGAAACACGGTGACGGGTGTGGATCCATCGGCCAGAACCTCTTCGACCTCTCGGCGAGAACGAAGGTGGTCGCTAAGACCATCGCCCATCTCGCCGAGACCGCCGAGGTACACGATGCGATCGATGCCTGCACTCTCGGCAGCGGCGGCGAAGGACCGCGCCAGGTCACGATCTCGCTCGGCGTACTCCGAACCAGCGGAAACCATGGAATGGACAAGATAGAAAGCGGCACAGCAGCCTCGCAATTGCTCTGCGAGGGCGTTCGTGTCTTCCACGTCACCCCGGACGACTTCACATCGCTCGTGGCGGGCCCACTCACGATTGTCGAGTTTTCTCGGATCGCGTGCGACGCAACGAATAGCGTATCCCGCCTCGAGAAGGCGCGGCGCAAGCCGACCACCAATGTACCCGGTCGATCCCGTCAGCAAGACGCGGGCAGGTTCGTCCGTGGCTTCCGCGGGGGGCAAGTGTTCCTGGGGTAAGGCGTTCATGGCGGTACCGCGGCCCCAAGTAGGGTAAGAAGTCAGATCAATACCGGCTGGGGCTCAGACTCGAACCCGGAAGCTCGGCAGCCAGCCTAGGTGGACACGCACGGGCACACCAAGGCGCGGCACCGGGAGCCGCTTGGTCGCCCGGCGGGCACGCCACAGGTTGAGTACCGACGAGAGCCCGAGGGCGCCGTACACGTGGGCCGCCCCATCTTCGAAGCGGATGGTGAACCGCGTCGGGCGTGGTCCATCGCCGGCATGCGCCATGAGCTCGCCGGCGATCAGGATTTTGGGTCGGATGCGCCCGTTGCGCCGTCGCGCGTGCGGATGCGAACGGTGCCATCGAGCATCCAAGACGCATGGTTGGCCCGATCGCCGGTGCCGCTCGGCACGCGGACGTTGAGCTTGTCGAACTCGTACGCGATCTCGGCACCCCGGCCGGTGAGGCGGTCGTAGAGGCCGATGGCCAGGTCGGGCCAGGTGGTCGTGTGGTCTGCGTCGTTCGTTTGGGACATGGTGGATCTCCAGAGATTAGGGTTAATCGGGATTCTGGCAACGATTGGGGCGGCCTCGGCCCGCCGCGAGGCCAAACTTCGATTGTTCGGGGCAATCACGTCACGCGGGGGGGAGCAGCCCCAGCGCCGGGCGGGAATGCCCGTGAGGCCTGACCGAGAGCTGTCCCGCGGTCCGGGCGCGAGGGCGGTCGAAACCCAGCACACCGGCTCGCGTACAGCTGCTTGTGCAATGCCCCGATTGCCAGTACGAGCTCTGGAACCTGAACACCCCGGTCTGCCCCGAGTGCGGGCGCGACTTCGAGCTGGGCGAGTGGGATTTTTCCAGCAGCGACGCTCGGTTCGCGTGTGCCTCGTGCGGCGAACGATTACCCGGCACGACGCCCCGAGAGCTGCCATGGGCGTGCCCGGCGTGCGGCGAGGCGGTCAATGCCACGGCGGCCATGGTCGTGCCGGGCGAATCATGCAAAGACGTGCCGCGGGTTGCGGATCCCGACCGGCTGACGGTCATCGGCGGCGTGTTCTGCACCGGGGTGATGGTATTGTCGGTGTGCTTCGGCGGGCTCGTGCTTCTTGGCATGGGAAGGAACGGCGGCCATGGCGCGGGCATGCTGTTGTTCTTCGCGATCATCGGCACGATGGCGGGTTTCGCCGGATTCTGGCCAAAGGTCGAACGCCGCCGCGCCGTTCTCGTGTTCTTCTTGCTGATCTCAATGTGCGTGGCCTCGATCATCGCGACCGATATCGGCAACACGCGACATCGCCAGCGGACGCGCTCGTTCAGGTACTCGACGATGGCCCGAAGCCTCATCCAAGCCGTCGAGATCTACCGCCAGAACAACGGATCATTCCCCAGCAACCCCCAGCCCCTCGTCGATCAGGGTTACATCCCCGCCGAGATGTTCTACGAACCCAACGCTCCGGCCCCCACGCAACTCACCTGGACCCAACTCCAGGGCGGCTGGATCGAGATCGGCATGTTCCGCATCGACTGGAACGAGCCATCGTGGCTCGCGCTGAGCAACCCTTCGAGCGGTGTGACCGCCGTCATCATTGCCGCACCAGCGCAGAAGCTCCCCGGCACCTCGGTCGGCTTCGCCGACATGCACGTGGAGTACTACTCCTGGGGTGCGTGGCCCGCGACCGTCCAGCAACTCAACGCCGACCGCGCGGCCGCGGGGCTCAAGCCGATCCCACTGGCAGCCCTTCCCACACCGCCATAGGACGGAAGTCCGGGCGAAGCAGTGTGAGGAGTAAATTCTCGATATGGGTTTTGCGGAGCGTACACTCCCGCCGAGATGAGCATGCCGGGGCGGATCGGGCCCTTCCAGATCGAAGCGGAGCTGGGCCGTGGGGGCCACGGCGTGGTCTACCGGGCGCGGGACGAGCGTCTCGATCGGCTCGTCGCCATCAAGGCGGTCGCGGCCGGCATCGCGTCCGACGACGCCAAGATGGCGCGATTCCGCGACGAGGCCCGGATCATCGCGCAGCTCAACCACCCGCACATCGCTCAGATCCACCAGATGCTGGAAGTGGATGGCCGGACGTACCTCGTGCTCGAGTATGTGGCCGGCGGGTCGCTGACCGAAGTAGTCAAGGGTGGGCGGGCCGATGTCGGAGCTATTCTGAGTCTGATGGCCCAGGTGGCCGACGCCATGGAGTCGGCGCACGCGCACGGCATCATCCATCGAGACCTGAAACCAGACAACATCCTCGTGACCCACGATGACGTTGCAAAAGTACTCGACTTTGGGATCGCGTACGTCGCACCGAAGGCTACCGATACCGAGGCACCGACCATCATGGGTGGGCCCAGGGGTGAGCCGGGGATGCTCGGGACGCCCGGCTACATGAGCCCCGAGCAGTGCCGTGGCGAGACAGCCGACGTTCGCGCGGACATCTTCAGTTTTGGTTGTGTGCTGTACGAATGCCTGTGCGGGCAACCGGCGGTCAGCGGGCACACCGTCGCCGATCGCATCGCCTCGACACTGACGACCGACCCCGACTTTGGACGCTTGCCGGCGGGCCTCCCGGACGGCATTGGAGCGTTGGTCCGTTCGTGCCTGGCTCGCCGGGTGGACGACCGCCTCGGTGCGATCCACGACGCCCGGGTGGTGCTGCGGGAAGCCATTGGCGATGGCCAAGGTGGTCGTTCGGCACCGGATGCCCAGAAGGCTGCCGAGACGCCCACCCGCAACAACCTACCACGGCAACTTGACCATTTCATTGGCCGGCGCGAGGAAGTAGCCCAGCTCATCCAGGTGCTGGACGACCGGTCGATGGCGACGCTGGTCGGGCCGGGAGGTTGTGGCAAGACGCGATTGGCGATCGAGGTGGCCCGCCGCGTGCTGCAGCGTTTCGAGGGCGGCGTCTGGATGGCCGAGCTTGCCACCAGCGACGCGGCACGAGTGCCCAGCGTGGTGGCCGCGGCGTTGGGTATCCAAGACGAACCGGGGAAGTCGGCGGCCGAGAGCATCGCGTCGAGCATCGGAGCGTCGCCAGTCTTGCTGGTGCTTGATAACGGCGAGCACGTGCGCGACGAGGCGCGTGAGTTCGTGTCTGTGCTTCTCGATCGTTGCCCCGCGCTGCGCGTGCTAGCCACCAGCCGCGAGCCGTTGGGCGCTCCGGGCGAACTCGCGTGGCGGGTGCCCAGCCTCGGTGTGCCCGGCAAGGTGAGGACCGCTGGGCCTGCCGCGGTGACTCCGGGTTCCGCGAGATCGACGCCCCCAACGGCCACGCCCTCTCGGACGCCGACCGGGGGCTGGGCCATGGACGATCTGCTCGCGTGCGAATCGGTCGTGCTGTTCATCGACCGCGCCCGCGAGGTCCGCCCGGGCTTCACGCTGAACCAGGCCAACGCCGCGCCGATCGCGAGCATCTGCCGGCGCCTCGACGGCATCCCACTGGCCATCGAGCTCGCCGCCGCCCGCATCGGCGTGCTGTCGGCCGAGCAGATCGAGCAGCACTTGGACGATCGCTTCCGCCTGCTCCGTTCCGCATCGGGTCGCCCCGAGCGGCATCAGACGTTGCGTGCGGCCATCGATTGGTCATTCAACATGCTCGACCAGCGCACCCGCGTCGTGCTCCAGCGCCTCGCGGTCTTCAAGGAAGGGAGCAGCTTAGAGGGGGCGTGCGCCGTGCTCGGGCCCGACGCGGACATGTTCGAGACGCTCGACGTGCTCACGATCCTGTCGGACAAGTCGCTGCTCAACACCGAGCACGCGGAGTCCGCCGTGCGATATCGATTGCTGGAAACCGTCCGCGAGTACGCGTTGGAGAGGCTCGAAAACGACGGCGAGCTCGCTGGAACGCTGGCCAAACGGACGAGCTACTACGCCGAGTTGGCCGGAAACGCGCGTGAAGGCCTTGTCGGCCCGGAGCAGGTGGCCTGGCTCGAGAGACTGGAAGCGTGCGGTGAGGATCTGCTCGATGCCATCGATCAGGCGGCCACACAAGACCCCGGCGTCGCCCAGCGAATCTGCGCCGACGTCTGGCGCTTCTGGTGGATCCGGGGTCGCATGCGTGTCGGGCTGATCGCGTGCCAGCGTGCCTGCGACGCCGACGCAGCACCGACGGCCTCGCGTGGCGACGCGCTCTATGCCGCCGGTGCTCTAGCGTGGGCGCTCGGAGAGTTGGATTTGGCGTGGACGCATCAGAACGAGTCGCTCGCCATCCAGAAGCAACGTGGCAACCATCGGGGCATGGCCGGTTCGCTCAACAGCCTCGGGCTCATCGCCAAGGACAGGGGTGATCTGGCCGCGGCCGACCAGATGTTTGCCGAGTCGTTGGACATCAAACGCGAGCAGGGCGATGAGCGCGGCATCGCCATGTCGCTGAACAACCTCGGCATGACCGCCCGCTTGGCGGACCGGCTTGTCGAGGCGAAGGCCCACTACGCAGAGTCGGCCGAGATCCTGCGCTCGCTGGGCGACCACAGGGGGATGGCGCGGTCGCTCATCAACATGGCAGAGGCTGCGCTCAAGACCGGCGATCTCGTGGTGGCGCACCGAGGGTTCCAAGAAGCGCGAACATGCTTCGAGGCCGTCGGCGATCAGCAGGGCATCGCGCTGGCGAGCACCAACCTGAGCGCCGTCTTCCAGGCGGAAGGGCGGCCCGATGAAGCCGGCCCGCTGGTTGCCCAGGCGGTCTCGCTCTTCAACGAGATCGGCGACCGCCGCGGCCTGGCCGATGCGATCGAGCACGCGATCGGGCTCGCGGCCTCGCTGGACGCCTTCGAGACGGCGGCCCGGCTCAGCGGCGCGATGGCGTCGTTGCGATCGAGTTGGGAGATGCCGCGCGACGCATCGCACCAGGGCGTGGACACGCTGATCGCAACCGCTCGCGATGGCCTGTCCGGCGAAGCCCGGGCCGCGTGGGATCGCCACGAACGCGAGGGCGCGTCGATGGACATCGATCGGGCCACCGAGGCCGCGCTCGCGTGGCTGGCCGAGGGGGCGGCCGCGTCGTCCTAGCACACAGCCGATGAAACCCTGCGAAACGAAAACGAGGGCCCGCACAGGCCCTCGCGATCAGGCTCGGGCTGGCATCGGGCTCACGCAGCCACGCCCATCGAACCGCTCTCTCAGGCGGTGTCGAAGCGGATGGTGGCCGTCTCCGACCAGTCGCTGGTCTGGCCGTTGCTCAGCCGCATGCGGGCGCGAAAGTCGATCGATCGCACGCCGGTGGGCACGCTCGCGTCGAAAAACCCATTGTTCTCGTCGGCCTGGCCGACATCGACGGTCCCGTCGTTGAGCAGGCTTGCGGCCGGGCCGGTGGGGTTGTGCGGGCTGGGTAAGGTGGAGGGAGGTGAGCGGCCGCGAGGGCAGGAGCGAGCGGTTCCAAGTCCCAACGGACTGACGGATCCCGGCGGTGACGCCGGGATCCCACTCCGGGGGGGCATCGCGGAGCCTACGGCGGGGGTGCGGCCGCCACTATCGGTCCCGCGGCAGGCGCCAGCACCGCTGTGGATCGCGCTCGCACGGC
Organism: Phycisphaera sp.; assembly: GCA_025916675.1. NCBI lineage: Bacteria > Pseudomonadati > Planctomycetota > Phycisphaerae > Phycisphaerales > Phycisphaeraceae > Phycisphaera > Phycisphaera sp. The sequence goes on from CP098402.1 coordinate 1,117,038, forward strand.
CTCGGATCCCGCCAGCACCGCGGCGATGAGCGGTCGCAGCGATGCGGCCGCCACCACCACCCCGGCGATCGCCGGGCCTACCGCTGCGGCTTGCTCCCGCAGGGCTGCGATTGCCAGCTGCAGCCCTGCGATTGGCAATCGCACCGCGCGAATCCGGACCAAGCCCCCTCTGGCGCTGCCTCCAGGATGGCTAACGCGAACATGGACCAGAAAAAAAGTCAGGATTCGGTTCGGCCCGGGGTTCCGGCCGGCGAGGACCGGATTCTCGGGCGTGGGCGGCAGGCTGCCGGCGTGCGGGCCCACTCGGTGGGGGCCGTTGTTCCGCTCCGCGGCCCAGCTCCGACGAACCCCCGCGGTGACGCGGGGGGCATTCAGTACTCGTCGCTACTCCAGGATGGGCGTTGCCGAGCCCACGACCTTCGTGCCGTCGGGCTTCTCGATCTCGATCCACCACATCGTGTTCTCGGGCAACGGATCGGGGGCCATGGCGTGGATGTCGTAGTCGTCGTGGCTGGGCGCATAGTCACCCTTGCCAACGAATGACAGCGTGCGGTCGTCGGTGCCGATCCACGCGCGCACAACGGTGGCGCCGTTGTCGTTGTATGGCAGCTTGACGATCAGGTGGCCTTCCTTGCCCGCTTCGACGGCGCCGTGGCCCTGGGCGAGTGCCACCGTCATACCGCCGATGGTGGCCGGGTCGAGGTCCACCTCGTCGTCGTGGTGGGCGTGCTCGCCCTGGGGATCGGTGTGGCCCTGCGGGTCGGTGTCGTGGGCGTCGTGGGTCGAGCCGTCGGCGTGGGTGTGGGTGTCCGAATCGCCATGGCCCGCGTCGCCGTCGTTGTCGTGCCCCGGATCGCTGTCCCCCGGGCCGTGGTCTTCGTGGGTCGAGCCGTCTTCGTGGGAATGCGCGGCCCCGTCCTGATCGTGGGACTCGTTGCAGCCCGCAAGCGCGAGGCCGAGTGCCGCGGCAACGACGGGGAGGACGAGTGGTGTTGTCGGTTTCATGGTTTTCTCCTTGTCTGTATGGTACGAGCCGGTCGTGCGTGCTTTCGCCCGGCACCCGCCGGGCTCTTCAGCCGATGGATGGCGGCGTACCCCGCGGGCACCACCACCAGGTTCAGGAACGTCGAGGTCAGCAGGCCGCCCAGGATGACCACCGAGAGCGGGGCCAGGATCTCGTTGCCCGGCTTATCGCCCTTGAGGATGATGGGGATCAGGGCGAGGGCGGCCGTGAGGGCGGTCATGAGGATCGGCACGAGCCGTTCCATCGAGCCCTGCACGATGGCCGCGTGCATCGGCACGCCCTCCTCGGTCATCAGGTGCTTGTAGTGGTTGACCAGCAGGATGCCGTTGCGCACGGCGATGCCGAACAGCGTGATGAAGCCCACCAGGCTGGCGATGGAGATGACCGGGGCGGTATAGGTCCCCGCGCCGAACAGGGCCGCCGCGTTGGTGAACACGTTGGGCGACTCGGTGATGAAGATCGCCAGGATGCCGCCGATCAGCGCCAGCGGCAGGTTCACCAGCACCAGCAGCGAGACGCGGAGCGACCCGATAGCCAGGTTCAAGAGCAGCACCATGATGAGCACGACCACGCCGCTGAACAGCGTGATCGTGCGGCTGGCCGACTGCTGGGCCTCGAACTGGCCGCCGTACTTGACCGTGTAGCCGTGGCGTTGCACGATCGGGTCGACGCGCTCGCGCACCTGTCCGACGAGGTGGCCCAGGTTCGAGCCCTTGGCCACGTTCAGCGAGACGACGGCCTTGCGCTGGGCGTTCTCGCGGGCGATGAGGTTCGAGGCCATCTCGGGGCCGATAACCGCGACCTCGTCGAGGCGCACCAGGGCCCCGCCCTTGCCGCGAAGCACCAGGTTCTTCAGGTCGCCCACGGTGTCGCGCTGCTCGTCCTCGAGGCGCACCACCAGCGAATATCGACGCACGCCCTCGTTCACCTCGGCGACCTGGACGCCGAAGATGGCGTTGCGGACCTGCTCGGCGGCGGCCCGGGGCGTCAGCCCGTACGCCGCGAGCTCGGCGGGCTGGTAGTCGACGGGCAGCGACTGGATCATGACCTCGCGGTTGGCCGCCACGTCGCGGGCGCCCGGCAGCGGCTTGAGGGCGGCCTCGATCTCCTTGGCGATGGCGCGCAGCACGTCCAGGTCGTCGCCGTACACGCTGATGGCGATGGCCGCGGGCGTGCCCGAGAGGATGTGGCTGAGCCGGTGCTCGATGGGCTGGCCGATGTTGGTGGTGATGCCCGGCACGCGCTCGAGGATCCGCGAGATCTGCTCGCGCACCGCCTCGTTGTCGTACCCGGGCAGGACCGTCACGTCGATCTCCGAGTTGCTCACCGGCTCGGCGTGCTCGTCGCGCTCGGCCCGGCCGGTGCGCCGAGTGACGCTCTTGACGCCGTCGACCGCCAGGAGCTGCCGCTCGATGGCCGAGGCCATGCGGTCGCTGGCCACCAGCGAGGTGCCCGGCGGGGCGAACAGCCCAACGGTGAACGTGCCCTCGTTGAACTCGGGCAGGAACGAGGTGCCGAAGGTCGACGCGAGCCAGAGGGCCAGCACCGTCGCCAGGCCGGCCAGCGAGAGCACCACCAGCCGCAGGCGGATCGCCAGGCGGACGGCGGGCTCGTAGGCCTTCTTGAGGAACCGCACCAGGAAGCCATCGGACGACTCGCGCTTGGTGGGCCTGGCGTGCAGCATGTAGCGGCACATGGCCGGGGTCACCGTGAGGGCCACCAGCAGCGAGGCTATGATCGAGACTACGAAGGCGATGCCCAGCGGTCGGAAGAACCGCCCCTCGATGCCCTCGAGGAACATCAGCGGCAAGAAGACCAGCGCGATGATGATGGTCGCGAAGACCATCGCCGGGCGGATCTCGTTGCTGGCGTCGAAGATCACCGCGAGCTTGGGCCGGCGCTCGGCCTCGGATCTGGCCGCGTTCTGCTTGAGGCGTCGGAACACGTTCTCGACGTCGATGATGGCGTCGTCGACCAGGCTGCCCACGGCGATGGCCAGCCCGCCCAGGGTCATGACGTTGATGGTCTCGCCCATCCAGTCGAGCACCAGCAGGGCGGCGGCCAGCGAGAGCGGCAGCGCCGTCAGCGTGATCAGCGTCGTGCGGATGTTCAGCAGGAACAGGATCAGGATGATCGACACGATGATCGCCGCGTCACGCAGGGCGTGGAAGACGTTCGTCACCGAGCGGTCGATGAAGTCGCCCTGGCGGAAGATCTGGCGGTTGATCCGCACCCCCGCGGGCAGCGAGGGCTCCAGCGCGTCGAGCATGGCGTCGACCTGGTCGGTGATGACTAGCGTGTTGGTGCCCGGGGCCTTCTGGATGGTCATGACCACGGCCGGCCGGCCGCCGTCGGCGCCGGTGCCGCGCTTGGGCGCGGGCCCCAGCCGAACGTCGGCGACCTGGCCGATGGTCACCGGCGCGCTGTCGTGGTACTTGATCACCGTGCCCGCGATGTCGGCCACCGACCGGACCCGCCCGCTCTGGCGGATCGGCAGCTCCAGGCTGTCGACGTCCGGCAGATATCCGGCGCTCAGCGTGCTGTGCGACTCATCGGCCGCGGCGATGACGTCCTCGACGGCCAGGTCGTACAGCCGCAGCTTCTCCTGGCGCACCAGCACCTGGTACTCGGGCAGCTCGCCGCCGATGACCGAGACCTGGGCCACGCCGGGGATTGCCAGCAGCTTGTTGCGCAGGTCGTACTCGGCGTAGGCGCGCAGCTCCAGCGGCGGGACCGTGCCCTCGGGCGACGACACCGCCAGCAGCATGATCTCGCCGGTGATGCTCGTGATTGGAGTCATCTCGGCGTGGGCGTCCGGCGGCAGGTCCTCGCGGATCGTGTCCAGGCGTTCGGATACGAGCTGGCGGGCCCGATAGATGTCCGTGCCCCAGTCGAACTCGACGTAGGCGATGGACAGGCCGATGGCGCTGCTCGTGCGCACGCGGTGCACGCCGGGGATGCCGTTGACCGAGGTTTCGATGGGGAAGGTGACGTACTGCTCGACCTCGTCGGCGGCCAAGCCCGGGGCCTCGGTCATGATGACCACGGTGGGCGCGTTGAGCTCGGGGAACACGTCCACAGGCGTGGTGGGCAGGCGGTAGGCCGCCAACGCCAGGAGCACGCCGGCGAGCACCAGCACCAGGGCGGCGTGGTCGAGCGAGAAGCGGATCAGTCGTTTCAGCATGGGTGGAGTCTCGCTTTCACTTAGTGCTCGCCGTGGAAGGTGCCGTCGGCGTGGAAGTGGCCGCCCTGCTGGCTGACCCCGCTCTGCTCGCTGGCCAGCTTGAGCTCGTACGCGCCGTCGAGGACGACCTCGTCGCCCAGGGACAGGCCGCTGTTGATCGCCACCCATCGGCCGTCGTCCACGCCCAGGTCGGCCTCGACGCGGATGGCCTTGTTGGGGTCGCTGGGGTCGCGGCGGAAGAAGACGTGCGTGATGCCGTCCTTGACCACGGCGGTGCGCGGGATGGCCAGCGCCGGGCCGCCCGTCGTCTCGGCCACGACCTCCAGGAACGCCGACACGCCCGGCCGGATCCAGGTCCGCCCCTCGGCGGGCGTGGCCAGCAGCGTTACGGTGCGCTGCTGGGGGTGCGCCTCGAGGCCGATGGTCACGGTGGCCTGGACGCCATCGCTTAACGGGATGCCCGGCGTGGTCGGCGGCACGATGCTCGCCTCGGGCGTGGCGCCCAGGCGGGCCAGGTCCGACTGCAGAGCCATCGCGCGGAAGCGCACCTTCTCAGGGTCGATCGTCGAGAGCACGAGCGAGGGTGCCTGGGCGAACGAGCCGTCGGTCAGGGCGAGCGCCTCCACCACGCCGGCCCCGGTCGCGCGCACCTCGATCCAGTCGATCAACCGGTAAGCGGGCACGGCCTGGCCCTCGTGCCGGGCCTCGGCGGCGAGCTGCGCCTCGGGGATGCCGGTGGCGACCGACGCCCGGTGCAGGGCGTGCTCGCGGGTGCGCTGCGCGTTGGCCAGCGCGGTCTCGGCCTGGCGCCGCTCGGCGCGCAGGCGGGGCAGGCTGGCCTCGAGTTCGGCCGTCTGGCCTTCCAACTCGGCGTTTCGCGTCTCGGCCTGCGCCAGCGACGACAGCCGCTCGCGCATGATGGCCAGGCGGCGCTCGGCCTCGTCGATCCGCGCCCCGGCCACGTCGATCGCGGCCCGGGCCGACTCGATGTCCTGTTCGCCCATGATGATCTCGTGCTGCAGCTCGGGCCACGCCGGCGAGCGGAAGCGGTAGAGCACGTCGCCCGTTTCGACGCGTTGGTACTGATCGACTTCGAGTTGCACGGTGCCGGGCAGCGTCAGGCGGTACTCGTGCCGCGCGAGCGGCTGGAGCTCGAAGGCCCCCGGCACGCGGATGGTGCCGTCCACGCGCCTCCGCTCGACCTTGGCGAAGGTGATGCCCAGGTTGCTGCGCACGGTCGAGGGGATGTCGATGCGGTTGGTCGCCGCCGTGGACTCCTGGGCCGGCTCGGCGGGCTCGGCGCCGCGGTTGGAGCAGCCCATCGTCGCGAGCACGAGGCTCGCCAGGAGCATCGCGAGGACGTGCCGGCTGCGCGTCGTGGTCGCGGTGTTCGTTGCGGCGATTGTGGGGGTGTTCGTCGTGGTCAAGGTGTCACCTCGTCGGTGGTCGGGGTCGGGCCATTGGTGTGCGGCGTGGGTGGGGCGGGCTCGGGTTGGTGCGGGGGATCGGGCGGCGGGCCGACCAGGCCGACCAGTTCGGCCAGCGCGAGCGACTCGTCCAGCCGTGCGTCGATCAGGGCCAGGCGGGTCTCGGCCGACCGCGACAGGCTCTCGAGCAAGACCAGGCCACCGCCCTCGCCCAGTTCCAGCAGGGCGCGTGCGTCGGCCATCTGCCGATCGACGATCGGGATGAATTCGGCTTCGATGGCCCGGCGCTGCTCGGTTGCGGCGAAGAGATACTCGGCCTGGGCGGCAACCGATCCGGCAAGACGCTCGTAGGCCGTCTCGAACTCGGCCCGCGCCAGCTCGCGCTGCGCGTGCGCCTCGGCGATGCCCTGCTTGTTGGCGTTCAGGATGGGGATGGGCAGCGAGAGCGACAGCCCGAGCAGCGTGTCGCCGCGATCGAATTCCGCCAGCGGGCCGATGGTCAGGTCCGGGTACTGCTCGCGCACCTCGCGCCGGAGCGTCTGCTCGGCGACCTCGTACTCCTCGCGCAGCCGCCCGAGCGTCGGGCTTCGCTCTGCCAGCGCTTCGGCGGTCAGACCATCGGGGTCAGCGTCCAGCACGAGCGAGGGCGTCAGCTCGAAGGGGGCCCCGGGCGAGAGGCCCAGCAGGCCGCGGAGCTCGTGCTCGAGCGCCACGGCCTCACGACGCGATCGGAGCCGGGCTTGCCGCAGGCTTGCCCGCTCGATGACGAACAGCGCCGCCTCGGTCCGCGGCATCTCGCCCGCGTCGGCCAGGCTGGCCGTCGAGTCCACCAGGGCGTCGATCGACCCGAGCAGCGCGGCGGCCTGCTCGTCCTTGAGCCGGACTGCCGACCAACGCAACCACGCTTGCCGAACACGGGTGCGCGTCGCCCATTCGAGCTCGGCCACGCGGGCCAGCTCGGCGGACAACTCCGCGTCGGCCCGGTCCTTCTCGGCGCCCAGCCGGCCCGAGATGGGGATCGTGAAGGCCAGCCCGGGGGTGACCTGCCACGGGTTGGCCGCGCTCTCGGTGACGGTCAGCACGTCGAGGCCGAACTGGGGATCCTCCCACAGGCCCGCGTGCTCGGCCGTGGCCAGTGCGACGCCGGCTCGCAGCCGGGCCAAACGCAAGTCCGGGTTAAACACAAGGGCGACCAGTTCGGCCTCGGCCAGCTCCAGCCCGTCGGCGGGATCGAAGGCCGTGGGCTGGCCGGCCTGGGCCAGGCGGCGGGCGAACGCTCGGACCGGCTCGTCGCCGGCGGTGCGCTGGCGCCAGGCGTCTCCGTGGGCGGGCAGGTCCAGCGGCCTGGGCTGGTAGCTCTGGCAGCCGGGCAGGATCGCCGCGACGCCCGCGAACGAGAGCAGCGCGCCGGCCAGGCCGGCGGATCGGGATGGATGCGTGGGCAAGGGTCGTACTCCGAACGTGTGCGTTGAGACCGGATCGGGGTGCCGGGCGTGCCCGCTCGCAGCGGGCGCACGCAACAGCACGGCTGGAAGGGGCCAGCCGGATCTAGGTCAGCAGCACGACGGTTCGGAGGTGGACGATGTGGTCCGGCGGTCGCCCGCGGGCATGTGGCCGCACCCGCTCGAAGGCACGGGCCCAATGCGCCCATCGAGGCGCACAGTCGGCAATCGCGATCGGCTGCGGCGATGGCAATCGCTCGCGATCACGGCCACGCAGGGTGTCGGAATCAACCGAAGGCTCGTGATGGTGGTGATGGCAGCAGCAATGCGAAGCGTCGTTGGGCTCCGCTGGCACCAATTCGTTCCGCGGCGCGGATCCATCATCCGCGTGATGGGCGTGCCCATGCACGTGCCCGTGACCATGGGCTGCCGGGCCGTGGCCGTGCCCGACAAGCATCGCCCTCGACGCGGCCGGCGCACCCAGCATGGCTCCTGCGACCATCGCCAGCAGAGCCACCGCCATCATGTGCATGAGCCGGGAACGCATGGACCGCAGTGTAGGCGGAGGTTCCAAGCGAGCTAACGCGGCGGCCTATGGCCCTCCAATGAGCCCTGGACCCGGATCGCGGCTGCCCGCGCGGCTTGAGCCGGATCTGGTAGCAGGCCATCTCCGTCGACCTGTCTGCTACACATGCTACTTGCCGCAGGCCAATTGTGGGGTGATCTGCGTTCCGCCCGCGAACAACCTTGCGCATCAACCTGCCGAAAGCGAATCTCGCTTCGTACGCCCTCATTCTCACAGCCCAAGAGAGGGTACGGGCGTTGGCACGCTCCTTGCATCGTCGTTCCTCAAGCACACGCAGGAGACAGCTATGCACGACCTTGATCGCATCCAGGCGGAATTTGAAGACGACACGGGATTCGATGCTCGCGATCCGTTCGAGGATGAGTTCGAGGCGGACGACCTCGACGATGACCAGATATTTGATCACGCTTCTCGCGAGAGCGCTGATGATAGTGATTTGTATGACGAGGACGATGACGACGACCTCGAAATGGCGGACGAGTTTGATGATTCGTATGACGAGAATGGGTCCGATCCGGCCTCGGTGGACGACGACGACCTTCCGCTGGACGAAGACATGGAGATGGAGCTGGCGTCCGAGCTCCTCGCCGCGACCGACGACGAGCAGCTCGAGCGCACCATGCACCGGATCGTCCACGCGCGAACCCACCGGCGTCGTCCACCGAGGCTTGCCATCGATGCGGATGACGACGAGTTCGACGATCTCGACATGGACGATGGCGAGGACGACGAGCGTCGACGCCGACGGCGCAGAAGGCGGCGCCGACGCGGCCGCCGGCGGCGTGGCTTCCTGGGCAAGGCGTTAAAGGGCATCGCCAAGAAGGCGCTGCCAATCGTCGGCGGCGCCATCGGATCGGCGATTCCGGTGGTCGGCACGGCAGCCGGCGCCGCGCTGGCCAGCGGCGCCGGGAAGGCCTTCGGCCTCGAGCTGGAGGGCCTGAGCCCCGAGGACCAGGAATTCGAAGTCGCCCGACGCATCGTGCGACTCGGGGCCGAAGCGGCCGCCGAGGCCGACGACATCGACGAGGCGGTCGACGACGAGACGGCGGCCAAGGTGGGCATGATCCGTGCCGCCGGCAAGCACGCCCCGGGCGTCATGCCGCGTCCTGGCTCGATGGGTCGGGGGGCGGGGGGCGGGCGCCGTCGGCGTCGATCCCAAGGCCAGGCCGCGAACACCGGTGATGGCCAGTCCGGCCGCTGGGTGCGCCGAAACGGCCGCATCGTCCTCTTAGGTCTGTGAATAGGGGAGCCTTCGCGTGCCACTGTCCCCACCAGTCCGAGCCCACCTCCTGCAGGAAGCCGCCACGCTCCACGAGCGGGTTCGCAACCTGATGCCGTTCGATCTGCACATGGCTGCCCTCCCCGCGGCGAGCATCTCGGCCCCGGCCCGCCAGCTCATCGACGACTTCATCGAACACGGGCGGCGTGACGTTCTGGACCGTCTCGCGGAGTACTGCAACTGGCTGCAACAGGAGCCACGCGCGGACGACGCCGAGGCCCAGCGGCGCCTGACCTTTATCCGACTGCGCACGGGAACGATGCTCTCACGATTCGATCTGTACGCGGACGTCTTGACGCAACGAAGCGAGCACCGCGTGGGCATCTGGCTGGCCGGTCTCGAGGCCGCCGCCGAGGATGGCCTGGGCATCGAGGGCGTGGCATCGCCGCCGGTGGTCTGCTATCTCGATCGAGGGGGCGGCGCCGCGATCCGCCGGGCCCGCACCCGGCTGCCCGGCGGCGAGTTCAACCCGGTCGCGCTCGTGCGCATCCCGCGAGAGCGCATGATCGGCAGCGGGGTGTCTTCCTCGCTCATCCACGAGGTCGGCCACCAGGGCATGGCCCTGCTCGACCTCGTCCCCTCGATCCGCCCGACCATCGCGGGCTTCGAGGCCCATCGCCCGCAGGTGTGGTCCCTGTGGCGGACCTGGATCAGCGAGATCCTGGCGGACTTCTGGTCGGTCGCGCGGGTGGGCCCCGCGTCGGTGCTCGGCGTGATGTCCGTGGTCAGCCTGCCGCGGGCCTTCGTCTTCCGCATCGGCGTGGACGATCCGCATCCGTTCCCCTACATCCGCGTCCGGCTGGCGTGCGCGATGGCCCAGGAACTCTACCCGCATCCGCAATGGCGCCACCTCGATGGCGTCTGGCAGCGGCTGTACCCGCTCGAAGGGCTGGATGGACGCAGCCGCCGCATCATTGCCGATCTGTCGGCAACCATGCCAGCGCTCGCCCGGCTCATCGCCGAGCACCGCCCACCCAAGCTCGGCGGACGCAGCCTTCGGCTCGTTCTCGCCTGCCCGTGCAAGGGCCCCGAACGGCTGCGAAGAACCATTGTCGAGATGCGAAGAGGCAGCGCAAGGCTGGACGACCGATCGCCCTGCCGTGCCCTCGCGGTGCTCGGCCAGGCGAAGTTCGACAAGCAGCTTAGCGCTGCGCAAGAGACTCGCATCCTCGAGAGGCTGCTGACACACTGGGCGCTGACGCGCACCCGCAACGAAGTGAACACCTGCGCTGCCCCCGCGGCGTAGATCGAAGGAGTCCTATCATGACACAACTGAACGTGACCCAGTCTCAAACATTGCCGCCAACGACCGACGACCAAGGGCTCTGGAGTGCCATCCGCAACCGCAGTGAAGCAATCTCGTTCGACCGGTACGCGGCGTTCCTGCAGGCGGTGTTCTGCGATGAACAGGAGCCAACGACGACATGCTCGTCGATCGCACGGGGCGACGATGGCCTGTTGAATCAGAAGGACGAACTCAAGAACATCGGCCATGGCACGAAGGCGTATCAGACGCTCAAGGCCGCCACCGAAGTGTTTTTGTTGCTGAATACCGGCATGTACATCCATGAGGGTGGCGCTACGAGCACGTATGCCCGCTCGGAAGACACGACCCCGGGCGGGACGGTCTACGTGCCAGCGGCACCGTGCGCCGAGAATCCGTGCGCCGATGCCGCCAACCTAGGAGCATCGGGGCCGCTCCATAACGAAGACAGTGAGGCGACGCGCATGGCCAACCACGAGAGCCTCGATCTCAAGGCTGTCCAGGAGTTGCTCGAGAAGTATCTTACGGATACGCACGCCATCCTGCCCTACCTCGATCGCATCGTGAACGCACTCAACCTCAGCATCGATGACGGCGGCAACGCCTTGTGCGCGCCGCTGCTCGCACGCCGCGTGCATTGCCCCCTCATGATCGAGCTCATCTGGAACTACTGGCACGAGGCCGGTGGCCAGATTCAGACCATGAAGGCCATCACGCGGCGGTTCCAGAACCGCCGGGCGTGCGACGCGAACGACCCGCTGGCCGACCTGGACATCGATCCGCTGCGCCCCCTGGGCAACATCCTGTGGGGCTACGTGCAGGACGAGAGCAACCAGCTCAGCGTGCTCCGCCGCGTGTACGAGTACGACCACCATTATGGCATGAGTTTGCGTGGCAAGGCCATCCCCCGGATGTGCACCGCCGACAGCCGCTCGAAGTTTATCGCCGGCTTCCACAACCTGCTCCGCATGGCCCTGGCGTACTACAAGGCCGCCGAGGACACGCAGGTCATCCCCGATACCTTCCCGATGCTCAACAGCTTGAAGGAGGTCCACCTGCTGCTGGCCGAGGGCGCCGGCAACCAGTTCGGCGACCTGCCCCACCAGTCGCGCATCGAAATGCTCGTGGAGCAGTGGATATTGGGACGCGAAGAGATGCGCGAGTTCCTGCGCGGCCGCGTGATGGTGCCCTACCCCGCCGCCTTCATGGGCCGCGTCGACACGATGCGCAAGCTCCAGGGCTGGGGCGACACCTCGTTCCGCTACTTCTACGAGCTGGCGACCTTCGGCGAGCGCCTCCTGCTCTCGATCCGCTTCGGCGACTGGAGCGCGACCTCCAGCGCCGCGAGCGCCGCGAACTGGGCGAACTACTGGCGCGAGGAGATCCAGGCGTACGTGCACTCGTATCGCGTTGTCACGGGCGTGGACCTGTCGGACACGAAGGCGGACCCGGCGACGCTGCGGCGGATCGTGACGCCGCCGCAGGAGCTGCTGTCGTCAACTCGCAGCTAGATTGGAAACCCCGGGCTTAAGCCCAAGTGGACAGCAAGGAGTAAAACATGACTTGTACTTGTGCGCCTTCCAACGGTATTGGCGATCAACCTCTGGCAAATGAAGAGGAAGTGTTCGAGCTGGTCATTCCGCGTCAGCAGGCGTTGGTGAACTATGAAGAAGAGGCCTTTCTAGGCTTTGGTAAGAAGAACAAACGCAAAGCATCTGGAAAGAAGCGGCAGGCAAGCAAGTCCAGCAGTCCCACCAAGAGGGCACGCAATAATCCTTGGAAACATGGATTCGAAGACATGCAGAGCATGGAGTCAGAGTACGACAGCGCAATGGAGAATCAGGACTCGGAGACTTCCGAGCCCTCGTTTGTAAAGTATGCGGATCAGCAACTCCGAAGTTGGGCAGGTAAAGTTAAGACAACGTCAAGCCTTAGGCATGTTGAGCGTGAGAATCACCGGCTTATGAGTCTGCGATATGTGCGAATGGGCGTAATCGCGGAGCGCATTGAAAGGCTGGTCGCTCATTATACTCGGTCAGGCGGAAACATTTCAACGGGTGCTGCAATCTATGCAGGGCAATACTTGTCAGCCGATGCGGATCTGAAGGACAAGGAACGCCAAGTGAAGCGTTTTATGAAAGAGTCGGAGAAAATCGGGATACGAGCTTGGAATCAATCTGCGACACATGGCGGCACGAACAGCATGAGCAAAGATGCATGGGAGGACAATGCCATCAGGATGGCAACCGGTAACTTCCGAAGTGATCCAATCCTTGCACTGATTATTGCTGCGCCAGATCAACTCGCAGAAATCGATGCTGTAGCAAAGTACAAAGGCATGGTGGAGCAGATCCAGCGCCTTTGGAGGCAGAAATACGAGCGGTATTCTGGTGAATCGTACAAGCGTGTTGAGAAAATCAGACGCTAGTCGGAGGTGGCCTTCCTCATCTGCACCGCCCGCTCGCTCACCCCCAGCACCTCCGCCGCACGCCGAGAGTTCCCATCGGCGTCCTCGAGCGCAACGCGGAGGGCCAACGCCTCCGCGTCTCGCCCGATCGCCTTCATGCCGTGGCCCTGGGCCAGGCCGCGGCGAACGGAGTCCTTGAATTGCTCGTCGGGCCAGCCGGCTTGGCTCGTACTTGATCGATCCTCTGGAGGAATGTCCCCCGGCGTGATCGGCCCAGCCCCGCCGTGCCGCGTCATGACGCGGACCATGAGCTGGCGCAGCTCGCGGAGGTTGCCCGGATACGCGCGTTGCATGAGGTATCGATCGACCGCCGGGCACATCTCGATGGGGGCAGAGCCGCCCGAGACCATCGCGGCGAAGTGGCGTGCCAGCAGGGGGATGTCCTCGGTGCGTTCACGCAGGCTGGGCAGTTGGACGTGCCAGCCGATGGCCCGGTGATACAGGTCCAGGCGGAATCGTCCCTGCCCGACGTCCTCATCCAGATCGCGGTTGGTCGCGCAGACGAGCCGGAAGTTCGCCCGCTTCCACTGCACGGCGCCAACGGGCTTGTACGCCCCGTCCTCGAGCGAACGGAGCAACTGGGCCTGGATCGACATGGGCAGCTCGCCGAACTCGTCCAGGAACAGCGTGCCGCCGTGGGCGAGCGCGACGGCGCCCTCGCGCTCGGCGATCGCCCCCGTGTAGGCTCCGCGGACGTGGCCAAACAGTTCGCTGCCGGCGAGCTCGGGCGACACGGTGCCGCAATCGAGCACGACGAACGAGCCACGCTTGTCTCGGCCGTCAAGCGCATGGATGAGCCGCGCGGCGAGTTCCTTGCCGGTGCCGCTTTCTCCGGTAATCAGAACATTCGCGCTGCTGAACCGCGCAATCTCGACGAGCCGCCGAAGGCACGCCACCCACGCGTGGCTGGTGCCGAGCACGGTCCGTTGTACCGCGTCTGAGGCCACGAGCGAGTCGATATCCGAAAGCCGTTGGGCCCGTTCGACCACCGCCGCGGCGGCCGCCTCCTCGTCTAATCCTTCGATCACATCGAGTGCGCCCGCATCCATGCAATCCCATGCGCTCTTCGGTGCAACATGATCTTGGCACACGATGAGGTGTGGTACTGGATCTGAGGGCCCGGACTGACGAATATCTTCGGGCCGTTCGACAAGCGAGACCGCGAGCGTGACATCGGGGTCCGCTGCTTCGACCACTCGCACATCATGGCTACGCAAAATGGCCTTGAAGCGTGCACGCCGGTCGGAACTGCTCGTGCTGCAAAGCAATACGCTGGCCACCGTAGTTGCTCACTCGGCCGTCCCTGGCCGACGCCCAGCTGCATCCGATGTTAGCCATAAGTGTACCTGAAATTGAAGTACTCAATGTGAAGATATGGCGTGTCGGGCACGCATGGGGCGTGGGTAGTTGGTGCCAAATTATGGGGACTCTTGCTGCTCGGATGGCCCACATGACCCTCAAGCCCACGTCCAACACTCCGCTCCCCACCCACCGACCCCGCCTCCGCGCGGGCGTGCAGGCCGAGCGGCAGACGGACCACTACCCGCACCAGGCTTCGCCACCAGTGCCAACTTGTATGTGTTCTACGATCTTCGCTTGGTGTATCCCAAAGCCCACTTAGCCGGCGAAGACTCCGACAGTTCCTCCGCTGGGTGCGGGGGAGCGAGTGCGCCGCGAGGGAGTGGTCCGCGTGCTCACGCGACGCGGCTCGGAAGGAGATCACCACGGAGCGGCCCGACACGGAGTGGGTCCTCCGCGAAAGTGTCCCAACGGAGTTGCTTAGCGGAGCGGGTCTTGGTACCGCTCACCCCCGGGCCATCCCCTCGGCCTATAGAAAAACCGCCCTGACGCCCTCAGGAAGAGTTGATCGTCAAGCGTCAAAAGTTGATTGAGGCTCATCGGAAGTTGATGAACGTCCATCAGGAGTTCATGGAGCTCCATCAAGAGCTGGTCGGCGTCCATCGGGTATTGATGGAGGTCGGTCGAAAGCCGATGGGCGGGCATCATGGGCTGGCAAAGCCTCCGAAATCAATCCCGGGGCTCGGTCGGGAGGTACCAACCTCCCAGACGCCAACACCGCGAGCCGCCACTATGCCCCAAGAGGCCCGCACCGGGGTGCTTAGGGCGTCGCGGGCGACAGCTTCGGCCTAACACAACGCAAAAGCCACAGGCCTACGAGGACCGCGATCACGATCACAACCTCCCGGCGACAGGAGATGCCGCCCTGCCAGCAGACCCCGTTGTATGTGCCCCGGTCGCCGCACTCTGCGACGGTGGGGGGCGGGCCGACCGATGGGCTCGGGTGAGCCTCGACGACGCGCTCCGGGCGCGGGCCCTCCGGGCGGGGTGGGCCCTCCTGGCGGGCTGAAGAGGGATCGGCCATGGCAACTCCTATCGCCCGCGCCGAGACCGGGTCAGGGAATCACCAGATCAATGCCGGATACCATCGGGGATGCCCGCTCGCGATCCCATCGCAGAGAAGACCGCCGCACGCGACCCTCTTAGCCGCGTCAGCCTCGGCACGCAAACCACAACCCAACTGCTCGACGACCTCCGCGACCGGGCCAACGCCCCGGCGTGGGAGGCCTTCGACGCCCGCTATCGGCCGATCCTGACGGCCTTCGCGCACCGCCTGGGCTTCGCGGGCGACGATGCGGCCGAACTGGCGCAGCAGACCCTCGCCGAGTTCTCGCGCGCGTACGCGCAGGGTCGCTACCAGCGCGGGCAGGGCCGGCTAAGCTCGTGGCTTATCGGCATCGCTAGCAACGTCGGCTCGCAGCTGCGGCGCAAGAGCGCGCGCCATGGTGGGGCGGCCGAGTTCGATTCGCAGATCGATGGCGATGGGGTTGCGTGCGACGACGAGCGCGAGCTCCGGGCCGCGTGGGACCGCGAACGCGACCGAGCCGCCATCGCCGAGGCGCTAACCGTCCTCCGAGACAATAGCCGCGTGAAGCCCCAGACCATGCGGGCCTTCGAGCTGTTCGCCATCCGCGGCGTGCCGGCCGAGGAGGTGGCGATCCAGTGCCGCATCTCGGTCGACGCGGTGTACGTCATCAAGAACCGGCTGACCGGCCGGCTGCGCGAGATCGTGGCCGAGCTGACCATCGCCTACGACGAGGGCGACTGAGTGCGCGCCTGCCCGGGCGAGGCTGAGCTCGAGCGGCTGGCGTCGATCGGTGGGAATTCGACCGATCGCGCCGATCGAAGCCTCCTGCGTCACGTCGAGCGGTGCTCGTCCTGCAGCGCGAGGCTCGAGACCGTCCGCGCCAACAACCGCTTCCTCGCGCACGCGGGCGGCGATCTCGCCGAAGCGCTCAACAGCACGCCAGCCCGAGCGACCAGCACGCCGGTGACCAGACCGCTCCCCGAACCGGGCACCGTGCCGGGCTTCCAGATCATCGAGGAGATCGGCCACGGCGGGCAGGGCGTGGTGTACCGGGCCGTGCAGATCGACACGCGCCGGCCCGCGGCCATCAAGATGCTCCTGGCCGGCGCGTTCGCCACCAGCCGGCAGCTCCACCGCTTCGAGCGCGAGATCGAGCTGGCCGCCGGCCTGCGGCACCCAAACATCGTGACGGTGTTCCAGTCGGGCGTCGCCGCCGATGGCGGCCGCTACGTCGCGATGGAGTTTGTCCGGGGCGTGCCGCTCGACCAGTTCGTCGCCGAGACGCTCGGTCCGGCGGCGGGCACCGGCAGGGACAGGGCAGACGCGATCGTGCGGCTCATGCTCCAGGTCGCCCGGGGCGTGGGGCATGCGCACACGGCGGGTGTCATCCACCGCGACATCAAGCCGGGCAACATCCTCATCGATCCGCAGGGCGTGCCGCGGGTGCTCGACTTCGGGCTCGCACGCACGATCGCGACTGCCGGCGCAACGCAGACCCTTGTGACCCAGGACTTCGCCGGCACGCCCGCCTACGCCGCGCCCGAGCAGCTGAGCGCCGATCACGAGACCACCGACGCGCGCGGCGACGTGTACACGCTGGGCGTCGTGCTGTACCGATTGTGGACCGGCACCGCGCCCTATCCGTGCGATGGTCCGCTGGCGGTGGTGGTGCGGCACGTGGCCGAGACGCCGCCCACGCCACCCTCTCGCCACGTCCCGCGCCTGCCCGCCGACCTGCAGACTATCGTGCTGCGTTGCCTGGCCAAGGACCCCGAGCGTCGGTACGCCAGCGCCTCGGCGCTCGCCGAAGACCTCGAGGACTACCTGGCCGGCCAACCCATCTCGGCCCGGCGAGATAGCGCGACGTATGTGCTCTGCAAGCTCATCCTTCGGAACCGCGCCATATCCGCGGCGGCGGCGGTCGTCGCGATAACGGTGCTGCTCGCGGCGGTCGGGTTCGCCCTGCTGGCCGCCGACATGGACCGCTCGCGACGAGATGCCGAGGCGGCGCTGGCCGACAGCACCGTGCAGCGAGCCCGCATGATGGCCATCTCCGGCGATCCGAAGCGCGCCGAGACATTGCTCTGGGTCGAGGCCAAGCGGGCTGGCGTGACCACGGGCGACGAGGCGCTCTGGAGCGGCACGCCCGAGCGGCGCCGCTCCATCTGGTCGCTGGCCGAGTTCTACGCCCGGCTGCCCAGGATGATGCATGCGCGGACGGATGGCCTCTGCTCAAGCGTCGGCTTCGACATCGAGCGCCAGGAGCTCTGGGCCCTGCACGGCGACGGTTCGCGCTCGACGTGGTCGCTCGACGGGCAGTTCATCGAGCACACGTCCGCGCTAACACCGTGGGCCGAGACTGCGACGGCCAGCCCGAACGGGCGCTTCGTCGTTCTGCAGGGAGAGGGTCAGGCCCAGGTGTGGGACGCCAAAGAGCGCGTTGCCATCGCCCCGCCGTTTGCGTGCAGCCAGCCCGCGTACTACGCGCGGATCGACGACGAGGCCAACGTAATCGCCTATGGCAATATCCCCGAGACGGGAGCCCTCCTCGTGGCCGATGCGCGCAGTGGCGCGGTGCTGGCCCAACTTGATCCCATGATCTCTGGGTACGTGGTGCGTACCAGTGCTGCCGGCGAAGTCGAGGTGCTGGCGGGCACCAGGACCATGCCGGTCCCCCAGTTGCTCGCGGGACGCTCGCCCGACTGGAGATTCGAGCCGTTGCCGGGCATTGGCGAGATGATGGACGCCAGCGTCATCGGCGGTATCCGCAACGTCACGCCCAACCGGGACGGCCGCCTCATCGCCCTATCGGTCGACTGCCACCTCTACCTCTTCGAACGATCGCCCGAACCAACGCTCGTCGGCCACGCTGAGGTGCCCACCAAGGGCATCGACCGCCTCGCGTTCGACGAGCGGGAGGGATCCATCATCGTGGCCGGGCGCGACGGGCTGCTGGCGCGGTTTGCGGTGCCGGGGTTGGAGCAGCGGGCGCTCCTCCACACCGGAAACTTGCCATTCGCGCTCGCTTCGGCGGAGACGCCGCCGCTGGCTGCTCTGGCGATGATGGACGGCGGTGTGGCCGTGTATGCGGCGTCGAAGCATCCGTGGGTGACGACGATAGAATCTACGCCGTACACCCACGCATCGGTCGATGTCTCGATGAGTGGTGCCCTGGCTTGGGGCGACGACGCCGGCAAACTGCACATCCTGCCGCGGATTGGGGACGAACCGCTGGTCGTCGACGCGCACGATCGCGTCGTGACCTCCGTGGCGTTCTCACCCAATGGAGAGCGGATCGTCACCGCGAGCTTCGACGGAGCGATCCGAGAGTGGAGCATTGACGGCGAGCCGATCCGCGAGATCGCCGCCGGGCTCACGCCGATTTCGTCGGCGCGGTACTCGCCTGATGGCCGATCGATCGCCTCGGGCCAGACCAGCGGCACCGTCCACGTGTGGCGCGATGGCCAGCCAGCCCTCGAACTGCTGGTGAACGCCTATCGCGTGCCCATGGTCGCCTTCAGCCCCGACGGCCGCTTGCTGCTGTGCGCGGTCGTCAATCCGGACGCGGCCATGGCCAGCATCTTCGACCTGACAACGGGAACCAAGCGCTACGAACTCGGCGGGCATGGCATCGCGATTCGCGCCGTCGCGTGGTCGGTCGACGGAACCATGTTCGCAACCGCAGGAGACGACCGCACCGTGCGCATCTGGAGCGCTGCCGACGGTCTCGAACTGCAGGCCATCACCGGCCTGCCGTGGGGACCTTATGGCATCGCGTTCCATCCCGAGGGCTCTGTGCTCTTCGCCGTGGGACCGGGCGGCTCGGTCATCGTGGCCGATCCGTTGGCCGGCGTCGAGCTGGCCACGCTGCCCATCCACGAGCGTCACGTCTTCTCAATCGTGATTGGACCCGACGGGGCCACGCTTTACACGTCTGGCGAAGATTCTTGGATCGGCGTCACCGACCTCCACCATCTGCTGCGATACATCCGTGGGAACGAAGCGTACTGGCGCTCACAGGGAAGCCAAGACGAAGTGACGACACCCGATTGAGAAGATCACTGGCGGGTGCCGCTGTACCATCGATGGACCGAAAGCCCGGCGACCACGAGCAATGCGATCGAGTCGATCACGAACACACCGATGAGCAGCCAACTCGTCCGGCCGGCGCCGATGCTCACCATCGCGCCAATCGCGATGGCCGCCAGTATCACCTGCACCGCGAATGCTGTTGCAAACGTGACCATGGGTCTCATGCCGCTCTCCGGGATCGTGCCGGGCAGAGAAGGCCTCACCCCCGCACTTCGCGGGGGCAAGGCGAGGGGCGAATAGTCCGCCCAACCGCATGGCTTATGGACAGCCAACCGCGAATTCGTTCTGGAAGCACAAGAAGTCGAACAGCGTCAATGCACCGTCGCTATCGCAGTCCGCCACCGGATCGCCGGTCGCGAACAGGTTCTGGAACGCCAGGAAGTCGAACAGCGTCAGCGCCCCATCACCGTCCAGGTCGGCGTAGCACGGCTCGTTGATCTCCGGCAGCACCGTCTCCGGATCGAACAGCACCAGCTCGGACATGTTCTGCACGGTGAAGTCCAGCGATGCCAGCGGCCCCGCCGGCGGCGCACCCTCCGCGAGCGCACGGACCTCGTGTACAAGGAACTCGCGGCCGTCGGGCAGGCGCATGAGCGTGTCGGTCGGGTAGCAGATCGTGAAGCACGGCGTGGGGCCGCCCAACTTGCCGACCTTCGACGGCCACTGACTCGTACCGCCGGCGATCCCCTGGAGCCCCGACTCCGTGTGCACCATCGTGCCCGAATCATCAAAGATCTGGAGCGTGTACGTCTCATCGCCAACGCTGCTGAAGTCGGGCGCGATGGCTGTCAGCGACGGCTCGATAGGCCAGGGATCGAAGATCGTCTTGCCCGTCGGGATGCTGACCGGCCCTACCTCGAACGAGCACACCGTCATGCACGCGGCCGACGGGTCTGGTGCCTGCACATCGAGGCCGACTGTGGCTGACACGACGCCGCCGAGTTCCATGTGGAAGCCGTTGTCAGCCTCTGGATCGAGGCTGGGCAGCACACGAAGATCTGGCGCCCCATCACCGATCATTTGAGCTGCGATCAACTCCGGCGAACTCTCATCGGCGTTCTTTGTACGAATTGACACGCCCACCTGCGTCGCAACGCCGCCGTCGACGGGGCGCGGTTTCGACTCGGCCTCACCGATCACAACGCCAGGTGCGCTCGAGTCCACGTCGACCGCCACGCCCACCAGCCCGCTAATGGTCACACTCAGGTCCAGGGGCGGCTCTCCAGCGAGGGTTGGCATCATCGGCTCGATCCAGACCTCGTCGCCGATCAACCGGACGCCGCCGTCCGGTGGCACCACAACGGCTGTTCCGAACGACGCGCCGTACGTCTGCGTCGAACTCTTCAGCGCGCCGCTCTCGAAGTATTCCTTATGGATCTTGCACTCGGCCTTGAAGCCACCGCCAAAGAGCCCCTTGATGAAGTCCCAGATCGGCCCTTCGCCCGCGTCGGCGAAGCGAACCGAGCCCGACGCCTGGTCTTCCAGTGTGCCCACCTCTACGCCGTCACGAAACACACGTACGCGGAAGCGATCGAACGCCGGGTTGTCCGAGAGCACGTCCAGCACGGCCTGGTCCGGGTCGGCCGGGTTGGCATGGAAGACGAGCCGATCGCTCGTGGTCGCCCCGTGGAAGCCGATGTCGACGATCGGATCGGTCTCGTCGCCAGTGGACATCACGCGGAATGAGAGGTCGGCGCCCATCGTCAGGTCGCCAAGCGCGATGGACAGGCCGCCGTCGCCAAACGCGGCCACCTCACCGCCCGCCGTGCCAACGACGACCGGGCCGATCGGCGTGATGGGGAATCCACCAAGCGTCGGCAACTCAAACGCATCGATCACGCCGACCGAGATCGCCGCATGGCTGTTAGGAAAACCTACGACGGCGGTGTCGATGAACTCGTGTGCCCCGCAGGCGGGCGCCCGCAGATACGTCGGCGACGACTGCCCCAACCCGTTGAATCCAAGCGACAGCAGCGCCCCGTCGCCGCCATCTGACGGCCTGCGCGAGGGTGTGTCGAGTTCGACGATGAATGGAGCGCCCGCGGGCAGGAAGGCTGCCGGCAGCGTCGCGGTGAAGAATTCGCCCGTCGTCCCGGCGGGCACCATCACCGTCGTTTCGGATAGCACCGGTCGCGTGGCGTGGGGGGCCGTAATCGGCCCACCCAGGATGCGCACGTGGCATGGCCACGCCGCCCCGGTGTTGCTCGTCACGCCAAAGGTCACGCACGAGATCGTCATGTCGTAGGGCGCGGTAAATTCGCGGCCGATCTGCGTCTCGGCGTTTGTTTCGAGCGAGCCGCACCACACCGCCCGCGCAGGCTGGATGGTGTCCGGATCGATCGACTGGGTCACGTCCAGCGGTCCGCATTGGACCATGGCACAGTGGGCGGTGGTGCCCAGTGCCAGCACGCCCAGTGCGGGCAAGCCGCCCAGGCCCACAGCGGAAGCCCCGAGCGAGCCCCCAACGGAGCCCACAGCGGCGAGCAGTGCGGTGACGGACCCGGCCCGAATCCGAGCCAACGGTAACGAATTCGTAAGCATTCGATGCCTCCCATGCGTTCAAGGGAGCGGAGACGCAAGACGTTGCGCTCCCCCTCCGCCTGGGACTTGTCACTCAGGCATCGAACCTAACACTTCGCCCATGGGCCATGCCCCAGCATCTTTCCAGCGCTTGCCGAGCCAGCCACGACCGCAACCATCGCGGTTGGGCGTTTCCGGGGCTCGGGACGACAGTCCGAAGGCCGCGACTCGCCGCTCACGGCGTCGCGGGCGACAGCATCGGGCCCACGACACCGCGCAGCAGCCACAGGACCACGAGGAACGCGATCACGATCACGACGCCCCGGCCCCAGGGAATGCCGCCCTGCCACCAAGTTCCTTTGTACGTGCCCCGGTCGCCGTACTCCTCGGCGGTGGGGGGCAAGCCGACCGACGGGCTGGGGTGGGCGTCGGGGGCGTTTTTGGGAGGTTTCAGGTGCGGGGATTGCGACATGCACGGTTCCTTCGGAGGCATCGGTTCCGATCCGGAAGCCTACGCCCGCGATCAAGGATCGTTCTTGTGTGCGGCGGTCGCACCGAGGGGCGGTTGCGTGCGGCGGCCGCACTCGGGGCACACCGCCTGACCCACCTTCCTGGGCAGGCCCTCCAGCACGTAGCCGCACGAGGCGCACACGTCGTGCCCGAGGTCTCGCAATGCGCGGCGGACCGCTCCACGGAGCAGCGGGGTGAACAGCACGAACCAGCCACCGATGAGCAGCAGCGGTGTCAGTATCCCGGCGGCCGTGATCGACGCGGGCCGCGGCAGGCCGGCCGTGCGGCCCACCCACATCAGCGATAGGCCCAGCGCCCAGCCGCCAGCGATTATCGAGGCGACGCCGATGGCCGTGTACGCCTTGAGCCTGGTGTCGTGCGACACAATGCCGTTCACACGCTCCTCGAGGGCGCGCAGATCGTCCTTGCCAAGGTCGATCCGGCGGCTCGTGGCCAGGTCAACGAGGTAGCGGCGCGAGAGCGACATGCCGCAGCGTAGGAGGTGGAAGTTACACTCTCACGCCAGATCCCTGCGCCTACTCCTCCCCCTCTTCCCCCATCACCATGTCAACGAACGCCCAGATGTCGGCGTATGCCTCGAGCTGCTTGGTCACGCTCGTGCCGGCGCCGTGGCCGGCGTCGCGCTCGATGCGGATCAGGATGGGGTCAGGGCTGCCGGTGGCCTTCTGCAAAGCCGCGGCGAACTTGAAGCTGTGCATGGGCACGACGCGGTCGTCGCGGTAGGCCGTCGTGATCATCGTGGGCGGGTAGCTCACGCCCTTGCGCACGTTGTGGTAGGGGCTGTAGGCGTACAGCGCCTCGAACTGCTCGGGATCGTCGGCGCTGCCGTAGTCGCTCACCCAGAAGCGGCCGGCGCTGAACAGGTGGAAGCGGAGCATGTCGAGCACGCCCACCTGGGGGATGGCCGCGCCGAACAGCTCGGGCCGCTGCGTGAGGCACGCGCCAACCAACAAACCACCATTACTTCCGCCCATGATGGCGGTCTTTTCCGGGCTGGTGTAGCCGTTGGCCTGCAGGAACTCGGCCGCGGCGATGAAGTCGTCGAACGTGTTCTGCTTGACCAGCCGGCTGCCGGCCTCGCGCCAGGGCAGGCCGTACTCGGCGCCGCCGCGTAGGTTCGCGACGGCGTAGATGCCCCCGCTCTCGAGCCACGCCGCCCGGCTCGTGCTGAAGCCGGGGGTCAGCGGGATGCCGAAGCCGCCGTAGCCGTACAGCAGCGTCTTGTTGCTGCCGTCGAGCTTGGCGTCCTTCTTGTGGGTAATGAACATGGGCACGCGGGTGCCGTCCTTGGACGAGTAGAAGACCTGCCTGGTCACGTACGGCTCGGAATCGAAGTCGACCTCGGACTCCCGGAAGACCGTGCTCTCGCCCGACGCGATGTCGTAGCGGTACGTGGTGCTGGGCTGGGCGAAGCTGGAGAAGCCGTAATAGGTGTACGTGTCGCTCTGGCGGCCGCCAAAACCGAAAGCGCTGCCCACGCCCGGCAGCTCGACGGTGCGCACGAGCTCGCCGCTTGGCGTGTAGACGTTGACCTCGGGCAGCACGTCACGCAGGGCCCGGGTGATGATGTGCCCGCCGACCATCGACGCGCCCTGCATAGCGACGTCGCCCTCGGGGATGACCTCGGTCCAGTTCTCGCGGCCGGGGTTGGCCGGGTCGATCGAGATGACGCGGCCGAAGGGCGCATCGTCGGTGGTGTAGACGATCAGGCGGGCCGGCTCGTGGCCCTCCTGCGTGCCGGCCATCACGGGCACGCTGCCCAGCACGCTATAGCGTGCCTCGAACTCGCTAATGATCGGGCGGAAGTCTTCCATGCCCGGCGTGGTACCCGTCAGGTCCTTCACATACAGCAGGTTCTGCGGCGCGGTCGTCTCGCTGCCGTACACCATCAGGAACCGGCCGTCATCGGTGAGGCTCGCGCCCCAGCCGCGGTTGGGGTGGTCTGGCGTCTCCCAGACCAGCTCGTCTTCCCAAGCGATCGAGCCGCCTTCGGTCTCGGTCATGCGGTGGAAGTAGACCTTCTGGTCCTGGTTCAGGCTCGTGAGTTCGGCGCTGCCGGTGGGCTTCTCGGGGTAGCGGCTGTAATAAAAGCCGCTGCCGTCCTTGGCCCAGGTGATTCCGCTGAACTTGGCCTCCTCGATCTCGACGCCCAGGTCCTCACCGGTGGCGACGTCCATCGCCTTGATCGTGCGCCAGTCGCTGCCGCCCTCCTGCACCAGGTAGGCTAGCATCGTGCCGTCCTCGCTTGGGGTCCAGCCGCCCAGGCTGATGGTGCCCTCGTCGCTCCAGGTGTTGGGGTCGAGCAGCAGGCGGCCGTCACCCTTCTCCGTGGTCGAGACGCGCAGCTCGCTCTGGTTCTGCAACCCGTCGTTGTAGGTGAAGAAGTACCGCCCGCCCCGCTCGCGGGGCGTGCCGTAGCGCGGCGAGTCGTACAGCGCCGTCAGGCGTTCGAGGTAGGCCCCGCGGTTGCCCGCGTGCTCGATGATGTGGTCGAACAGCACGTCCTGCCGCTCGGCCCAGTCGGCGAGCCGCGCATCATCGGGATCCTCCATGTAGCGGTACGGGTCGGCGACCTCGACGCCGTGGATCGTGTCGACCACGTCGTCGGCGGGTGCCTCGGGATAGTCGAGCACCTGCCAGGGCTCGAAGCCCTCCTGATACGCCTCCTCCCAACGCAGCAGCGGCAGGCCGCCCTTGGCGGCGGCGGCCAGCGGGCCGTGGTAGGCGGCGCGATCAGGGCGGTCGATGGTGCAGGCCGTGAGCGTGGCGGCGGTGGCCAGGCCGGCCAGGGCGAGGAGCAGCGGGGTGGTCGAGCGGATGGTCGGCATCGTGGGGATCCTCGTGGAGGTATGGTGGGTTGCGGCCCGTTCGGCGTGGTCCAGCCGAGGGGGCATGCTAAGCGGGCGGGACGAGGAATGAAACACCCCCGCGTGGGCGGGGGTGCGGTGCGAGTCAGGGCTGTGTGTGGCGGTTTATCGCCTGTTGTTGCCCTGGTTGTTGTTACCACCGTTGCCGACCATGCCGTTGCCCGCGCCCTTGCGGGTGTAGGTGATGCGGAAGCTGTCGACCCAGTCCTGGCCCTCCTCTGCCTGCACGCCCATCCCGGCGGCGATCTCCGGCGGGTACTGCATGACGAAGCTGAACGTGTCCTTGCCGTCCATGGTGATGACGTGGCGGTAGCCGAAGGTCTCGCCGCTCATCGGGTCGGTCTCCTCGCCCTCGTAGACCCAGCCGGTGCCGGTCTTGTCGCCCTTGACCACGTAGAGCGCGGTGCTCATGCTGTCGTGCCACACGCCCTCGTATTTCTTCGAGGCCTTGTTGTAGCCACTCAGGCCGATGCCGGTCATCGGGGAGCCCATCATGGTGCCGTTGTAGTGCTGCTTGATGAAGCGGCCGCCCATGGTCGACTCAAACGTGGCTGAGCCGGTGCTGTTGAAGGCCTCCATGCCGGGGCTGAGGGCCTCCATCTTGGTGTCCCACGAGCCGACGAAGACGGCCAGTTCCTTGTGCTCATTGCCGGGCTCGTTCAACTGGGCCATCATCTCCATCATGGCCTCAGGATCCATCTCGCCCCAGCCCTCTTGGCCTTCCTGGCCGTTCTGGACGGGTTGGATGGTGGCGCTCCCGCTACCTCCGTGCGTGCCGGCGGCGATGCCGAAGCCGAGGGCGATGCCGGCGGCGATCGCGACAGCGACCACGGGACCACGGCCGCACGAGGAAAGCAGTGTGCTGATGCGTTGCATGTTCATTCTCCCTGTTGGCCCGGGCGATCGGGGTTCGAGGAGGTCGCCGCCCGGGCGAGGGAAGAGTGTATGCGCGGGAGAGCCCAGTCGAACTGGGGGCTATCCCTGCCGATTGGAGACAACCCGGGGGGCTTCTAGGGCCCCCAGGGCGATGTCCCGGCGGAGTTGCACGCCCTTGAAGTGGATCTTGTCCGCGGCGGCGTAGGCCCGCTCGCGAGCGTCCTCGACGGTGGCGCCCAGGCCCGTGACGCCCAGCACGCGGCCGCCGGCGGTGACGAGCTGGCCCGTCTTATCGACCTTCGTACCCGCGTGATAGACGAACACGCCCTCCATCGCCTGGGCCTCGTCGATGCCGGTGATGGGCATGCCCGTGATCGGCTTCTCGGGGTAGCCTTCGCTGGCGAGGACCACGCACACCGCCGCGCCCGGGTGCCAGGCGAGTTCGAGGTCTTCCACGGTGCCTGTGGCCGTGGCGTAGAGCATCTCGAGCACGTCGCTGGCCAGGCGTGGCATGAGCACTTGGCATTCGGGGTCACCAAAACGCGCGTTGAACTCGAGCACCTTGGGGCCCGCGGACGTCAGCATGAGGCCCGCGTAGATGACGCCGCGGTAGTCGATGTCGTCACGGCGCATGCTGTCGATGACCGGCAGCAGGATCTCACGCTCGACGCGCTCCATCGTGGCGTCGTCGATGAGCGTGCTCGGGCAGAACGCGCCCATGCCGCCGGTGTTGGGGCCCTCGTCGCCGTCCTTCAGGCGTTTGTGGTCCTGGCAGGCGTCGAGGATGTACACGCCCTTGCCGTCGGTGAGCGCGAAGACCGAGACCTCGGGGCCCTCCAGCCGTTCCTCGACCAGCACGCGCGAGCCAGCCTCGCCGAAGGCCTTGTCGTTGAGCATCCAGCGGATGGCGTCGGCCGCCTCCTTGTGGCTCTTGGGCAAGACCACGCCCTTGCCCGCGGCCAGGCCGCAGGCCTTAATGACCGGCGGCTGGGTGCGGCTGAGCGAATAGGCCACCGCGTTCTCGGCGTCGGTGAAGCTGCGACTCTCGGCCGTCGGCACAGCGGCCCCACGCATGAGGTCCTTGGCCCAGTGCTTGTCGGCCTCCAGCTGGGCCCCGTCCTTGTTGGGGCCAAACACCGCCACGCCCTTCTCGCGGAGGCAGTCGGCAAGTCCAGCCGCAAGCGGCCCCTCGGGCCCGATGACTACCAGGTCGATGCCCTTATCGCGGCAGAAGAACTGGGCTCGGTAGGCCGTCCCGGCGTCGATGGGCACGCCCGCGGGGGTGGCCAGGGCGGCGATGCCTGGGTTCTCGCAGTTGGTGGCGTAGAGCGTGCCCAGGCGTGGCGAGGCCGCGATCGCCTCGGCCAGGGCGTGCTCGCGGCCGCCGCCGCCGACGAGCAGGACGTTGAGCTTCTTGTGATCTGAGTCGTTGGGAATGGTCACGGGCCAGTGTAGTGCCGGGCGTACGCTATGGGGATGACCACCGTGCGTGATTTCGCGCAGCAGGACGTGGCTCCGGCCAACGCGCTGACCAATTGGTACATCGAGCATACCGCCGTCCACTTCGCGTTCGAGCCCCACGACGATGCGGAATTCGAGACGGCTTGGCGCGAAGGCAGCCGAACGCACCCCTGGCTTGCGGCGCAGGTCGACGGGCGGTTCTCCGGCTACGCCAAGGCGGGCGTCTGGCGAGACCGCAAGGCCTATGAGCGGACCTGCGAAACAGGCATCTACGTCGAGCGAGGCATGGAGGGCAAGGGCGTCGGCCTGGCGCTGTACAACGAGCTTCTACCCAGGCTCCGGGCCGCCGGCTTCCGCACCGTCATCGGCGGCATGACCCTGCCCAACCCCGCCTCGGCGGCCCTGCACGAGCGTGCCGGCTTCCGCAAGGTCGCCCACTTCGAGCAGGTCGGCCGCAAGTTCGACCAGTGGCACGACGTGGGCTTCTGGCAGCTGACCTTCCCCGACGGACATGCCGAGAGGCTGGATTCCGAGCAAAGCGGGGCGTAAACTCTCGACCACAGATTGCGGGGTAGAGCAGTCTGGTAGCTCGTCGGGCTCATAACCCGGAGGTCGTTGGTTCAAATCCAGCCCCCGCTATTGATCAACCCTCTCCGAAGCCGGAGGGGGTTGCTTCATTATGGAGCCGCCGAATCGGGTACGCCGGCCTGTCGGTCGCACGCGCATCCCTTTCGACATGGCCGCTGGGTGTGAGCCTATCGATCTCCGGACAGATTCGATCCGAGAAACTTCGGAGATCCGTTTGAAGGAAGCCGATCGCTGGGGAATGGATCAAGGTACTACGGCTTCTGGTCGAATCAGGCTTCAACAATCGGTTCCGACAAGCACCAACACCACGGTACTTGTTGTGGACATGAAAGCCACGCTACCGGTGGGTGCGATCAGTCGCCATCGGCAACCTCATATCGATCGGCCTCGGTTTCCACCGCTTGGTTCTCTGCTTCATCGCTCGGATCCTCGACCCCCATCGTCCGCTTGATGAAGTCCCATTGGAGCCGGCGATACTGGCCCGAGCGGATACCGTGGCGGCTGCCAGGGTAGATGGCGGTCTCGAAGAGCTTATTGGCCCGCTGGAGGGCGGCAATCAGCCGGATCGAGTTGTGCATGTGGACGTTGTCGTCGATGGTGCCGTGAGCGATGAGCAGGCGGCCGGCCAGGTTCTTGGCACCCTCGACGGCGCTAGTGCGTTTATAACCCTCCGGGTTTGCCTGCGGCGTCGACATGTACCGCTCGGTGTAGATCGTGTCGTAGTCGCGCCAGTCGGTGACGGGCGCGCCGGCGATGCCAGCGGTAAAGAGGTCGCTGTGCGTGAGTGCATACGCGGTGATGTACCCGCCGAACGAATGGCCGTTGATGCCCACGCGCGAGCCGTCGGCCCAGTCGTTCCCAAGCACCCACTCCACGGCGTCCTCAAGGTCTTGGAGTTCGCGCACGCCCAGATTCAGATAACTCGTCCATGCGCTCTTCGCACCCTTGCCGCTGGCGGCGTAGGGGTCGGTCCGAAGCACGACAATGCCCGCCGAGCAGAGCAACTGCTCCCACGTGCGGCCGCCCTGCCATGAATCACGGACCGTCGGCGCATGCGGGCCAGCGTACGTCATGACCCAGAGCGGGTACTTCTTGGTCGGATCGAAGTCCGGCGGATAGTGCAGGATGCCCTCGAGTTCGATGCCTTCGTGACGGGTGGGAATCTTGACGTGCTCGAGGGTTGCGACCCGGTAGTCTTCCAATTCGTACACCGGGTTGGTGTCGAGCCACCGGATGAGCGCACCATCGACGGTCGAGCGCAGCGCTGTCCGTCCCGGTTGGTTGACGGCCGACCAGGAGTCGATGAACATCGTGCCGGCCGGGTTCAGGTCCACCGAGTGCGAGCCCGGTTCGTGGGTCAGGCGGGTCAGCTCGCTGCTATCAAGGCGAATCTTGTAGAGGTTGCTGCCGATGGGCGAGTCGACGGTGCCCGTGAAGTAGATCCAATCATTCTCCTCATCGACACGGAGCACGCGACGGCACTCCCACTCGCCGCTCGTGATCTGCCGAATGATCTTTCCCTTGCTGGAATAGTGATACAAGTGCTCGAAGCCGTCCCGCTCGGAAGACATCAGGAAGCTGCCGTCTTCGAGATAGCGGAACGAACCGGGTGATTGGATCCACGCCTCGGTCGAGTCGCGCATGAGCTTGGTCGGCGAGCCCCCACGCGTCGGGACGTGCAGCACGTCGAGCCAGGTCTGGATCCGATCCTGCACGTGGACGACGCAATTCTTGCCGTCGGGCGTCCACGACACATGGCTGATCAGGAAGAGCCCATCGTCGTAGCCCGACAGGTCGGCCATACTGATGCCGCCCCCGTCGCGGCTGACAATCCCAAGCTCGACGTCGGGGTTGCGTTCGCCCGGGCGTGCGTAGCGCTCGACCTCGACGGTCTGCTCGCGTCTCTGGTTATCCACGATCGTGTACTCGGGGACGGCCGAGCAATCCGACATCAAAAAGGCGATGTGCTGGGAGTCGGGGCTCCACCAGAACGCTCGCCAGCTCCGGCCAAAGAGCTCTTCGTAGTACAGCCAGCTCGCCTTGCCGTGGCGGATGGTGTCCGTGCCGCCGATCGTGAGGGCTCGCGGTGTCTGTGTTGCAACGTCGACGACCCAGAGGTCGTTATCCTGGACGTACGCAACGAACTCGCCATTCGGGCTCGACGACCACGCCTCCTCCCGCTGCGGCGTCGCGGTCAAACGCACGGCCGTATCACCCTCGGCCGAGACGAAGTACAGGTCGTTCTCGTGGTTGAACACGAGGCCACTATCCCGCTCGAAGCGGTAGCTCGATCGAGCGACCTGGCGGGCCCGGTCTTTGTTGATCGTCGGTAGTTCTTCGATGACAGCCGCGACCGCTTCCCAATCGGTCTCTTCCACGTCCTCCACCGGGCGGCCGGTCATCGCGTTGACCCTGAAGCTGCCCTCGACACCCGGCACCGACTTGCTGAGGTGCTCATCGTCAAGCCAACCCAGCCGTGCCCGGCCCGCGCCGCTCAGGCGGGGCGAGCCACGCCGATCGATGATCATCTCGGCGGTGATCCGCTTGGGTGGCTCGCGATCTTCGGCGAGCGTCTTCGCGCTACGGGTGAGGATCGGTGCGGGCT
Organism: Phycisphaera sp.; assembly: GCA_025916675.1. Lineage (NCBI taxonomy): Bacteria > Pseudomonadati > Planctomycetota > Phycisphaerae > Phycisphaerales > Phycisphaeraceae > Phycisphaera > Phycisphaera sp. Next base: position 1,147,637 of record CP098402.1, read on the forward strand.
CCGGCAATCGATAGATCGGATAGTCCCCGCCCCGCTCAAGATGATCGTCGAGAAAGTTCCAACTCGCAAGGCCATCGGTCGCCTGCGGCTCGAGCATGTACGACGCGAGGTTGCCCAAGTCCTGCTTGGTGCGCACCATGTACCACCCCGGTTCGACACGCACGCCGCGCACGACCGGCGTGACCCGCGAGATGTTGACGAGGTGGTGGCCCTGGAACGCCCGCTCGGCCCGCGCCATCTCGTCAATGCGATAGGCCTCCGCGTCGAGTTCCATGCCCTCACGCACCTCGAGCACGTCGATGCCGTGGCGTTGCAGGTGCTGCGTAACGTGCTCGAGATCAGCGGGAATCAGGTACGCCCATGGCCGCTCCACGCTCAGCGTGGGCTCGAAGCCGTTGAGCATCTCGACCTCGTAGTCGCGATGCTCGTCGGTCGCCTCGATCTTGTTGCCCTCGCCGTCGTACTCCTGATATCCCAGGGCGGTGAAATCGCCCTCGAGCGCGATGGCCCGCTCGCGTAGGGATATCTGGCGCGCGTCGTCGGTGTTGTTGAACGCGTCGGCGGTCCGGGTCGCTTTCTGAATGGCCTCCTTATGCTCGGCCGACTCTTGCAATACGGCCCGGCAGAACTCCAGCGTGCCCAGCACGCGGTCCTCGAACGCGTCATAGGCGTACGCCTCGGAGAGCAGCCCGATGCGATTGCGCAGGCCGCGGTAGGGCGTGCCATAGCGCGGTGAGGCCGGGTACGTCGTCCACTTCGTGTGCTTGTCGGCAAAGTTGCCGTACACGAACGTCTTGTACTCGGACTGTTCCTCGAATCGCTCGCCAACCTGCGGGATGAACGTATCGCGGGCGAATGCGATGAGGGTCGGGTCGCTCGCGGGGTGCTTCGGCCCCTGGTGGGTGATGGTGTAGCGGTGGTGCGAGCCGTTCGTCGTGTGGCTGTCGACGATGACGGCCGGATCCCAATGACGCATGAACCGCACGAGCGCTCGCGTCTCGGGCGCTTCCAACTTGATCCAATCGCGGTTGAGGTCCAGGTCCTGGGCGTTGTGCCGCAGGCCCATCTCGTCGGGGCCGTTCTGGTTCCGGCGGTTGTCGGGTCCCATCTTGTCGTTCGAGTCCGGGTTGTAATTGGGCACGAAGCACACGATCAGGTCGTCGAGCAACTCCGATCGCTCGCCGAGCGCCAGCTCGCGCGCCAGCATCTGGAGGGCTTCCTTCCCACACGTTTCGCCCGAATGGATGTTGCCAAACAGGAGAACGACCAGCTTGCCGCTCTTGCGGGCCGCTTCGGCACTGGCCACCGGCGGATCGGCCACGACCAGCAACGGCAGGCTCTTGCCCTCGTTCGACTCGCCGATCGAGCCCAGCCAGGTCCGCTCGCTCTGCTCGTCGAGCGTGCGAAGGAAAGCCTCGACCTGCTCGGACGTTCCGGTCTTGCTGAAGCCGGTCTGCTCGGCAACGGTGACCGGGGGCCGCGGCTCATCCTGGGATGCCCACGCGGGACAGAAGAGGAACAAGCCGAGGACAAGCATCGCAATTCGCATTCGAACCTCCCTGGACGAGAACGGGCGGCAGGTGGTTTTCGGACCTGTCCCGATCCATCTCCACATGCGGTTATACCACATCCGTGCCCCGGGTTCAATGGAAAGTCGTCGTCTGCACGGACATGTCGTCCAGCCACGCCCTCCAGGGGGAACTCAGCCGACCACGCGTTCACCCTCGGTCGACGTCAACGCGCTAAACAGACCCGACAGCCTCGCGGTGATCGGCCCACCCGCCGCACCGCCGATGCGCCTGCCATCGATCTCGACGACCGGTGCGATTTCCCCCATCGTGCCGGTGCAGAAGACCTCCGACGCCCGGTAGGCTTCGGCCAGCGTGATGTCGGCCTCCCGGCAGTCGATGTCGTTCTCATTGCAGAGTTCGAGTATGGCCGCCCGTGTAACGCCCTCCGGGCACGCGGCGGTCGTCGGCGTGCGGATCACGCCGTCCTCAACGAAGAACAAGTGCGTGGCGTTGGTTTCGGCCACAAAACCCCGCGTGTCGAGCATGAGCGCGTCGTCGGCACCCGCCGCGTTTGCTTCGAGCTTCGCGAGGATCGACGTGAGCTGGTTGCAGGAATGAATCTTCTGGTCGAGCACGTCGGCCGGTGGCCGGCGATGCGCGGAGGTCTTGAGCGTGATGCCCGACTTGTCATACACCGGCGGCTTGTGCTCGGCCAGGATGATGAGCGTGTGGCCAAGCGTGTTGATCCTGGGATCGAGCCCCGACGTGTACTTCTCGCCCCGCGTCAGCGTAAGCCGGACATGCACACCGTCCCGCATCGCGTTCGCTTCAAGGGTGCGCGAGAGCTCATGGATGATCTCCTCGTCGCTTGGGATGCTCGCGTATGCCAGGGCCATCGCGGAGTGCCGCAGCCGAGCCAAATGCTGCTCGAGCCTGAAGATCCGCCCGTCGTAGAGCCGCAGACCCTCCCAGACCGCGTCGCCGTTCTGCACCGAAGAGTCGAAGGGGCTCACGCCTGCCTCCGATCGCGGCGTGAGCGTGCCGTTGATGTTCACGATGAGGTTCTGGTTGAGTGGGTTGGCTTGCTGGAGCATCTAGTCCTCGTCAATCGGGCGCAGAGCGTGCTCGATGAGTCGCTCGTAAAGCGTCTCGCATTCCTTGAGCAAGGGAAAATGCCTGCTCGGGATCTCGGCATCTTTTGGCTTGTAGGGCGCAAAACCGGTCGAGCGTTCAACGTTCGCGTACCAATACTCGGCCCAGATGCCATCGGTCGCACGCGGCCCGGGCTCCCATGACAGCATGCGATCGGTATACGGCACGCCGAGCGCCACGCACAGCGCCCGGAGCGAACCCTCGGGCTGCTCGAGCACCGTACGCGCGTCAAGCACGGGCAACGACCATCCAAACCGTTCTTGCAGCTTCATCTGAGCCGGGAGCCCGGTCGCATCCAAGTCCGGGTTGGGCAACACTTCGATCAGCGACGCCAGCATGTCTCGCGGCTCGCGGACGAGCAGCGCGTTCGACAGGCCATCGACCCATCCAAGATCCATCCCACCAAGGAGGTGGTGCGCCATGTGCTTCTGGTACACATACTGGTAGGGTTCGCTTGGTGGAGAGGTCAACGCTGCGACAACGGTGCCAAGGTCCGTTTCCCCCGCCGCGATGACTTCTGCCGCGCCCGGGTGCTCCAGGCCGGTCCGCTCCAGATAGTGCGCATACAGCGGCTCATCGACGACGAGCGTGTCGCCGCGCGCTTCCCAGGATCGCATCATCGCTGTCGAGATGTTGCGCGGGCCCGACCACGTGGCGATGATCGTCGTCATTGGCAGCGTACCTGCAAACGGATCACTTCATCGCCACCGAACCGACATGGGTGATGCCGTCGGCCAGTTCCACCTCGATCCACCAAGACGCACTATCGGGCAATGGATCGGGCGCGACGGTGCGAAGCTCGTAGCCGCCCGCTTCGGCAGAGTATCGGGCCAGCGCGACCACAGAGGCATACCGATCGTTGGTGCCGATCCAGCCACGGACGGTGGAGGTGCCGCTGTCGTCTTCGGGAAGCCTGACAACGAGGTGGAGCTCCTTGCCGGGGGTGGCGGCCCCATCGCCCTGGAACGCCTGGATCTGCATTTCGCCGACGGCCACGGCACCCAGCGGTTCCAATTCGTGGCCATCACGGTCGCCATCATCAGGATCATGGCCGGCGCTCTCGCCGCCGTCGTGGTCCGCACCGTCATCCCCACCGGCCTCGGCCTGGCCGTACTCGCCGCCGGAGGTTCCCGTGCTCGGGCCAGGCTCCTCGCAGGCCGCAATCGAAAGCGCCGTGGCGAGCCCGGCAACGAGGAGCATCCGTGCGAGTGCAGTCATGGTGGGGCCTCCCGGGGCTCGATGGCAGTGCGTTGCTCGGCCGTGTGCCCGAACACTAGGGATTGCTCTGCTGGCACGACAAAGAGCTCCCACAGGGCCGATATCAACACGCCGCCGAAAGCCACGATTGCCAGCAAGGCCAACAACAACCCGCTTCCCAGCTCGCCGCCAGCAAGTGCCAGTTGTTGCAACCCGAATGCCGCTACGGCCCGGGGTATGAATGGGCGAGACGCGATCCACGGAACCCTAAACGATCGTCTGGCCCGGCACGACAGCCTCGTGCCGCATGAGGTAGTTGTAGTAATCACGGAGCCAGGATGCCGTTGCCCACAGCCATGCTCCAGGAGCGTGATGAGACCCACCACGCTGGCGATCGAGATGATCGGCGGCATGACGCGCGACCAAGGCCGATGCGCGGAAGCGGCTGGTCCACAATCACCAAGAGGGCCGCGCGTACCAACGTGGCACCGATCCGCCGCAACACAAGCAAGGCCGCGCGCCTGCACTGGGCGTTCTCGCGCGAGATCGGGCTGCTCGAACGCTGTAGCCCGCTATCGGCCACATCACCCAGCCGTGCTGCCTCGTACCGAGAACAACGGTCGCTGTTCAGCTCGCCTTCGCGGGCGCGAAGCCCGCGCAGCCGCTGGTCGCGGTGACGGTCAGGTTCAGCGGCTTGAGCTGCGGATGGCCGCAGTGCTCTTGGAAGTTCTCGGGTGCCTGACCGCTGATGCGGATCTGGACGAGCTTCTGGTCGGCGGCGTGGTCTTCGCCGAAGTGGGCGCACTTGCCGCACTGGCCTTCGGTAATCTGGAGCATGTCGTGCCTCCTGTCAAGAAGGGCCCAACCCATCTCGGGCCCGCACCGTCAGTATGACATAGAACGCCCAAATTGGAAGTGAGAATGCGTCTCATTCCAAAAGTGAGACAGAGTCGCATTCGCAGCCCACCAAAAGCATCAGCACTGGACTGACGCCCCCGGCCGCCGAATACTTGGGGCCTGTCCGCTCGGCTCCAGGGCCTCACCGGCTCGAGAAAAGATCGGATTGTGTTCGGTTGCCACCTTAGCTCAGTTGGTAGAGCGAAGCTTTCGTAAAGCTTAGGTCATCGGTTCGAGTCCGATAGGTGGCTCTTTTCGGTCCCCGTCAAGAACGCAACGAGCCCGGCGGCAAAGGCCACCGGGCTCGCTGTCTTCGTACGCGATGGGCATATTGAGAGAGAGGGTGCGAGAACAGCAACACCCACCGCATGACCCAAATTACCCAAATTCACAGGTAATGTAAATACGGAATTACCCATATTTCTACTCAAACACCTCCGCGGTCCTGCAGCGTGACCTTGAAGTCGATCCGCTCGCCGTCGCGTTCGACGGTCACGGTCACCACGTCGCCGGGGTCGTGTCGCATGAGCTGGCCCATCCAGTCGCGAACGTCACCGACCGCCTGGCCGTTCCAGCCCACGAGCCGGTCACCCGACTCGAGGCCCGCGTGGTCGGCGGGAGAGTCTGGCGTCACGCCGCCCACGGCCACGCCCGACACGCCCTCGACATAGCTGCCCGGACGGATGCCAAAGCGGACGCGGATGTCGCCCATGCTCGGACCGGCGGCGGGGCGCTGCCCGCCGACGAATGCCATGTTGCTCGTTGTGGTGGCCAGGGCGTGGACGACCTGGGCGAACACCGCCGCGGTCTCGGCCCCCTGCGTCCGGTTGATCTTCCACGACTCGTCATTCTGCGTGTGGTAGTCATCGTGCTGGTCCGTCGCGGTGACGAACAGCCCCGGCACGCCCGCCTCGTAGAACGCCCAGTGGTCGCTGCGACCACTCAAGCCAGATTCAACCTGCTCGATGAGCGGCGAAGCATCGAAGATCGGTTCGACGACATCCTCAAGGCCGACACCGGTACCAACGCCGGAAACGCTCAGCCGGCCATCCTTGATGCGGCCGATCATGTCGAAGTTGATCATGAGCGTGTGCGTGGTGATCGGGGAGACGGGGTTGTTGACGTAGAACGTCGCGCCATTGAGGCCCGATTCCTCGCCGCTGAAGGCAATGAACAGCACGCTCCGTCGATCGCCGTCGAGCTTGGCGTAGTCGCCGGCCAGGCCCCGGGCCATCAGCAGCATGCCGGCCACACCCGAAGCGTTGTCGTCGGCCCCGGGGTGCAACGAGCCCGTCTCTCCACGAGACCCGAATTGGCCGTCGCCGAGATGATCCAAGTGAGCGCCAATGACGATGTACTGGCTCGCGAGGTCTCCGCTGCCTCGGATCAAGCCGGCGACATTCTCCGCATTGGTGTTCTCGATCGAGAACGACTGCCGCCACGAAGCGCTCTCACCGGATCCGAACGCCGGCTCGAGCCCAGCCAGCTCGAGCGATCGCTGCACGTAGTCCTTGGCCATCGCCATGCCCTTGCTGCCCGGCAGGCGGCCGCCCATGGCAGGGCTGGAGAGCGTGGTCACGTGCGTGTCGAACAGCCGGACCTCGGCGTCGCTGGCGGCGAGCGCCTCGGCGATGGGGCAGTCTTGGGCGAGAGTTGGCAGGCACGCAAGAGCCAGAGCCGCTGCGGCGGAGATGAACTTGGTCATGGGTCGGGTCGCTCCTTGAGACAGTGTCTCAATAGTGTAGGAGCGGCCCAAAGAGCCGGAATCAGCCCTTGGCCAGCAATCCCAGGATGGTGTCTCGCCGCAGGAACGCCACCATGAGGGAGAGCAGCAAGACGCCGATGGCCATGCCGAAGAGCATCCCGCCGTCGTCGCCCGTGCCATCGGGGGTGGGCACCTTGATGCCAATGACTGCCAAGTGCGAGCCGATCGCCCCGATCATCATCAGGATGCCAAGCAGGGCACCCCAGGCGGCGGTCTTGGGGATCAGGATCAGCACGACAATGACGAGTTCGACGACGCCCGAGGCGATGGCCGCCGGCCGGCCGCCGAGCTTCTCGAAGATCACCTGCGTCTCGGGGGCGTTGGTGAACTTGAAGAACAAAGTCTGCGCAAGGACGATCGCGACGATGACCTGGCCCATCCACGACGTGATGGTGTAGGGCTTGCTGGTGTGGACGGTGGGCAGGCCGGAGGCCTGCGTCGTGGCGGCGTGCTCGGCTTGTTCGGTCATGCTGATACCCCGTATGTGCGGACAAAACCCTGTAGACCAATCAAGTGAAACCCGATCGGCAATATTCCGGGTGTATCCAGGGAGCAGCAGGAACCTGTCAGGCCCGAGCCGCGACGCACACGATAAAACTGTCGTCGGCCTCCTCCGTGTCGTCCATCGGCTGGATGTACGGCCGGCCGTCGCCGTCGACCGCGTCGGGGAGCTGGCCATAGACCGCGGACGAGGCAAACCCCGCTTCGAGCAAGGCGTCGCGTAATTCCGGCACCGACCAAAGTCGCCAGTGGTAGACGAACGCATCAATGTGTTCGGCGTCGATAAAGCCCGCCCGCTCGATGCGGAAGTGCAGCGCGTTGGTCACCATGCCCGTGAGCGGGTTGGCCTCACGCTGCTCCCACGTATACCGCACGCGCCAGCCGCCCTTGCCGTCGGGTGCGTGCTCTGCAGGTAGGGGATGGAAGCGGTGGACCTCGCCGATGGTGTAGGCCGTCTCGCCGCCATAGGTATCGCACACGAAGACCCCACCCGGCTTCAACCGTGCCCGAACGTGCTTGAGGTAAGCGAGCAAGCTCGCCCGATCATGGTGGTAACCAACGGAAAAGTTGCCCACCCAGATCGCATCGACACTCGCCGGCTCGTCCATCACGTCGCCGACACGGGTCTCGATGCGGTCCGCACCATCACAACGCGAGAGCGTCTCGGCGTCCCGATCAACACACCAGGCTCGATGACGCCCGCTCTGCCCAACCCACGCCCGGCTCACCGCACCGCTACCGGCGAAGTCCTCGCCGAGCAGCGTGGGCTCATCACCGTGGATGGCTCGGACCAGATCCACCACGTGCCTGGGGCTCTGCACACAGAGCTCGTAGAGATCTTGCGCACCAGGGGTCTGGGATGCGGCCTCGGTCACGCCATCCGCACCCAGCGAACCAGCGTCCGGAAGTTCGGCGGCTTGCCAAACATGAGCATGCCCACGCGGAAGATCTTGCCCGCCAGCCACACCGCGACCACGGCCCCGAGCGCGGCGACGCCCAGGCTCAGCAGGATCTGCCACGTAGGCGGCGGATTATTACTAGCGATTCTGAGCATCATGATGAACGGATTGATCGGCGGTACGAAGCTCAGCGTCACTGCCAGCGTCGAGTTCGGCGCCCGCGGCACCACGATCATCATGAAGTACGGGATCATCATGAACATCATGATGGGCGTCATGAACGCCTGCGCCTCGCGAAGGTCGTTGACGGCCGCCCCCGCGGCCGCCATGAGCGAGGCGATCATGCCGTAGCCGGTCAGGAAAAATAGGAACATCCACACCACGTCCATGGGGTTGATGAGGTCGCCCAACGCAAACGCAACCAAGGCACTGATACCCACTCCCGAGTAGATCGTGAGCATCGACAACCCCACGAGCATCTGCCCCAGAATCTTGCCCGCCATGAGCTGCGTGGGCGAGACGGCGCTCAGCAGCACCTCGACCACGCGGTTGGACTTCTCCTCGATGGTCGTGGTCAGCAGGTACTGGCCGCCCGTGAACACCGCGCCAAGCACGAGCATCATCATCACCATGGGCAGGATGAAGCTCATCGCGCTCGTGGAGTCGCGCTCACCCTCCTCGGTGACCTCGGTGGTGCGCGGCGCATCCACGCTGGTCAAGGCCTCAATGTCCTCGATCTCAAAACCATTCGCCTCGTACCGAGCCTCGCGCACACTACGGCGTAACCCGCCGCGGATCTCGTCGATGATCCGATCGTCGAGCCTGGGCATGACCGTCAGATTGAACGCACCGAACCGTTCCGCCGATTCATCTTTCACGACCGCGCTGGGATCGATGATCGCGACGGCGATGGTTGAGTCAGGATCGTCCTTGACGGCCGCACGGATCCGCTCTTTGGCCTCGTCGAGATCCGCATCGGGCTCCAGGATCTGCACGGAGAGGTTCGGGGCCGTGCCAAGCACCATGTCCATCGCCTGGCCCGTGGCATCGGGGGAGGCTCCGGGCATCGACGGCATGGCCTCGCCGGCCTGCTTCGCAAGGTCCCCCCGGCGCTCGGCGATCGCCTCGGGCTTGAGGTACTCCACAAGCCGCGGCGCAACCTCGCCCGTCGGGTCGATCACCGCGACCGTGCCCACAATGGCGGGCGCCTTCTGCTGGCTGACAATGAAGATGACCACCGGGATGGCGATGGCCAGCACCGCCGGCACGACGACCGCGCCGATGATGAAGCCCTTCGTGAGAACCGTCGAGGCGAATTCCCGGCCGGCGATGTGCAGGATTCGGGTCATGCCGACGCTCCTTCCAGGGCTTCGCTCTCGTCGGCCGCCCCATGCAGAGCGTCGCGAACCTCGGCCTGCTTCTCGGCATTCCCGCCGGCGACCTGCTCGACGAACACATCCTCGAGCGTGACACGCTTGGCGGCCACGCTGCGGACCTCCAGGGCGCTGGCGATCGCACGCACGGCCTGGGGAGCGGGCAACCGCAGGGGATCGATATGGGCGGCCCAACCTTCAAGCGTGCGCTCGATGCGGCGGATGCCCTCGATGCCCGCGACCTGTTGGGGATCTTCCCCTTCGATGGGATCGAACAGCACCACGCTCGACTCATGGGCAGCGCGGATCTCGTCGATGCTCGCGTCGAGCACCTTCTGCCCATTGTTGATCATCACGATGCCCTGGCACATCTGCTCGGCCTGGAACATGACGTGCGTGCACAAGATCACGGTGCGGCCCTGCTGGTGCTGCTCGGTCATGAGCTGCTGCAGCAGGCGCAGGTTGACCGGGTCGAGGCCGCTGAACGGCTCGTCGAGGATGAGCAACTCGGGCTCGTGCAGCACGGCGGCGACAAACTGAACCTTCTGCTGCATGCCCTTGGACAGCTCCTCGCACCGCTTGCTAGCGGCATCGGCGAGCTCGACGCGCTCGAGCCAGTGGTGGACGCGGTTGCCCAGTTCGGGGTCGCTCAGGCCCTTCAACTTGCCGATGTACTTGAGGAACTGGGTGACCTTCATCTTGCGGTACACGCCGCGTTCCTCGGGCAGGTAGCCGATGCGGTCCTTGCTCTCGAGCGCACTCTTCTTGCCCAGCACCTGCAGCGTGCCCGAGTCTGGGAAGAGGATGGACATCAGCATGCGGATGGTCGTGCTCTTGCCCGCGCCGTTGGGCCCGATGAGCCCGGTCAGGCTGCCGGCCTTGACACGCAGGTCGAGCCCTTCGACGGCCACCTTGGGCCCGAAGGTCTTGCGCAGGTTGTCCATCACGACGGCGTCTTGCACGAGCGCGCCTCCTTGGGGGAAGTACTGTGGCGGCAACTGTAGGTGCAGCCGGCCGCTTGCCCGGCTGATTGGGATCTGGGGGAGCGTTTTTTCGGCTTACGTCGGGCCGTTCCGATTCCAAGGCATGGCGGCGAGCAGTTTGGCCATGCCGCACCAACCGCTCAGGCCGGCGAAGAGCAGCCCGCAACCGACAAAAGCTGGCACAACCAGCAGCCAGGGTGTGAGCGTGACACCGAGCAGCATGCCGATGGCCACGAGCGAGCCCGCGGCGATCTGCACCTGCCGCATGATCTCCAGCCGGGGTGCTCCGGTGGTGTGCGCCACCGGCTTCCCGGCTGCCTTCCAGGCCTCGATGCCGCCCCTGAGGTGGAACGTCTCGATGCCGGCTTGTCGAAAGACGATCTCGCAACGTTCGAGCGCCTTGCCAGAGCGCGCCCCGCTGCGGCAATGGAATACCAGCCGCTCGCCCATGTGTTGGGCTTTGAGCGTGTCGGGCTCGATCTGTCCCAATGGCACATGCCGAGCGCCCTCAATGCGCTCGGTTGCGTGCTCGAATGGCTCGCGTACATCCACCAGCACGGCCTGGCCCGTCTGGAGCCACGCCTGCAGGGTGCTGGCATCAACCGTGCGGTCGCTGCCGTCCATTTTTTCTGACTCCCCTCGAGATCGGTCCCTATTAGACGGCGGCGCTGGCGTGCTCCTTAAGCCAGGCCTCGTAGCCGTCCTTCATGTTGATAACGTCGTAGCCCAGACGCTGGAGGAAGCCGCAGGCACGGGCGGAACGGATCCCGCCCAGGCAGTGTACCAGCAGCTTCCCATCGGTCGGCAACTCGTCGAGACGAGACGCCAGCCGCGTGTGAGCTATGTTCCGGGCATTCTGGAGGTGGCCGGCGGCGAACTCCGTCGCACGCCGCACATCCAAAACACCCACGATGCCCTGATCGATGAGCTTCGCCGCTTGGGCCGGCTCGACTTCGGGCGTGGTGACCAGCGGGGTATCCGGGTGGGGAGGTGCCCCGGCGAGTTCCGCTGGATCGATCCATCCTTTGATGCGATCCAAGCCGATCCGGACAAGGTCCCGGACGGCTTCTTCGACGCGATCCGGTTCGATGATGAGGTAGATGTCCTCGTCCTCGCGCACCATCGAGCCCACGTCGGTGTTAAATGTCGTGAGCAACGGGAAGCTCATGGCCCCGGGCAGGTGGCCGTCGCGAAACTGCGGCCAGGACCGCGTGTCAAGGATCGCAACCTGCTCGGCATCGAGCCCGACAATGTCCGAGATCGAGAGCTGCCGGGGCTGGGGGAGCTTCCCCATCACCTCTGGGCCGTCCCTGTTCACCCGCTTCATGCGCGCAAAATACAGCGGGGGTTCGGGCTGGCCTTCCAGAATCGAATCGACGAACGAGCGTTCGCTGGCGTCCGGACCGACGGCCGCCCTAAGCGTGCCGTTGTACCGCTTCTCGTACCCGATGGTGCTCATGGGCACGGCACCCAGCGCCTTGCCGCACGCACTCCCCGAGCCGTGCCCGGGCCACACCTGGACGTACTCGGGCAGCGAGTTCAGCCACTGGGCGCTGGAAAACAACCGGCGTGCGCCGGGCTCGCGCTCGCCGACCTGACCGGCCGCGGTTTCCAGCAGGTCGGGCCTGCCCAGGTCGCCCACGAACAGGAAGTCGCCGCTGCACACGCCGATGGGCTCGCTGGCTCCCGAGCCGTGGTCGGTCACGACGTACACCATGTGCTCGGGCGTGTGCCCAGGTGTGTGGACAGCCTTGAACTCGATGTTGCCGATGCCGAACGTGTCGCCGTCTTTCAGGATGGTGTGGTCATACCCGCCAACCCATCGGCTCTGCCAGTCGTCCCCGCCCTCACCCGAAACATACACGCGGGCACCCGTCCGCTCGGCCATCTCCCGCGCACCGCTGACGAAGTCGGCGTGGATGTGCGTCTCGGCGACGGCCACGATCCTCAGTTCGTTCGCTTCGGCGATCTCGATGTAGCGATCCACATCACGCTGCGGATCGACGACGATGGCCTCGCCGCTCTTCTGGCAGCCGATGAGATAGGCTCCCTGGGCCAGCTTCTCGTCGTAGATCAGTCGCATCAACATGGGGCGGGCGTACTCCGATCGCAGCCCACTATTGTAGGAAGCCGGCGCGTTTCAGGCCCCCTTGGTCGCCGAGGTGGGTATCGGACCAGCCGACTTAGCCCAGCGGTCGATCGACGCCTCGTTGGTCAGGTCATACCGCAGTGGCGTCACCGTCACCGCCCGGCGGAACAACCAATCGACGTCGGTGCCGCTCTCGGTGTCCTGGAAGTCCATGCCCCCGGCCGCCGCCCAGTAATAGCTCCGCCCGCCGGGGCTCACCCGGCCCTCGAACCGGTCCACGTGGCCGTGCGTGTTCATCGGGCACACGACGATCGGCAGCCGCTCGTCGGGATCGGCCGGATGCACCGCCTCGTTGCCCTGCCGGGTCACGCGTGTGTCGCTCTGGTCGAAGTTGGTGGGCAAGCCCGCGCTGGTGCGCTGCTGGTTGGCTTCGGCCCGCGCCTCGGGGGTGTCATCGATCGGATCCTCGCACCGAGGCACGTTCAGGTTCAGCACCTCGTGCGGCCTCGGCAGCCCGTCGGCCAGAAGCGTCTCGATCGCCCGCCGCGCGTGGATCGCGCCAACATCGAACCGCGTCGACGCCTTGCCCAGATGCAAACTCACCGCGATCGACGGGATCCCCAAGAACGCCGCCTCGATCGCAGCCGCCACGGTCCCGGAGTAGATCACGTTAATCCCGCAGTTCGCCCCGGCGTTCATGCCGCTGATGACCAGATCCGGCCTCGAGGGCTTCCCGTCGGGTCCCGGGCCAAACTCGCCCGGCCAGATCTCACTGAGCGCCAGCTTCACACAGTCAGCCGGCCGCCCATCAACCGCGGCACCATTCATCCGGCCCCGAATCCGCGCCGGCTCGACCATCAACGGCTCATGAAACGTCACCCCGTGGCTCGTGGCGCTCTGCACGGTGGCGGGGGCAACGGTGTAGATCAGCTCGATCGGCGTGCCAGCGACCATGATCGGCCCGCCCAGCGTCCCCTCGTGGCCCGGGATGGTGTCCATCAGGGCGTCGTACAGGGCCACGATGCCCGGGGCCCGGATGCCGTCGTCGTTAGTGAGCAGGATTCGCATTGGGCCAGCGTAGGGCGGCGGCTGGAGGCGGTGGCTACGCTTGCCACTGATGACCGTGATTGCCTGAACAGGTTGCGTTGCCCATCCCAGGGGCCCTGCCGCTCGCGTTTGACGAGCCGGCTCGGCTGTCGTTGCGCGAGGCCCGCGCGTGGGGATGAGGCCGGCCCCGGGCGCCGTTCAGCCAGTGATCTCTTGAATCCGCGTCGCGGCGATCTTCCGCCCGACGCGATGGGCCATCTCCCACATGCCACCAAAGAACCGCAACCGTTCCGGGCGCGACCACCGTGCCAACTCCGACCAACCCGACCACCAGCCCCGCCCACGCCACGGCCGGCGCGACGAGTCCGAGGGCTTCACCTGCATCAACTGCCGCGCGCACGTCACCGGCAGCGCCTGGGGCACAAAGCAACGCAACCACTGCCCCGCCTGCCTGCACAGCAAGCACGTTGACGACACCCCCGGCGATCGCGCCAGCCCCTGCGGCGGCACGATGGAGCCCATCGCCGTGGCCGTTCGCTCAAGCAGCGACGACGCGGGCGAATGGGTGCTCGTCCACCGGTGCGCCCGCTGCTCGGTGCTCAAGGTCAACCGCATCGCGGGCGACGACGACGAGCGATCCCTCCTCGCCCTCGCCCTGCGCCCCCTCGCCCGCCCGGCCTTCCCGATCGACGACCCAAGAGGGAGTTAGGGGCAGCCGGCCACGAACTGGTTCTGGAACTCAAGGTAATCGAACAGCGTGAACGCCCCGTCCCGATCCATGTCGGCACGCGGGTTCTCTCGCGAGAACAAGACCAGAAACGCGGCGAAGTCGTCGGCATCCACCGTGCAATCGTTATTCACGTCGACCCGACACAGGGGCTCGGCCGCCCAACGCGCCACCGAACCGGCTCGGCGCGATGGGTTGATGAACGAGCCCGCAGAGTGCAAGTCGGGCCCCGAGCCAGCGTCGAACACCAGCAAGTCAAGTACGCCCATGTCGCTCGTGCGGATCGGGACGAAGCGACCGTCTTGGTACTTAGCCACGCCATTGGATGACAGGATGAAGTTGCCGCCGGCGAACAAGGCCTCGCCGCCGCCGTCGTCGAACACGACCAAGTCCGTGGCGTGAAAGGTCTCCCAGACCGCCGACAGCGGCCGCCACGCCTGGCCGTCCCACACGATTACGCCGTCCCGCGCGATCTCCTCACCGCCCTGCAGCAACGTGAGCCGACCGCCGGCAGCCAGCACCGGGCGTCCCTCGTACGTCCACGGCAGCATCGGCCAAAAGTCCGCAGCGAACAACTCCTGATCGGGGCCCACGGGGCGGGTCCACGCCACACCATCAAAGCGGGCAATCCTGCCGCCGATCTCATCGCCAATCAAGTAGTAATTTCCCGATGCAAACAGGTCGCCTCCGAAGCTCGCCAGCCCATACACGGCACCGCCCTTCGGCGGCGCGTCATCCCCAACCGGCGACCATGTGGAACCGCTCCAGCGCTGGACACCGCCCGCCGATTCGGTCGTGCCGCGGTCGACGAACTCGCCGCCCACATACAGCGCCTCGCCATCGCCGAAATCGTGCGCGTGAATAGCCAGCACGCGACCCCGGACGCCTCCAAGCGTGGGCTCACCGAGCGTGGACCAGCCCGACGCGTCGAATCGCGCGATGCCTTCGGCCTCAAGGCCAGCGATCGTGGTAAACTCGCCGCCGACGTAGAGCGCCGGCCCGGTACCATCATCCCAAACCGTCAGCGTGATCGCCCGGGCGTCGGGCTCGAACTCCGCACCATCGAGCCCAGGGACGGCGAGCCAGCGTTCGCCGTCCCATCGGGCGATCGCCGGCGAACGCACCTCGCCAAAGACCGGGTCGATGATCGCCTGGAAGTTTCCGACGACATAGAGCATCGGCCCATCGCCCGCGTCGAAGACCGCCATCTGTGAGATGCGATCTTGGCCCGGAGTTGGAAACCCAGGCGTGATCCCTTCTACCAAGGGAGCCCATTCGCCGCAAATCGACTGGCCATAGGCACTCGAAGAGACCCACAGTGCTCCAACGACCCCACAAACCGTAAACGCCCGACGCCCCGCTCCATGCATCATCGCGATTCCCCTTTCGCATCACATACCAGAACTCCCAAAGCCGGGAGGCGGTCCGGGATCACCCCGCACAAGCACCCCGTGCAGACGGTGAATATACCCGATCTCGCGAGCATCCGTTGCAGATTCGCGGCCATTTTGCAGCCTCGGCCGCCGACCCTTGTGGAAATAGGCAGGAAAGTGGTTCTGGCAGGTCCCAAAGCCGGCCCGACCCCAAGCGGCCGTCACAATCTGGACCGGATCACCACCGAAGCGCGCAACCCGGCGGCGCTGCACGAAAAACGGCTTGACGCCGCAAGCCGTTCCTGTAACGTGTGATCATGCTCGACGAGAAACTCAACCCGATCCGCGTTCCCATCCGTACCCGCATGAAGGCCCGCGCGAAGGCCGAAGCCGAAAAGCGGGCCCGCGCCGAAGCGAGGCGGCGGTGGTACCGGCAACCGTCACGGGCAGCCGTCGTCGAACTCGTCGATGTATCGAAGAAAGTCGAAGATGGTCAGCACACCGTCGCCGTCGAAGTCGGCCCGGAGGTCGCCCGCGTCGAACAGCGTCTGGAACGCGAGAAAGTCGAAGATGGTCGGCACGCCGTCGCCGTCGAGGTCGACACGGCACGGCGGTGCGGGGTCAAGGACCGCCAGGAAGGCCTCGGTCTGGCCGCTCGGGTTCGTGCCCGCGCCAACGATGGCCGTCTGGCCGCTGTCGGTGTGGACGGTCACGTCCAGGGCGAGTGTCAGCGTCCAGCCGGTGAGGTCCAGGCCGAAGTCGCTCGTCAGCGTGTCTTGCAACGATCGCACGCCATCGTCCTGGGTCCAGTACATGGCCGTGAGCGAAGCGCCCGCTTGGCCCCAGCCGACGATCACGGAACCGTCCTCGCTGGCAGCCTGGGCAATCAGGTCGCTGTCTTCGAACGGGGGCGGAGCGCCGAGGCTCTCGATGCCGGAATCGGTCCACCGCACGGCATTCCGCTGGTCGCCGGATCCGGTCGACCAGCCAACGATGGTCGCCCCGTCTTGGCTGATGCCCGCGGCCTCTCCGACGGGCGATGGCCCGGGGAGCAACTCGAGCGCGACCATGCCACCGGGCGCCGTCCAACGGAATGGCTGCGTGGTCGCGCCATCGGCGTCCGCCGTGCCGGCGATGATCGAGCCATCTCCGCTGACCGCTGTGGCTGTCGAGGAGCCGCCCCCCCCGAGCCGGCCGAGCCCGATCATGCCGAGTGCGGGAGTCCAAAGAAACGCCTCGTCGCCCAGCGGACCCGACGCCGAACGGCTCGCACCGACGATCGAATCGCCGTCGGCGGAAATCGCGTTCGCCTCGCTCTGCACCGGGCCACCCGGTAGGTCGCCCAGGGAAGCCATGCCCGAATCCTGCCGCCAGCGATAAGCCAGAATGCCCGGTGCGGCCGCGGCGGCACCGGTCACCAGCGACCCATCGGCATTGACCCCCGAGGCAAAGCTGAAGAAGAACGAACCGCCGAGATCGCCCAAGCCAACCATTCCGCCGGCTTGGGTCCAGCGGAACGCCTCACGGCCATTGGCGCTTGCGGCATTGCCCACCACCACGAGGCTATCGACTCCTCCCAAGGCCGCGTCAAAGGAACTGACCCCGTTGGCCGACGAGAACGCGTCGCCGCCCGGCAGGTCGCCGAGTGGAATGAATGCGCTCTGCGCGAGGGCGGCAGCGGGCGCCAGTGCAACGGTGAGTGGCAACCAACGAAGAAGGAACACAGTTTTGGGCATGGTGGATTCTCAACAAATTTGGGCTGGTGGCGGGTGTGTTATCATCGGAGAAACTACAAGTAACTTTCGGGGAACGCAAGTCCAATACGTATCGCATCGGGTTGTTCCCGATACTAAACCCAAGCTTGAGGTGCTACTGCCATCGTGAAGGTGTATTCATGAGCAGTTGTGCCCATGAACATGTGGCGAACGGAAGATGCGGACTACGTCTCTACGGCGGCGAGCGCGGCTCTGATGAACTGTTTGTGCCGGGAGAGGCGCAGATCTGCGGTGATCGCTTGCCCCACAGTGCCATCGGGCAAGAGCAGATACGTCACGCGGCGGGGCATGCCCAGAATACCCAGGCCGCCAATGGCTCGCAAGATAATTTTCTTTTCATCGGCGATAATCGGGAACGGCAGGTCGTGCCTCGAGGCGAACTTGTCATGGCTCTTGCGGTCTTGTGGGCTCACCCCGACAACGCGCAGCCCGGCGCTGGTAAACTCTTCGGCCTTCTTGGACATCTCGTCACGCATCATGCAGGCCTGCCGGGTACACATCGGTGATCCATCGGCGGGGTAGCTATACAAGACGATTGGTCCTTCGGCGACCAAATCGCGCAGCGTCGTGGGCTCTTCGCACAGGCCCGGCGTTGCGGGAATCGTGACATCAGGGATTGGCGAACCTTCTGGCAGCATGGTGGAGCCTAGGGACGTACCCTGCTGGTCATGATCAAGTCGAATGCTGTCGCCGACCGCTTGCGGCCCTATGGATCGACCATCTTCGCGGAGATGACGGCTCTGGCGATGCGCCACAAGGCGGTAAATCTGTCGCAGGGCTTTCCCGACTTTGACGGCCCGGCGGCGATGCTGGAGGCCATGGGTCGGGCCGCTGGCGGTGGCATGAACCAGTATGCGCCTCTTACGGGCCTCCCCGAGCTGCGTCGTGGGATCGCCCATTGGTTCGCTCAACTCGGTGGGCTCGACGTTGATCCCGATGCTTGGGTGACGACGACCTGCGGCTGCACCGAGGCCATCGCCGCCACCATGCTGGGGCTCATCAATCCGGGCGATGGGTTGATCCTGTTCGAGCCGTGCTATGACAGCTATCAGGCGACGGCGTCGATGGCCGGGGCCAAGGTCATCCCCGTCACGCTGGCTCCGGACGAACGTGGCGAGTTCGTGTTCGATGAAAGTAAGCTGCGCGAGGCGTTCGCGCAGGAGCCCAAGGCGATCCTGCTGAACACGCCGCACAACCCCACGGGCAAGGTGTTCTCGCACGAGGAGTTGTCGCTCATCGCCGAGTTGTGCGTGACGCACGACGCCATCGCGATCACCGACGAGGTGTACGACCACCTGGTGTACGAGGGCGAGCACCGGCGGCTGGCGGGCTATCCCGGCATGGCCGAGCGGACGATCACGATGGGCAGCATCGGCAAGCTGTTTAGCGCGACGGGGTGGAAGGTTGGTTGGACGGTGGCGGCGCCGGTTCTGGGCCAGGCGGTGCGCAGCGCGCACCAGTTCCTGACGTTCTGCGCCAATGCGCCCGCGCAGGCCGCGGCCGCGAAGGCGTTGCTCGAGCACCTGGACAGCACTGTTCAACTCTGCGAGAACATGCGCGCGAACCGCGACCTGCTGTGCGAGGCGCTCGAACGGGCGGGGCTGTGCGTGTTTCGTCCGGCCTCGGGCTACTTCGTGTTGTGCGACCACTCCGGTGTTTCGAAGCGGTTGGGCATCGAGGGTGACGTGGCGTTCTGCAGGCACCTGGTCGAGAACGTGGGCATCGCGGCGATCCCGCCGAGTTCGTTCTATATCGATCGCTCGCAGGGTACACGATTCGTGCGGTTCGCGTTCTGCAAGAAGCGGGCGACGATCGAGCAAGCCATCGAGCGGCTCGGCAAGCTCTAAGCCAGCAGCTTCTGGACCTCGTCGAGAAGGGCGTTGGCGGCCTCTTCGTCGGGCGCTTCGGCGATGAGCCGCACGATGGGTTCGGTGTTGCTGGCACGCACGCTGAGCCAGGCCTTCTGGTCGTCGAGGTCGATGCGCACGCCGTCCTGGAGGTCGACGCGGCCGGGGCCCTCGAAGGCTTTGGTGACCGCGTCGATGGCGGGCTTGGCGGCTTCCTTGTTTGGGATGTCCTGCTTGCGCTTGACGATGGCGTAGCTGGGCAGGCTGTCGACGATCTCGCTCAGCGGCTTGCCGTGGCGGGCCATGAGGGCGAGGGTGAGGCCCATGGCGACGACCGAGTCTCGCACGAACGAGACGGCGGGCCAGATGACGCCGCCGTTGCCCTCGCCGCCGAGCACGACGTTCTTGTCATCGGCGAGCAGTTCGAGCATGCGGCCGACGACGTGGGCTTCGCCCACGGGGGTGCGCTCGACGCGGGCGCCGAAGCGTTCGGCGAGGTCGTCGATCATGCGACTGGTGGAGAGGTTGGTGACGAGGATGGCATCGTTGGTGTCTTCTTCGGCTTCGAGCAACGCGAGTGCGGAGAGCACGAGGGTGTATTCTTCGCCGATGTAGCGGCCGGTTTCGTCGACGATGGCCAGGCGATCGGCGTCGGGGTCTTGGGCGAACCCGACGTCGGCTTCGACGCCGGGCACGACGGTGCAGAGGCCGCCCTTGCCCGAGAGGTTTTCTCTGGTGGGTTCGGGGGTGTGGGGGAAGACGCCCGAAGGTGAGCAATTGAGTGGGATGACGTCGGCGAGGTAGTCGAGGAAGGGCATGCCGACGAGGGCGCCGGAGCTGTTGACGGCGTCGAGGACGCAGCGGAGGCCGATGGTGCCCTCTCTATCGTGCTGCTGGAACACTTCGTCGGGCATCTGGTGCAAGACGAGGATAGAGACGTTCACCCAGTGCTGGGTTGCAGCGTCCGACTCATCTTGGAGCGAGGTGAAACAACTCGCGTCCACCCATTCGGGCCCTGCCTGGTATTGCTCGATGATCTGGTGGGCGAGATCGGCAGGTGGGGCGCACGCGAAGTCGAACTCGGTCTCGCCGTTGCCGGCGGTTCCGGCTATGAGGAGCTTCAGGCCGTTCCATTCCTGGGGGTTGTGGCTTGCGGTGACGATGACGGCGCCGCCGACCTCGCCCATGGCCGCGAAGCCGATGGTGGGGGTGCTTGCGACGCCCAGGCGGGTGACCGAGCAGCCGGATCCGAGCAGGCCCGCCACGGCCGCCTCATACACGGCCTCGCCTCCCCGCCGGCCATCGCGGGCGATGAGGACGTGGGGGGCGGGGTTCTGGCCCTTGAGGAATGTTCCGTAAGCGGCGGCGTATCGGAGGGCGACCTCTGGGGTGAGGCTGCGGCCGGTAATGCCCCGCATGCCGCTGACGCCGAGCATGAGTGGGGCTTGGGGCTGGTTTTCGGTCTGTTCAGAGTTTTTGGAGTTTTTGGGCATGGAGTCGAGGTTAGGCCCGGACGGTGCGGCCTTGGGCGGTGTCGAGTGGTATAGAGAACCGGGGCTTGCTACGACGGCCCCCCAATGGCAAAGGAGCCAGCGATGCGTACTCGAATGACACTCATGCTCGCCGCGTGTGGGCTGGCGCTGGGGCCCGTGGCCCAGGCGATGCCCCTTGGCGATGGAATGGCCCAGACGGCCCAGGTGGGTCGGGCGACCGATCGGAACGCCGCGCTGGAGTATTGGCGGCTGATCCATACCGCCAGCGGCCACTCTGAGGTGATCGATCGGGCCAAGGGGGCGGTAAACCTGCAAATGCACCCGCGGCCGGACTCTGGCGAGGTGGCGGTTGACTCGCCGGCGACGCTGGAGCCCGGTGGTGCACTGGCGTTGGAACTGGTCGAGTTGGCCGGGTATCTGGATGATGCCGAGCGGGCGACGCGGACGCCGGTGTGCGATTTTCAGATTCGGTACGAGGACGGCTATGCGATGCTGATCTCGCACCTTGGGCCGATGCGGGGTATTGCGTTCCTGATGGTGGCCGACGCGCGGCGGTTGGCGCTGGCGGGCGATGAGGCCGGCGCGGCCGAGCGCCTGGCGTCGACGATCCGCCTGTCTCGTCACGTCGTGGGGGACCGGACGCTCATCAACTCGCTGGTGAGCGTGGCGATCATGTGGATCGTGATCGAGGAGTCCGAGTGGCTTCTTGATCGTGCGGGGGATCCGGCTGCGATTCGCCGGGTCATTGGTGAGGCGCTCGAGCGGTTCCCGCTTGATGATCCGTACAACGTCGAGGGCGCTTTGCGTATCGAGCAGGACATGGCCGCTTCGCTCGCGCGGCAGTTCCATGGCCCGAACGCGGGGCGGGACTTTCTGGCAGCGATGGACTTCTCGTTCTCGGGAGAAGACAACACGCACGCCAACGAGGTTCGCGCGATGGATGGGGCCGCGTTCAAGCGGGCGACGGAGCGGGTCGTGGACGTCTTCGACCTGGTGCTGGAGGCCTGGCGTGAGGATGATCCGCAGGCGGCGCTCCACGAGATCGAGCGGGCGTGTGTCGAGGGGCAACACGGGCCGCTGACGAGTCTGATCGTTCCCTCCCTGAGCAACGCCCAGAACCGAGACGCGGAGGCTCGTGCGAAGCTGCGGGCGTTCAGGGATCACGTGGACGGTGATGGCTGACACCGCGAACAGCGAGGAAGCGAGCAGCGCCCGGATCGTGGAAGATCGGGCGTTGCTCGCCGCGTTCCATCGCGGGGACGACGCGGCCGCCCGGGAGTTGTGGGCGCGTCACGCCGGAGCGCTCCGCGCGTATGCCGGATCGTTGGTTGGGGATGCGGCCGCGGACGACGTGGTGCAGGCGGTGTTTCTCGGGGCGTTGAGGGTGAAGCGGTCGCAGATCAGGGGTGTTCGTGATCCTGCGGCCTGGTTGTGTACGCTGACGCGGAACGCCGCATTGAACTCGCGGCGCGCCGCGGGGAGGGCCACGGCACGAGATCGGGATGCGCGGGTCAGGGAGCCAGATCCCGATCGGAGCCGCGATGACCTGAGCGCGCTGCTGGAACGCATGCCCGCACGGCTGCGCGAGGCGGTGGTGTTGCGGCATGCCTATGGCTTCACGCTGGAGAGGCTCGCCGAGGCGCTGGGTGTGTCGAGGTCGGTCGCGGCGGATCGGTACGCCCGCGGCATCGCTCTGGCACGCGAATCGAACGAATCTCCGGTACGCTCAGGAGGACACCAGCATGTTGGATGACGATCGCATGTTCAAGGAACTGGCGACAACCGAGTCTGGCCCTATGCCCGGGTCGGTCGGTGACGCTGTCGCTCGGAGGCGGATGGTGGTTCGGGTCCGCCGGGGGGGTGCCATTGCGGGTTGTATCGCGCTCTTCGGGTTGATCGTGGCGTTGTGGGGGCCTCCGGCGTCCGCACCGCACACCCAGCCGGGGCCGGTGGTGGACAACTCTGCCAATAGCGAGCCCGCCACGGGCGTGCGGTTCGCGAGTGGCTCGGTTCTGGCGCTGCGGATGTCCGGATTGGATGAGGCGTGGCCCGCTGTGCCGGCGAGCCCTCGTCGTGTTCATCGGGACGATTCGACCATGTACCGCCTCCGCGAGCGCGAATTGACGGGGCTCTCGCTGCCCGCTTCATGAAGCGACCCCCGGCCGTGGACCGATAGTGCTTGGGATGTCCCTGTTCGTCCTTCGATCGTGGTTTCAGGCTTTGGCACTCTCACTGCTGTGTGTGAGTTCTGCCGCGGGCCAGATCCCCGAGGAGGCCGCCGACCAATCGCAGCAGGTCATCCGTCCTGCCTCCATCGGCCGTGTGGTCCGCCACTTCGACTTCGAGGAGCGGGGGTTCAACTCGCTGGACATCCCGCTGTATTGGATCCGTGCCCAGCACGATCCCGAGGTCCGTGAGCGGCCGGGATTCCCGATCTCCAACCTCGGACGGCTCGACTACACCTCCCAGGCCTCGAGCGGGTTCGGCAGTGTGCGGCTCGACACCGCCGGCGGGAGTACGAGCCTGAGGCTTGATCCTGGCGTCGTGCCGGTGTTCCCCTCTGTGCAGTACGCCGTTGGTGCGATGGTCCGCGTCGATGGGCTCGAACACGCCCACCCGCGATTGATCGCGAGGCTGCTGGACGAGGCGGGCCAGCCGATCGCCGGGACCGAAACTTCGCAAGTCATCTGGCCCACATCGGGTGGATGGGATCCCGGCTATGTGCCTGTGTTGTTGAAGCTCCCTCCTGCGCCCTCGGCGGCGGTGTCGGTGCAGATCGATCTCGAGTTGGCCCAACCACGACAACGTGGCGGCGGCGCGGATGCGTACAAGCTCTGGCAAGAGGACTACGCCGGATCGGTTTGGTTTGATGATGTCGTGGTCGTGCAATTACCAACCGCCTCGCTTGCGAGCGTGCGAGAGAGCAATACCTTTGTCGCGGGCGAGCGGCCCGAACTCCTGGCAGCCGTCCGAGACCTCTCGGGCGACCACGTCGTGATCGACCTGTTCGTGCGTGACATCGATGGTGTCGTCGTGGCGCACCGGAGCGAGCAATTCGAGATGGGCCATCGCGAGTATCGCTGGCAGCCAGAGCTTCCCGCTCTGGGCTGGTACGAAGCCGAACTCGTGGTCCGCGTCGGTAAGACACCCATGCTGCGGCTGAGCGAGCGTTTCGTGTGGCTGCCCGATGTTGCGCGGGTGGCGAACGCCGTTGGCTCGACCAGTGACGGTGCCGTGCCCGATCGGGTGTCCCTGGCGATGCTCGCCGATCGCCGGCGGCTCGGCCTGGTCTTCCCGGACTCACCCGGCGAAGGTATGCCCGCTGTCGCCGGTGAGATCCTCGAGCGCAGCGGTTCACGCTCGCTGATGGCAACCGTCGAGATTCCTGCCGAACCAGCGGGGCTGGCCAATCCTGCGAATCAGGCCTGGTCTGGACTGGCGCGACAGATTACCGCGATGCGGACGCGGCTCGGCGTTGAAACGACCATCGTGCTCGAAGCCGGTGATGAGTCGGGCGACCAGGGCCACACCAGTGGGGGCGATCGGGCGTTCATGGCCCTCGAGGACGCGCAACTGTGGGACGATTTCCTGGTGGGTCTGATCGATAGGCTCGCCGTGGGCGTGGACCGTTGGCATATTGGGCCGCTTGGCAACGATGCACTCGCGGCATCTCCCGGTACTGTTGCGCGCTTGGATGCCATTTCGACGCGCCTCGCCCGCTTGGCGCCTGAGCCCACCGTTGGCATTCCGTGGTGGGGGAGGTTCGATCCCGCTGGTGCCACGCTGCCGGCTGTTGATTCGGATAACGGCCGCCGATGGGCCGTCACGGTTGGTGCACCGCCGGATGCCGATGCCGGATGGGTTGGCGAGGTCTCCGATCGCTTGCAAGGCATGATCGGATCGAACAAGACCGCCGAGGGCGTGATCGTGCTTGGTCCGCTGGCGCCCACATTGCACAGCCGGCGAGGCTCCGTGGCACGCCTTGCGGAGCAGATGCTCGCGTTTTGGGATGCTCTGCCCGCGATCCCAAAGACATCCGGTGCCGAGGTGCCGGCAGCACCCATGCGCCTTGGACTGGCCGGGGCGTTCGAGTGGGAACCGAGCACCGGTCGGGTCGAGATGGACGCGCGCCTGGCCGCATGGCGTGGCATCGGCGACCGCTTGGTGGGGCTGAGGCGGATTTACGGCTTCGACAACGCCGACGGCATCGAGGCGAGCGTTTATGAGCCCGCGGTTGACCGCGTTGATGGGAGCGGCGGGCTGCTCGTGCTGCGGCCGTCTGCAACAAGGAGCGTCGATCATTTCGAGCTCTATCTGGGTGAACTGCCCGTACGAGTGTACGACGTCTTTGGGAACATGACCGTGATCAACGCCACGGAGGTTCCCGAGCCGCACACACCCACCCCCCGGCTGGTCCATCGGATCCCACTGGGCGATATGCCGGTGTTTGTCGAGGGGATTGATACCGACCTGCTGATGTTCATCGCCTCGCTGCGTCTCGAGCCCGCCTTGCTGCCCGCGATCGATGTCGATCACGAGGCGGCGCTTGTCATGTATAACCCGTGGCCCGGGGTTACCTCGGTCCGCGCCCGGATCGTGTCGCCGGGCGGGTTTGGAGGTCTCCCCGTCAGCGAGCGTTCCTGGGAGATCTCTCCCCGCCTGACCGACCTGTTGCTCGAAGGCGGGCAGGAACGCCGCGCGCCCGTCAACATCCGATTCCGACGCAGCGAACCCGCGGGCCGGAAGAGCCTTGGGCTCGAACTGGACATCCGCGGCGAGAACTCCGCCCGGCGTGTGCGTGTCGACGTGCCGTTCCGCATCGGGCTGGACTACCTTGATGTCACGGCGTCGGCCCGGCGGACCGGTGACGGCGTGCTCGTGCTCGCCGAGATACGGAATCTGGGCCAGCGTCCGGTCACCCTCGAAGCTACGGCTATTGCACCGGGCGTGGGCCGGCAGCGGGCGGTGATTGCCCAGCTCGCGCCGGGTTCGACCGCCCGGCGTGAGTTGCTGTTGCGCGGCGTGTACTCGGCCGATGCGGGGCGCATCCTGTTGGCGGTCGAAGATGTCGATGTCGGCGCCAGGCTGAATTATCAGGTTGATGCTCCCTGATCGCTACCGCTCGCGCCGTAGAACCCAGAGCGCATAGCCTGGCGACGCCGGTTCGATGTCACGCCCTTGCTCGTTGACGCACCCCCACACCGAGAGGGGAGATCGCGTGAGCACGGTTTCCCATTGCGATCGGTCATAGCTGCGCAGGCCATACGCCGAGGGGATGACTTGCGTGCCGCTCGGGCGGGTGACGGCGAGCACGTTGTGGACCTGCTCCGTGCGGTCGCGGCCACCGTGGGCGGGGGTGTACTGGACGACCTGGTTCACCTTCAGGGACCCGCGCGAGCCCTGCCAGGTGTCCTCGCTTGGTTGCTCGAAGCCATAGACGCTCAGGCTGAGGCCGATGACATAGACGCCGCCCGGACGCAGCGCGTCGTGGACGCGCTGCATGTGCGCGAGAAGGTCGGCGTCGTTCTCGAGGTGGCGGATCGTGTTGATCGGGTTGAAGACCAGATCGAATCTCCAGCCGGGAGCGAGGCTCGCGGCATCGAACGTGCGCATGTCGGCCACGCCCAGGCGGTACATACCGGGATCCGCGGCGTCCATACGCGATCGTGCGTAGTCGATCATGGCCGGGGATAGGTCGAACGCCGCGACGCGAACGCCCTGGGCCACCGCCGCGCGCACGTACCTGCCACTGCCGCAGGCGGGCTCGAGCCAGGGGCCGGTCGGGTCGAGCCCGAGCCGATCGCTGAGGTGTCGCAGGCCGCGGATCTCGTCGGCGGTGCCTTTGCCGTGCAGCACGTCGTAGAGCATGGGCTCGTCGTAGAATCCCTCGGCGATCACCGGCGAGGCTAGGTCGCCGGTTCGCAAGAGGAGACCGTGAGCATGAATCGGAC
Source organism: Phycisphaera sp. (assembly GCA_025916675.1). Classification (NCBI taxonomy): domain Bacteria; kingdom Pseudomonadati; phylum Planctomycetota; class Phycisphaerae; order Phycisphaerales; family Phycisphaeraceae; genus Phycisphaera; species Phycisphaera sp. The sequence continues at coordinate 1,174,217 of CP098402.1, forward strand.
TTGGATTGGGCGTGCGTTCGTCTTGGCACTGGTCGCCGTTGTGGGCTTGGGGGCGGCGGCTGCGAACCCCGAGACCAACGAACCGCTGCGGGTGTTCGAGGCCGCCGGCCGGCGGGTGGTCATCGATGCCAGCACACGGACGATGAGCTTCGACGGCGCCAGCCTGGCCGAGGCGAGCAGCGTAACCGACGCGACCGTGATGGAGAACTACCTGTTCGTCGCGCGGCGGGGCGGCGAGGTGCTGGTGTACGAGCTGCCGGATCCCGAGACCGACGGCGTGCCCGCGCTGGTCCAGAGGCTCGAGGGTTTGGGGCGGGACGCGCGATCGATCGCGGCGGCGGCCGATGTCGGGCGGGTGCTCCTGCTCTCGGCGGGCACGACCGAGATCTTCGGCATCCGCATCCACGATCGCGACGTGATCGACGGGGGCGAGGTCGATGATCCCGCGTACGTGGACCACGCGCGGTTCCTCGACTTCATTCGCGACGAGGACGGCAACGCCGACGAGCCCCGGGCCATGGCCGTCGGCCCCCGGACGCTCGCGCTGGCGACCGACAAGGAGGTGCTCGAGCTGGTCTATCCCGATCGCAGCTACAACGTTGTCACGCGCGCCCCGCTGCCCGAGGGGGTGGCACGGATCGACGCCATCGCGTACACGGGATCGCACTGGGTCTTCACCGGCCTGAGCGACACGGCCGACCCGGTGCTGATGGCGGCCGCCGGGGTCGCCGGGCCCTGGAGCGATCTTGGCGTGCTGGTGGTCGACCAGGCGCTCAAGGGCAAGGACGGCCCGATCGCGTGGCTGCCCGGCGGGTTCACCGTGGAGGATGGCCGGGTCCACCTGGCGATCCGGGGCGAGCGGGGGGCGGTCGCGTCGTGGCCCGCGTCGTTGCTGGAACTGACCAATGCGGCGGTCGAGGTGCGGTGGCTTGGTGGTGCGGGGGACGGAGGCTGAGGGCGGTCGCGGGAGCGTCCGGCCGCGCCCTCAGCACCCGAGGTCGAACGCGTTCTGGAACGCCAGGAAGTCGAGAAGCGTGAAGTCGCCGTCACCGTCGAAGTCGGCGATGGGGTCCATCGCGTCGAAGAGGTTCTGGAAGGCGAGGAAGTCGAAGAGGGTCAGCGCGCCGTCGCCGTCGAGGTCGGCGGGGCATGGAGCGCACCGGTTCAGCAGCACGCTGGCGTCGTCGCTGCCGTTGTTCGCCACGACCAGGTCCAAAGCCCGATCGCTGTTGAGATCGGCGATCGCCACGGCCGCCGGGCTCTGGCCGGCATCGAACGCCTCCCCGGGCTCGAACGTCCCGTCGCCGCGACCTAGCAGCACGGCCACGCTCTCGCCCAGGTTTGCCACGGCGATGTCGAGTGCGCCGTCGCCATCAAGGTCGCCGACTGCCACTGCGAATGGGCCCTCACCGGCCTCGAAGCGCTGCTGGGGCTGATAGGTTCCATCGCCCATGCCCAGCAGCACGCTCACGTCGCGGGTGTTCAGGTTCGCGACGGCCAGGTCGGGCGTTCCGTCGCCGTCGAGGTCGCCCAGCGCCACGCTCCGGGGCTGCGTGCCCGCGTCGAAGCGCCGCTGGGGCTCGAAGCTCCCGTCGCTACGGCCGAGCAGCACGCTGGCGTCGTCGGTGCCGCTGTTTGCGACGGCGACGTCGAGTGCGCCGTCGCCGTCGAGGTCGCCCAGCGCGATGGCCGTGGGGAACCAGCCCGCGCCGAACGCATGCTGGGGCCCGAACGTTCCGTCGCCGCGGCCGAGCAATACGCCGACGCTGAAGCCCGCGAGATTCGCCACGGCGATGTCCAGATCGCCGTCGCCGTTGAGGTCGCCCAGCGCCACGCCCACGGGCTGCTCGCCCGCGTCGAACCGCTGCTGTGGCCCGAACGTCCCGTCACCGCGGCCGAGCAGCACGCTGATGTTGTCGTCGACCTCGTTGGACACGGCGATGTCCAACGCTCCGTCGCCGTTGAGATCGCCCAGCGCAGCGCTCGTGGGGCGGTCGCCCACCTGGAATCGTTGCTGGGGTTCGAAGCTCCCGTCGCCGCGTCCGAGCATCACGCTGACGTCGTCGCCGCCGATGTTGACCACGACCAGGTCGGCCGCGCCATCGCCGTTCACGTCGCCGAGAGCGACGTTGGCCGGGGACGCGCCCGCGGCGGAGCGCTGCTCGGCGCCGAACAGCGTGGCGGGGTCGCAGGTCTGGGCGTGGGCGTGGCTGGCCAGCGTGGCGAGGGCCCCGATGAGCAGCACGAGGGCGGCGCGATCCGGGCCGATGGCGGTGCTGGCTGGGCGGATGGATGGCTCGGGCATGGCGCGGCTCCTTATGAAGGCAGCATACCAGAAACCGTCCGGCCATGCAAGCCGATGTCGTGGGCGAGCGGGTGGGATGGCGGGGCGGTGGCTTGATTCGGTCGCGTCCGCGCGGTGCCGGGCCGCGTGCCCGCGTGATGCGGCGGCCCGGCCATCGCGCCCGGCCGCCTCCCCGGGCCACGCCGCGGCGTCCGCGGAGAGCCCGGCCGCCCGATCGGGCCGCGTGAGCGCGTGCCCGGAGGGCCTGGGGGCATGATCGGGGCGTCCGATGGCCTGCCCGGACGATCTGGGAGCGTGCCCGGATGACCTGGGCACGCTCGTTATCCGGACCCAGGGCCGCTCATGTGCCGCCACGGGGGTTTCTGGGGCTCTTGCGGCGGTGTCGGGCGGTGTGGCGGGGTGGGCGCGGGTCCGGCGCGTGCGGAAAGGGGGCGCGATGGGGTGGAGTCGGGCCGTGGTCGTGCCGACGTTGGGGGTGCGCACCCGCGTGGCTTGGGCCCGCGGACGCGACGCCGGCGCGCGTGCGGCGGCGGCCCGCACATGGATTCCGAGGAAGGCACGACCATGGCCGCGAAGAAGGCAACCGTCCCCAGCGGCGACCGCGCGTCGCTGGCGTTCACCGAGGCACGGGCGCAGGTGTGGAGCGACAACGCCGCGCTCTTGGGCATCGGCGATGCGCGGGCGGCCGAGCTGATCGCCAGCAGCGACGCGGCCGCCGTCGCGCTCCGGGCGCGCATTGCCGCGGCCGAGGCGGCCGAGGCCGCGACGATCGCGTGGCACGCCGCGGCGGCGAGGAACCGCGCGCTGGCACAGGAGCTGGTGCGCACGATCCGCTACACCGCGACGAGCGGCGCGGATCCCGACGCGGTCTATGCCGCCGCCCGCATCGACCCGCCCAGCGGCCGGCGCGAGCTGCCCGAGCCGGGGGTGCCCGAGGATCTCGATCTCACATTGGATTCGCAGGGCCGGGCCGTGCTGAGGTTTGAGGGCTGCCGCCACGGCGGCACGGTGTGGGCCATCCAGCGCCGGACGACGAGCGTGGACGGCCACCAGAGCGACTGGGAGAACGTCGCGACGGTGATCCGCCGGGAGTTCGTCGACGGGACCACGCCCGCGGGCGTGGGGAGCGTGGGCTACCGCGTGCGGGCGCAGCGGCACAGCGGCGTGAGCGCGTACTCGGCGCCGGCGACGCTGCCGATGGGCGTGCGCTCGGTGCGCAACGAAACCGCCGGCGCGATCGCGCCGGCGGAAAGCGTCGGGAAGCGCGCGGGATAGGGTGAGAGACGCGTTGAGCGCGAGCCGGCGGCGTTAGACCAGCTTCTGACCGGGCAGCAGCGGCGGCATGGGCACGCCGAGCAGGTCGGCGAAGGCGCGGAGCAGGTCGGCCTCGCTTGGGGTGACGGCGTGGTCGTGGGCGACGACGACGGCGGCGGCTTCGAGGAGCCTGGCCTTCATGCGCGGGGCGACGGCGCGGAGTTCTTCGAGGGCGGCGTCGAGCTTCTCCGGGGTGCGCTCCGCGGCGGTGGGGAGCGAGAGGTCGGGGGCCATGCCCGAGCCGCGTTGGAGGATCGCAGCGCCGGCGTCGAAGGCCTTCTGGGCCACGCCGGGCTCGTCGGAGTCGGATCGCGCGATCGCGCCGAGCATCACTGAGACCTGCGGGCCGAGTTGCCCGAGCGCGTAGTACTTGACGCTTGTGGGCCGGGCGTTGTTGAAGCGTTCGTCGAGGTGGGTTTCGACGATGCGCAGCAGGGCCCACTCGGTGGGCGTGAGCTCGTTGTCGGCCATGGCGAGCGTGTGGATGACGGCGCGGAAGGTGGTGTGCTGGGTCTCACTGAGGCGCGAGAGGGAGCCGAGGCACAGGTCGATGAGCGGCAGGCGGAGGTCGCCATCGAGCGGGGCCACGTCCTTGGCGAGCGAGCGGACGAGGGCGGCCACGCCGGTGTCGCTCTGGGCGTCGAGGATATCCAGTTGCGTCCGCAGGCTGGCGTCGTCGCCGTCCCAGTGCATGAGCAGGGCGTAGACGACGGCGCGGCACCCGTACGGGTCGCGGGCGGCGTCCTTGAGGGCACGGGGCATGCGGTCGAGCAGCGTGCGGGCGTGGCCGGCGTGCTCAAGGCCGGCGGTGCCGATGAGGGCGAGCAGGGGCAGGGCCGCGGCGGCGCCCGTTGGTGCGCCGCCGTGGGGGGCCATGCGCTCTTGCATGATGTCTTCGAGCTGCTGGCGGGGGCCGGGTTTTTTCTTTGTGGCGGTGTCCTGCGGCAGCGGCTTGGGGGGCTTTGGCGTGAGGAACGTGCCGTCCCAGGTGGGCAAAACGGCGCGGATGCGCTTCTTGAGGGGCGGGTGGCTGGCCAGCGAAGCACCCAGGAAGCTGCTGGCGCCCACGGCGTTGCCGAAGAACAGGTGGCTCATCTCGCGCGAGTGGGCGTTCATGATGGCGGCCCGCTTGGGCGCACCGCCGATGCGGCGCAGGGCGCCCGCGATGCCCTCGGGGTTGCGCGTGAACTGCACGGCGCTGGCGTCGGCCAGGAACTCGCGCTGGCGGCTGACGGCGGCCTGGATCATGCGGGCGAACAGGGACCCGATGCCGCCGATGACGATGAGCCCCACGCCCAGGACGAGGATGACGACGACGCCCTTGTTGTCCTTGCTGCGCGCCATCGAGCGGTAGTACGTCGCTCGCATGAGCGTGTAGCCGGCCAGGCTGAGCAGCACGATGCCGCCGAGGATGCCCACCAGGCGGATGTTCAGGCGCATGTCGCCGTTGAGGATGTGGCTGAACTCGTGGGCCATGACGCCCTGGAACTCGTCGCGCGTGAGCCCGTGCACGCAGCCACGGGTGACGCCGATGACGGCGTCGCCCGGGGAATAGCCGGCCGCGAAGGCGTTGATGCCTGTCTCCTGCTCGAGCATGAAGACCGGCGGCACGGGCACGCCGCTGGCGATGGACATCTCCTCGACGACGTTGAGGACCATGCGCTCGTCGGCGTCGGTGGTGGATTGGTCGATGGGCCGCCCACCGAGCGCAAGCGCGACGCTCATGCCGCCGCCGCGGAGCTCGCTGATGCGGTAGGCGGTGCCGCCGGCGATGAGCAGGGCCGCGCCGGCCGCGCCGCCGCCGGCGAAGAGGGCCAGCATCGCCGGGTCGGGGCCGCGGCTGGCCTCGCTCTGGTGCGTGATGAGCGCGATGAGGACGGCCAGCCCCGCGACCGCCGCGCAGGTAAGCACGACGGCGAGGGTGTACAAGACGACCAGCAGGGTCGTGTGCTTGCGCGCACGGTCCTGGCGGCCGAAGAAGTCGGTGGTCTGGAGGTCGGCCATGCTGACTTAGCTAAAGGCGACCTTGGGGGCGTCCTGGATCTCGGCGGAGTCTTCGAATTCGAGCAGGCTGGCGTCCTGGCCGTGGCCGAAGAGCGGGGCGACGGCGACGGCGGGGAAGTTCTTCTTGGCGATGTTGTAGCGGGTGACGGCGTCGTTGAAGGCCTGGCGGGCGAAGGCGACCTTGTTCTCGGTGGTCGTGATCTCCTCCTGGAGGTTCATCATCTGGTCGTTGGCCTTCAGGTCGGGGTAGGCCTCCATGACGGCCATGAGCCGGCCCATCGCGCCGGTCAGGGCGCCCTCGGTGGCGCCCAGGTTCTGCATGGCGGCGGGGTCGCCCGGGTTGCTGGCGGCGTTGCTGAGCCCGCTGACGGCTTGATTTCTGGCGGCGATGACGGCCTCGAGGGTCTCGCGTTCGTGGCTCATGTAGCCCTTGGCGACCTCGACGAGGTTGGGGATGAGATCGTGGCGGCGCTTGAGCTGGACCTCGATCTGGGCGAAGGCGTTCTTGAACTGCTCCTTGAGCTGGACCAGCTTGTTGTAGATACCAATGAGCCAGGCGATGCCGCCCAGGCCCACGAACGCGACGATGCCCACAACAATCAGAATAATCCACAACATGGACGCTCTACCCCTCTTTCGGATGCTCGTTTCCGGGCCGTTTGGCCCCTCACAGCATTATTCGGGAATCATCCTATGGGCTTGCAGGGGCTGGGGGCGTTGGCATGGGAACAATGGCCCATGAGCCACGCCACACCCGTTCCCGAGGGCTTCGTGCCGCTGCGACCGTTCGAGCCCGAGGGCACCGCGCTCGAGGCGGCCAGCCGTTTCTATGGGGTCATGGACCGCCGCCGGACGGTGCGGATGTTCAGCGATCGCGCCGTGCCGCGGGAGGTGATCGAGCAGTGCGTCCTCGCGGCGGGCACTTCGCCGAGCGGCGCACACAAGCAGCCGTGGCGCTTCGTGGTGGTGGGCGAGGCCGGGCTCAAGAGCAAGATCCGCGAGGCGGCCGAGGAGGAGGAGCGGGAGTTCTACGGCCGCCGTGCGCCCGAGCAGTGGCTCGAGGACCTGCGGCCGTTCGGCACCGACGACAGCAAGCCGTTCCTCGAGATCGCGCCGTGGCTGATCGTGGTTTTCAAGATGATGAAGACCGACGACGGCGGGCAGGTGTACTACACCAATGAGTCGGTCGGCATCGCCACGGGCTTTTTGCTGGCGGCGCTCCACAATGCTGGTCTGGCAACGCTGACGCACACGCCCAGCCCGATGGGGTTCCTCAAGGAGGTTCTTGGTCGGCCCGACCACGAGCGGCCGTTCCTGCTGATTCCGGTGGGCTATCCGGCTGAGGACGCGGTGGTGCCGAAGCTCGAACGCAAGGGGCTGGACGAGATCAGCGCTTGGCACGAGTGACGCGGGTCAGCTTGGCCGGCCGTTCCAGCGATTGAAACCGGCCGCGGCGATGGCCAGGGCGAGGCCGCCGATGGCGGCCATGCCGCCCGAGCAGAGCAGGACCATGCCGGTGAAACGGAGCGGGCGGACGGTGTCGTCGCTATTGAGCATCTCGTAGCGCAAGAAGTAGCTGAATCGCTCCCATTCCGCGGTGGCCGTGATCGCGGCTTCTTGGAGCATCACGAACGGGTTGGAGACCATGACGACCATGCTGAGCCAATCGCTGCGTTCGTTGTAATAGTTGTAGTACGAGTACTCGGAGTAGAACTGCGCGATGATCGGGAATGCCAGGAAGAGGATCAGCGGGTAGCCCATGTTGAGTACGGATGCCGTTACGCCGCGGCGGCAGACGAGCCCCAGGCACACGCCCGTGCTGGCGAGCATGAACACGAGTGCGCCGATGAGCAGTGCCCCGTGCAGGGCGCCGATGGGGTGGAACCAGCCCGCGGCCATGACGATGGCCAGGTGGAAGCCGACGATCGCCGGCAGCAACCAGAGCCGACGCATCGAGCCCAGCGTCTTGCCCAGAACGATCTGCCACGGCCTGACCGGCGTGGTGAGCAGCACGCTCCAACTCCCTGCGTCTCGCTCGGCGGTGATGGCCGCGGGCGTGGAGAGGGCGGCCTGGGCGGTGAGGCCCAGGGCGGCGATGAACAACATAGTGGCGGTGATGCCGGGATGGTCCAGGCCCGCGGTGGCGTAGAGCAAGAGGAGGATGGCGATGCCCAGGGCGAAGGCCATGACGGTCCGCTTGCCGCCGCCGATGGCGTTCTGGCGGAGCTCGCGCCAGAGCACGGGGCGGTCGCCGATCTTGCGGGCGTCGCGGGGCGGGCCCTCCTGCTCGACCTTCGGGGCCTCGACGCCCGGGGCCACCAGGCGTGTGAAGACCGTGTTGGAAGCCGTGCCGGCGGCCTCTCGCTTGAGTACGCCGCGGAGAATAAATACCGAGAACAGCACGACGCCGATGCTGGCGAGGGTGAGGTAGCCCACCGACGAGAGCCAGTACTGCCGCACGTCGGCGACCGTCGGGCTCCCGACGTCCTCGGGGGCGAGCACGACCACCATCGCGGCGGGCGCGATGCACTTGAAGAAGAAGTTGTCCGGATCGGGATCCGTGCTCAATTCGGTGGCCATCATGCCAAGCCAGGGCAGGAAGGCGAGCACGGCCGTCGAGCACAACGCGAAGAACACGACCGACGGCGTGCGTCGGTGCCAGATGCTGAACATGAGCGCGAGCGATGCGCCGAGCATGCCGAGTGCGAGGCTCAGGGCGGTCGAGGCGAAGATGGCCTCGGCTTCGACGCCGCCGAAGACACGCAAGGCGAGCAGCAGGGGCATGGGCACCAGCGCGAGGATGCCCAATTGCACCGTTCGCGCGCCGAGCTTGCCGAGGATGATGTCGCGGCTGGTGAGCGGGGTGGCCAGCAGCGTGGCGAGTGTGCGCTGGCGTTTCTCGTCGGAGATGGCACCGGCCGTCAGCACGGGCGCGATGAGCGCGAGCGCCACCATCTGCACGACCGCGACCGTTCTGAGGATGTACGGGGCGAGTTCTTCCAGGACGGTCGCCTGCCCGGCACCGGCCACGTACTCGGGGTTCCAGAGCGACAGGAACACGATGGTCACGATGCCGATGAGCAGGAGTGTGTAGCCGCTTCGGACCCAGTAGGGCATCCGGCGGCGTCCCAGGGCGCGGACCTCGCGCTGGAAGATCGATCCGAAGAACGTGCGCCGCAACGCCCTGGGGAATCGTGTGATCTTCGAGATCGCCGCGATCACTGCACGCTGCCCTTGGTCAGACGCATGAACGCGTCTTCGAGCCTTGCCTCTTCTGGGCGCATCGCCCCGATGTGGGCCCCGGCGGCCACGAGCTTCTCGATGATGAAGTGCCGGGAGTGGACCTCTGGCCCGAGGTCGATGGTGATGGAGGGTCCATTCGTGGTGACGCGCAGCACCCGGCCATCGTTCTCGATCGCCGCGGCCGCGGCTTCGGCGGGCACGCCACCCTCGATCGTGATCGTGACGCGGTCGCCAAGGGCGGCCTTGCGGTAAGCGTCGTCGAGGCTGCCCGAGAACAGCAGCTTGCCCTTCTCGATGATGCCGATGGTGTTGCACAGTTCGGCCAGTTCGGTCAGGATGTGGCTGGAGATCATGATCGACTTGCCCATGCGGCCGAGTTCGGCCAGCAGGGTGCGCATCTCGATGCGCGCGCGCGGGTCGAGACCGCTGGCCGGCTCGTCGAGCAGCAGGACCTTGGGATCATGGATCAGCACGCGGGCGACGCCGAGCCGCTGGGTCATGCCGCGGCTGAGCCCATCGACGGGGCTGCGGCGTTTGTCGGTCAGGTCGGTCAGGTCGAGCACGCCGTCGACCACGGTCTTGCGCTCTTTGCGGGGGATCTCGAAGGCCGAGGCGAAGAACTGGAGGTACTCGTCGACGGTGAGGTCCTCGTAGACGCCCAGGAAGTCGGGCATGTAGCCGATGAGGCGGCGGATGGTGGCGCCCTCGGTGCGCACGTCGTGGCCGTCGACGGTGGCCTTGCCCGAGTCGGCCTTCATGAGGCAGGCGAGGATCTTCATCGTGGTGCTCTTGCCAGCGCCGTTGGGGCCGATGAAGCCGAAGACCTCGCCGGGCCCGATGTCGAGCGAGAGTTCGTCGAGCGCGAGCAGCTTGCCGTAGCGTTTGGTCAGGCTTCGTGCCTCGATCATGGCGTGCCTCCGATGGGCGTTGTGCTCCCCGCGATCTCGACCGGTACCGCCAGGCGGCAGACCCACATGGTGCTGAAGGTCTCGCCGACATCGCTGCCCACCAGCGGCTGCTCGTCGCTCCACGAGAGGCAGACCACGGCCCAGCGTTCGGTGTCGCTCAACGCTTCGAGCGCCGGACCGCGTGCGTCGGGGCCAGGCAGGCGGAACATGAGGGCCGGTGGCGGCTCGAGCGCGCTCCCAGACTCTGAGTACATGTACTCGTACGGATTCTCGGTGATGGCTCGCAGATCGAAGTGGCGAGGGGCGTGGAGCGTGAGGTCGCGGAGGGTGGCATCGAATACCAGTGTTTGTCCCTGGCGGTGTGGTGACGCGCCGGGGAGCACGTGCAGCCACTGCCCGCTGGTGCGGACGGCCGCGAGGTCTACCTTGTCTGCCATCGGGCCGCCCAATCGGAGTGTGTAGCGGTCACCATCGAGTTCGAGGCGGGCGCCAACGAGCGGCGTTGCCGCCCCATGCTGCTGGAACGTGCGCACGGTCCAGAGGCGCGCCGTGGTCGGGCCGGGCTTCATGACGCTTCCCGTTTGGGCCATCACGAGCGAGCCCACGCCCGACCCCTGCCAGGGGTGGACGATCGGCGAGAGCCACGAGTCTTCGTCGAGGTCGTCCAGCCCGATGGTGGCTGAGCGGTTCATGAAGATGCCGTCGACCGAAGCCTGCCAGGCCCGCGCCGGGCCGTCGGCCGGCCGCCACGTGTCGATCACGCGCACGCTGCTCACGCTGGTCGGCCCCGAGCGCACGCGTGCGGGCAGGATCCACGCCCCGATTGTGGCCAGGATGATCCACGCCAGCGCGGCCAGCCACCAGCGTTGCAAAGCACGTAGGCGTTTGAGGACGATGCGATCGATCGGGCCGAGGGCGATGGCCAGGCCAACCATCATGGCGAAGATAGCCATGAACGCGCCCAGGCCGACGGACGGCGCACGTGAAACCCAATTGAGCGCGTTGATCGTGGAGATCGTGCCGAGCGAGAGCTCATCACGAAGGAGCGATTGGCGGCCTTGTTCGAGTTGCTCCTGGATCACGACCGCGAGCGAGCCATGCCAGGCCATCTCGGTCGAAGCGACCAGTTCGGCGTCGGCAAGATCATCGGGATCGAAGCCCATGACCATCAGCCATCCGAGGCCAACGGGCCCCTGGGCGGCGAGCCCTTCGGATTGTGGTACCAGGCTCCACCCGAGAGGCAGGGATGAGTCATCGAACGAGCCTGACGCGATCTCGCCCGGGCCGCCGAGAGCACGCGGGAGATCGGTGCGTCGGCCGGGCCGGATCGTGAGCCCCGATGGCACGTGCTCGCCCAGGATGGCGCGCAGCGTTTGGTTGTCGGCATTGACGACCACGACGCGGCCGCCGGAGATCAGGACTTCGCGCAGTGCGCGGACGCCCTCGGGTTCGAGCCGGTATGCGAGCTGGCCGTCGATGACGACCGCGGCGAGGCCCTGGTAGGCAATGGGTGTGGTCGGGAGCCAGGGCGGGCCGCCGACCCGCTGCGGCGTTGCCGACGCGACCTTGGCGACGGCGAGGCGATTGCGGAGCAGTTCTTCATCGTGGCCAAAGAAGCTGCGTTGGTAGTTGTCGTTGCCGAAGGCCAGCCGCAGCGAGGGCGAGCCGATGCCCAGGATGATGGGCATGCGTGTCGGGGGCGCCAGATTGATGGACTGCGCGCCGGCGACCGCACCGTACGCGGTGGATGCCAGCCGGCCCCCGTCTCGCCGCGACAACTCGACGGTGATGCTCGCGATTGATGGCGGCACCCAGATCGTGGTCGAGACGATCGTCTCCTTGCCGGGCGTGGTGTCGACGGGCACGACCGTGGTGATGCCATCGCTGTTTGGCGTCTTGATGGCGATGCGTGCGATGGCCTCGGCCGCCTCGTCCATCGGGCTGACGACGATGCGGACCGGAGCCCATCGCCCGCTTGGTAGATTCCCGCCGAACCCCAGGTCGAGCAAGACCGTGGTGGGGGCGTCGTCGCCGGAGCCTTGGGCCGGGGCGTGCCGCAACGGGCCGAACCCCAGCACGATGGCGAACGCCCATGCGACCAGCACGCGGGTCAAACCTGCACCTTGCGGTTGTACACGTACCACTCGAGCGTGATGATCGCCAGGCACACCAAGATCAGCCAAGGCCACAGCGGTTGCGGTGCTTGCAAGCTGCCGGCCTCGGTTCCGGCCGCGCCAACGCGCTCGGCTCGGATCACGAGTTCGCGTTGCGGGGTGATGTCCGACGCCCGGCTGTCGGCCAGGTTGACGGCGAACTGGCGGATGCTGCGGTTGCCGTCCCTTGTGTCGCTCGGGCCGGGCACGCCGCTCCACGACAAAGCGTACAAACCTATCTCGTTCAGGGGGCCAGCGACGGCCTGGCCCGAGTTATCGACGGGCACGGTGAGCGGATCGCCTTGCGGGGGTGTGAGTTTGGCCGAGTCGACACCAACGGGCAGGGTCTCACCGCGGGACACACCGGGGCGGCTTGCCTGGCGGGCGTCGCCCGGGCCGCCGTCGGTCACGTGGCGCACCGACTGGCCCAGGAACACGATGAAGCTGGGTTCGAGCCACCAGTTGCTCTCGTCGAGGTCCCACGGCACGACGACCGCGCGGGTGCGTGCAGAGGTGAGCGAGACGATCGCCGGCCCGGTGCCCGTCGAGGCGATGACGGTGGCCGTGCCGTCTTCGCTGGTTTCTACTGTGCGGCTGGCGGAGAGGCGGACCGCCGAGAGGGCCAGCCCGCGCAGCGTCGGGTGGTCGCGCCGCCAGTCGACGATCTCGGTTGGCGGGCCTACGCCCTTGTCGATGAGCGATGACGGGCCAGTGGGGACGGCGTCGAACACCAGCCAACTGCCGGGGGGCAGGCCGAGTTCGCTGCCTTCTGGCGCGTCGGGCAGCCAGCCGTCGAGGACGACGACGTCGAACAGCGAGAACGGGTCGTCGATGTCCTGGAACGTGTCGGGCGTGAAGACCTCGACGCGCTCGACGGGGAGTGCGGAGAGCGCCTCGCTGAGCACGAGGCTGCCGTAGGTGACCAGGGCGAGGCGGAGGCGTTTGGCACCGGGCAGCACGACCCACGCGCGGTCGTCGCGGTCGAACAGGTCGGGGGTGCCGCCGGTCGCGGCGTCGAGGATGCGAGCCTCGATGACCGCCGAGCCCGGGCGGCGGACCTGGAACTCCACGCCGCTGGTGGTGGGGGTGACGAGTTCGACGGGCTCGCCGAACTCGTTGGAACGCTGCTCAATGGTGGCGGGTGGCAGCATGAGCCGGCGTGCGGCCACGGTGTTGCCGTCGATGAGCAACTCGACGGCCACGCCGGTCTGCTCGCGCTCGGTCGATTGCAGGCCGACGAGCACCGAGACCTCTTCGGGCTCGCGGAGCTGGCGGCGGGCGTCGAGGGCGGTGATGCCGACGTTGCCGGTCTCGGTTTGGCCGAGGGACACGAACTCGATCTCGTCGCCCGCGTGCAGGTCGACGGCGTCGCCGCCCTCGGTGCGGCCGTCGCTGTAGATGTGGATGGTGCCGACGGCTCCGGGCAGCGGCTCGGCGGCTTCGCCTTCTGCTTCGGCGGGTGGGGCCTGCAGCGGGGCTTGGGCGCGCACGAGGCGGAGCGGTTCGTCGAGGCGGCTGGGCGCGTCGGTGGGCTCGATCGACTCGATCGCCTCACGCAGCAGCCGCTTGTCGCTGGTGAAGGGCTGGAGCATCTCGGCCGTGCTGTCGAACGTCACGACCATCGCGCGGTCGGCCTCGGACACGCCGAAGACGCCGGGCTCGCGGAGGGTGTCGACGAAGGCGAGGGCGCGGCGTTTGGCCTCGTCGAGGCGGCTGACGGGGTTGCCGTTCTCGTCGGTGCCGTCGAGGGCGCGCATGGATGCGCCACGGTCGATGACGATGGCGTGGCGGCCGCTGGTGGCGCGATCGCCTTCGATCTGCGGCTGGCCCAGTGCGAGCAGCACGGCGGCGATCGCGAGCAGTTGCAGCAGCAGCAGGATGTTCTTCCGCAGCCGCTGGAACGGGGCGTTGGCCTGCAGGTCCTGGACGGCCTTCTTCCATAGGAGTGTCGAGCTGATCTCGACGTCCTGCCGCCGGAGCTTGAGGAAGTAGAGCAGCAGCAGCGTCGGCACGGCGACGGCCGCGGCGATGCCGGCGATGGCGGGGGTGAGCCAGGTCAACGCAGCACCCCCCGCTTGCGCAGGTAGTCCATCAGCAGCGTGTCGATGGGCGTATCGCTGCGGACGGTCATGTGCGTGATCTCTCGGGCGGCGCAGAAGCCCTGGACCTCGCGCATGTAGGCCTCGACGACCTTCTTGTACCGCTTGAGCAATGGAGCCGAGATGGTGACCTCGGCGTGGTCACGGTCCTCGACGTCACGCAGGCGGAGGTCGCCACCGACGGTCGGGTCGAGCTCTTGGGGGCTCATGACCTGCAGCACGATCAGGTCGTAGCCACGGCCGGCGAGCAGGCGCAGGCCGTCCTGGTAGCCCTCCTTGATGAGCATGTCGCTGAGGACGACCATGACGCCCTTGCCGGTGCGCGAGAGGGCGATGCGCTTGCAGGCGTCGGTGAAGGGCAGGTCGCCGCCCGGCTCGAGGCTGCACATCCACCGGCCCATCTCATGGACACGACGCCGGCCTCTGAGATTGCGCACGCTGGTCAGCACGCCTGTTCCGTCCTCCGCTCGCGCGATGGCCGTCGCAGAAACGCGGTTGAGGTTCACCAGACCGATGTACCCCAGTGCCATCGCGGCACGCTGCATGAACGTAAATTTGTTCGGCGAGCCGCAGTCGGCGGATCCGCTGCAATCGAGAACAATGTGCAGCGAGAGGTCCTCCTCCTCCATGAACAGCTTGAGGAACAGGCGGTCGAGCCGGCCGTAGATGTTCCAGTCGACGTGGCGTAAATCGTCACCCGATACATATGGCCGGTGGTCGGCGAATTCGACGGATTCGCCCCGCTTCTTGCTGCGCCGCTCGCCCTGGACGCGGCCGCGGAAGATCTTGCGGCTCTGGAGGTCGACGCGCGAGAGCTGCGCAATGAGGTTGGCGTCGAGGAGGTCATCGACGGTCTGGGGGCGTTTTGGGGAGGCGTCTTTGAGCATTTCTAACTCGGAAGTTTTGAACGCAGAGGTCGCAGAGGGCTCGGAGGAGTGGGGAGGGCGCGCTCGTTGATGACCCGGTTCAAGCCGTCACGGAGGTGTTGGGTGTTGAAGTTGATGAGGAGGCCTAAGGGTAGCTTGGACATTCGCAGGTAGGACAGGAGTTGGGCTTTGTGAACCTCATGGACTCGCTCTACTGATTTGAGTTCGACGATGATCTGGCGATCGACGACAACATCAAGCCTCTGACTGCGGAGCGGAACTCCCTTGTAATCGACGACGGTCTCCACCTGGCGCTCGAATGGAATTCCGATAGACGCTAATTCGACGCACAACGCATCTTCGTACAACGACTCCAGCAAACCCGGTCCCAGATGGGTATGCACTTCCATCGCGGCTCCGATGGTTCGGCGAGCAAGGTCATTGATCTCTGGCGGGCACTCTCGATGTCGTGCTGGCTCAGTCATGAAAGCGGTACCCCCTCTCTGAGACCTCAGCGACCTCTGCGTTCAATATCTTCCGCTTAAGCCACCCTCGTCGCCACCGGCTCGGTCGGCGTCAGCTCGATGATCTTCTTGACCACGTCGTCGGGATCCACGCGATCCGCCTCGGCTTCGAAGTTCAGCAGCACGCGGTGGCGGAGCGCGAGGATGGCCGTCTCGCGGATGTCGGCGTAGCTGACGTGGTAGCGGCCGTCGATGAGGGCCCGGACCTTGCCGCCCAGCAGCAGGGCCTGGGCCGCGCGGGGGCTGGCGCCGCAGCGGATGTACTTGGCGACCGGGCCGGTTTCTCCGCCGGCGGCGAACTTGCCGCCGGGGTGGGTCGCCAGCACGAGGCGGGCGGCGTATTCCTTCACGTGCGGGGCGATGATCGCACCGCGAACCAACTGTTGGATCTCGATGATGCTCGGCCCGTCCATGACCGGCTGCACGTCGGGGGCCTGCTGGCCGGTGGTGCGGTCGAGGATGGTCATGAGGTCGGTGAGTTGGCTGTAGCCCACGGTGACCTTGAACATGAAGCGGTCGAGCTGGGCCTCGGGCAGGGGGTAGGTGCCTTCTTGCTCGATGGGGTTCTGCGTGGCCAGCACGATGAAGGGCTTCTCGAGCGCGTGGGTCACGCCGCCGACGGTGACGCTGCGTTCCTGCATGGCTTCGAGCAGGGCGCTCTGGGTCTTCGGCGTGGCCCGGTTGATCTCGTCAGCCAGGACGATCTGGGCGAAGATCGGGCCCTTCTGGAACACGAAGCTGCGGCGGCCCGAGTCCTGGTCCTCGCTCACCAGCGTGGTGCCGATGACGTCGGCGGGCATGAGGTCGGGCGTGAACTGGACGCGGCTGAAGTGCAGGTGCAGGGCTTCGCTCAAGGAACGCACCAGCAGCGTCTTGCCGAGCCCCGGCACGCCCTCGAGCAGCACGTTGCCGCCGGCGAAGAGCGAGATGAGCACGGCGTCGACGACGTCGGTGTGGCCAACGACGGCCTTTCCAACCTCGGCGCGGAGCTGTTGGAACTGCTCGCCGAAGCGCTTGCAGGCTTCCTTCACGGCCTCTGGTGTCTGCATGTCCTGCTCTGCTGCCATGGTGATTCACTCCTGCGGGGTCTGAACCGCTTATCGATCCTCGAACTCGTCGCGCGTGCGCTTCTTGGCCTTGAGCAGGCGCGACATGCCCTGCTCTTCCTCGTCGGGTGTGCCTTGGTCTTGGGTCCTGCTGGTGGGTGGGGGTGGGGCCTTGCCATCGCCCTCGACGACGCTGCCGTTCTTGCCCTTGAGGTCGTCGTCGGAGATCTCGAAGCGGGCCTTGGCGGTCGATTGCTGCTCGCTGGCACGCATGGCGGCGCGGACCTTCTCGCTTGGCCCATCGTCGGGGCGCTTGAGGCGGTCCTGGGCCTTGGCTCGCGCGGCGCGCAGGGCGTCGATCTGCTGGGTCTTGGTTTCCTGTTTCGCGTTGAGGCTCTTCTGCAAGAACCGCGCGATGCCCCGGACATCCACACGGACCCGGCGGATACCCACGTCGACCAGGAAGAGCCCGATTCCGATCATCGCGACGACGAGCCAGATGCTACTCAGGGCCACCGGCATCTCGACGCCCTCGCGGCGCCAGGGGTTGGTGGACTCGTCGATGGTGTCGGACGCCAGCACCGACCCGCCGGTGAGTTCGGCGACGCGGCGGAGCAAGGCCTCGTTGGTCTGGGTCGCTCGGAACTCGTCGGCGAAGGGGCGATCGATGGCCGCGCGGGCCGTGCCACGCAAACGCTGTCCGCCCTCGCCCGGCGCGTCGTAGTTCATGCTGAGCAGGTACGAGCCCGACTGTTCGGTTTCGTATGTGCCTTCGTAGATGCCCGGGCCGGTCTGCTGGAGAGCGACGTCGATGCCGGTGCCGTCGGGGGCTGCGAGGCGGCCGTTGAAGGTCGCGAAGTTCATGCGCTGGCCGCTGGCGTCGGTGGCCTCAACGACCACGCGGGTGCGGTCGCCCTCGCGCGTGGTGACGACGCGGATGTTCGCGTCGCCGCTGGCGCGCATGGTCCAGCGGACGTGCTGCTCCCAGAACTGCTTGTAGTCGCCCCACGCGAGCCACATGGGGTTCCAGCGGCTGAGGGCGTCGCTGGTATAGGTAATCACGCGGCCCAGCCCGTGCTGCCACTGGGCCATGACCGGGTCGTTCTCTTGGCCGCGCATCGTGACGACCGACATGCCCTCGCGATCGCCGGCGACGACGTAGCCGCTGATCGGGGGCACGCCGCGGATGCCGCGGGATGCTTCGGTCAGCCCGGGCGTGAAGGCGGGCACGAAGGGCGTGCCCTCCCACACCAGCGGTCGGCTGATGGTCTGGGCCTCGCGGATGAAGATCTCGGGGAGTTGGGCCTTGCTGTTGGCGATGGTGACCGGGTAGTACCGGCCCTTCGTTGCGTTGGCGATCTCCTGCATCAGGGCGTCGTTCGAGAAATCCCCGATGGTGACTGTCGAGATCGAGATATTGGTCCGCAGAGCGCGGCGGATGATGGTCTGGAACTCGCGGCCGCTGCCCATGGTCTGGCCGTCGCTGAGCACGATGATGTGCTTGACGGCCGCCGGCGCGTCCTCGAGTTGTTCGAGCGCCATGACCAGGCCCGGGGCCATGTTCGTGCCGCCGCCGATCTGCATCTTGCGTATGGCGCTGGCGAACGCGCCGCGATCGGTCACCTCGGCCAGCGGCATCACGAGCCCGGCGTTGCTGTCGAAGCGGATGACCGAAGCCAGGTCGCGCGCCGACAGCGTGTTGATGCCCGCGAGCGCGCCCTCCTTGGCGATGTCGAGCTGGCTCTGGCCCAACCCGCCGACGCTGCCACCCATCGAGCCCGAGGTATCGATCACGATCGCGATCGCGCCGCGCGGGAGCTGGCGTTTCTGGGGCGGGTCCAGGCGGATGGGCAGCGCATCCTCGAGCGGGCTGTTGATCCAGCCGCCCGCGCCAAACGAGTTCGGCCCGCCGAGCATCACGAGTCCCCCGCCGGCGTCGTGGACGTACTGGCGGAGCTGGTCCATCGCCATGCGGCTGAAGTTGGCCGCGGGTTGGTTCATGAGCACGATGGCGTCGTAGGAGCCCAGCTCGACGAGGTTGTCGGGCATCGTCGCCGCGGGGCGCGCCTCGGCCATCACGCCCGCTTGCAACAGCGCCTGGATGAACGGCTGGGCCGTGGGCGGGTCTTCCACCAGCACGAGCACGCGGCCTTCGCCGGCGACGAACGTGGTCGCCAGCGCGCGGTTGTTCTCGAGGATGGTGTCGTTGGCGACCGCCGAGTCGGGCTCGAAAACAGCCTCGAAGCGGAGGACCTCGGTGCTCGGGATGCGAATGGGCACCACGAACGTGTTGAGCCCGGGATCGAGCGAGATCGCCACGCCCGGGCCCGGCCCCTCGGGGTCGATGTTGATGGCCGACCCGTTCGCGGTGATCGTGAGCGTGCCTTGTGCGGCGTCGTTGGATCGCAGCGCGACGCGCAGATTGGCGTTCTCACCCATGCGGGCCGTCGCGGGCGCGAGCAACTGCTCGACGATCACCTCGTTCTGGTAACTGTACCGCAGCGGAAGCACGTCGATGGGCACGCCCTGGGCGCGGGCCGAGCGGGCCTCGGCGAGCAGGTCGCCGGTCGTCTCGTTGCCGTCGCTCATCAGCACGACGCGGTACGCGGCATCGGTGGGGCGAACGGCGAGCGCAAGACGCAAGGCCTCGGCCAGGTTGGTCTGATCGGTCCGGCCGGTGAACGCGCGGTCGGCCTCGGGCAGCATCGTGCGCGGCAGGTTCTCGATGATCGCCTCGCCCGCGACGGCGACGGTGCCAATCAGGTCGGCCGGTTCCTTGCCTTGCTCGGCCGACTCACGCACGAAGCTGCGGGCACGTTCCTGCACCGTCGTGGGAACCGACCGGCTGAGGTCGACCACGACCGTGACGGCCATGTCCTCGGCGGTATCACGGGTCGAAGGCCGAGCGAGAGCGCCCACCAGCGTGGCAAGAACAAGCAGCCGTACCACAAGTGCAACCCGACGGCTGGTGGTTGCCATGCCCGATAGGCTCTTGCGGCCGATGAGGATTGCCAGCGGGACGAGGATGGCCAGCAGCCAGAACCACTGGGGCTGAGCGAACTCGATCGGTCCCACCCGAAGGACGGCCAGGAGGTTCAGCACCGTCGGCCTCCCGGCACCATGGCGCCTGTCGATGTTCGGATGGCGCTCGGTAACCGATGGAGCATTGGTGTCTGTGGCCTTGGTTCTTGGAGCAGGCAACCAGAAATGAGTATTTCACCGGATCCTACCGGGAAGGGCCTGTCCAGGTTCTAGGGATGCTCCCGAATCAGGTTTCGGATCGCTGGTAATTTCAGCAAATATCCAAACAAAATCCTATTTTTCTTGGATCTGACAGACCATGAGCCTGAAACGATCAGCCATGAAGAGGCATATGCGAAGGCGTGGGGGCAGCTGTGTTGCGCTGCCTTCCCTGTTCGTAATCGTTGGGGTGATCCCCACTTGAAGAGACAGAGGGGTATTTGGTATGAAGAAGATGATTCTTGCTTCGATGCTCGCGGTTCCTGCCGCATCCCTGGCCCAGGGCCTCACGCTCGAGTACACCGTCGAGGATCTCGGCGGTACGTTCGAGTACGAGTTCTTCCTGAACACCGACGGCGGCTGGGCGTCCGGCATGGGCTGGCGTTGGTTCATCTGGGGCGATTGCGTTGGCCCATGCACCTCGCCGTTGACGGACTGGGTCGGCGATCCCGGGTCGCTCCCTGTCGGTCCCTGGACTGGGTACAGCTCCTCGAGTGGTGGCCACAATGGTCCGACGTTCTCCGGTGTGCTGGATTACTGGATCCCGGCCGATGGCTCAGAGGAGTTGACCTGGAAGGGTACCTCTTCGGCCGATCTGGCTCAGGGTGAATTGCTCTTCAGCACCATCGCTGGTACCGTGGGTGGCGCTCAGGCTGCCGATTACCAGGTCGCCGATCGTCTTGAGGACGACTGCTACGCCGATCTGGATGGTGATGGCGAGTTGACCCTGTTCGACTTCCTGGCCTTCCAGAACGCCTTCGACGCCGGCGATAGCATCGCCGACTGCGATGGCGACGGCGACCTGACCCTGTTCGACTTCCTGTGCTTCCAGAACGCATTCGACTTGGGCTGCGAGTAAGCACCGTTTCCGACCCGGGCTCGGTGGTTCGGGTCACGTCCAATAAAGTTCGTCATTGCTGACCTAGCCGTCCCTGTTGTACGGGGCGGTTTTTTACTGGTCCTCGCTCAAGGGCGGTCCGGGAATGGTCGAAGTCTGGGGAGGCTCGAATCGTCCCATTCCTGGAGGCAAAATGGACATCACGCGGGTCACGCCGTTCATTCAGAGTGTGCATCACGTGTTCGAGACGATGCTGCAACTCCCAGTCGAGGTTGGTGAGCCGCAGTGGATGGGACCCGACGCGACGCCCTCGGACGTTTCGGTCGTGGCCGGAATGTCTGGGGATTGCGAGGGCTCGGTCGCCCTGGGTCTTGATCGCGAGACCGCCGAGCGGGTCATCGCCCTGTTCACGGGCACGGAAGCGGCTTGCCACTCGCCCGTGTTCGCCGACGCAGTAAGCGAGTTGTTTTGCATGATCTGCGGCGGAGCCAAGGCGTGGCTGCCGGGTCGCGCATTATCGATTTCGATCCCGACCGTGGAATTTGGAACGACTCCCATGGCGGCTCCGGCGCGGAACGGCGCCCCGGTGATCGTGCTTCCATGTGCCACGGACTACGGCCAGTTCCTTATCTCGCTGTCGCTCGAAGAACCGGCCGAAGCCGCCGATCGAGGGGGCAGGGCCGTTTGTGCGGGGGCGTGATAGCCCAGTGCTGGGAGGCACACGATGAAGATCATGCTCGTTGACGATTCGAAGACCATGCGCAACATCCAGAAGTCCGTGCTGACCCAACTGGGGTACTCGGACATCGAAGAAGCTAGTGATGGCGAGGAAGCCTTGGGCCTTCTGGAAACCTCGGCTCCAGATCTGTTGCTCGTGGATTGTGACATGCCCCACATGGATGGCTTGGGCTTCGTGAAGGCGTTCCGCCGGAGCGATTCGACGACGCCGATCATCATGGTGACGACCGAGGCCGAGAAGGCCCACGTGGCCGAGGCCATCAAGGCCGGCGTGGACAACTACGTGGTCAAGCCGTTCACACCCGACCTGCTCAGCCAGCGCATCCAAGAAACGCTCGCCAAGTGTGAAGCCGCCTGAGGCCACGCCCTCTCGGCATGAGGACTCTCTGTGAGCACCGATGCGCTTGACAAAGCCTGCCGTATCTCGATCTCCGCCGATGGGTTGCGGGCCACGCTCCAGATCGATCCGGGCTTTGATCCCCAGGCCGTCACGGCCGAGTCGGTCGAGGCGATCCTGGCCGCCCGTGGCATCGAGCCCTCGGCCGTCATTGCTGAGGCTGCGGCCGAGCTCTCGAACCAACTCACGGCGGACGCGGAAGCCACGGCCGAGGCGGTCGTTGCCGAGGGCAAGGCATCCGTCGAGGGTGTGGATGGCCGCTTCGAGCTGAGCGCGGAATTGGCCCCCCCCGAGCCGAAACCGCCCGCCGATGGCGAAGAGCCCGCGTTCGATCATTACGGCCGATCGGCCTTCATCATCGTTGAGCAGGGCCAGGTTGTCGGCACGCTGCACCAGCACTCCGAGGCCGAAGACGGGTTGGACGTGCGTGGCGAGGTTATCAAGGCAACGCCCGGCAAGCCCTGCCAGTTGGAGATTGACGACACGGTGGAGTTGAAGGATGATGGCTCGGTGGTGTCCCTGCGTAAGGGCCGGGTCGAGTTGTCGCCCACGAAGCTGAGTGTCGATCCTGTGCTTGAGATCGCCGAATCTGTTGACTTCAGCACGGGCAACGTCAAATTCCCGGGCGACGTGCTGATCGGCAAGGGCGTGCGGGACTGCTTCGAGGTGGAGGTTGGGGGCAACCTGGAGATCGTCGAATTAGTCGAGGCGGCCGAAGTCACGGCCAAGGGCTCGGTGGTGCTGCTTCGTGGCATGGCCGGGCGTGGCAAGGGCGAGCTTTCGGTCGGAGGTGACCTGGAAGCGAAGTACCTCGATGGGGCGCTCGTGACCGTCAAGTACGACCTGCGAGTGCAGCGGGAGATCACGAATTGCACTACACATGTCGGGCGTTGTGTTCGATCGCCGTCTTGCACCGTGGTCGGTGGTGAGCTCTGGGCCCGGTTCGGCGGCGAGGTCCGCACGCTGGGTGGCGAGGCTGAGACGGAGACGCTCATCCGGCTCGGGGTTGACGCCGAGATGGACGCTTGTGCCCGGATGCTCGAGGATCTGCTGCCGCAGACCGTCGGGCGTATCGAGCGGGCACGGCAAGAACTGGCTGAGATCCAGCAGGGATCGGGCAAGCCAACACCCTCGCAAGCGAGAGAGATCACCCGGCTCGAGTTCGAGATCGTGAGCGAGCAGGCGCGTTTCCCGTCGATCCGCGCGGCCATTGAGCGCGTGCTTGCGGCATACAAGAAGCTCGAGGGGGCCACGCTGGCCGTCGAGAAGGCGATCATGCCGGGTGTAACGATCGCCATCGGCGGCCAGGCGGCGACGGTCCGGGAACCGATCCGAGGCCTTGTGCTGATCTCCAGAGACGAGCAGGGAACGCTCGTGATGCGTCAATCGGGCACCACGACGCCAATGGCGACCAAGGCCAAGCTCCACCCCGCACCGGGGAGTGCCGACTTGGACGAACTCCGCCGTTGGCTTGAGAGCCCCGCGCTCAGCGGGACCGCCAAGGCGGCATAGGGCGAGCACGTCACGATAACTGGTAAGACAGTGAGGGGGTTTCGTTTGGAGATTCCGCCGCCCGCGTCCGATGTAGATCGCGGGCGGGTTGTTCTGGCCCGTCCCGGGTTTTCGTGGTCTGCTATTCCCAGACACGGAGATCCAAATCATGATACGGTGGCCCTACATGATCCCAATTCCTTCTGCACCCGATCCCAACCAGAGGCGTCGCACGGGGCGAATCACGCCCGAGGGTGTCGACTGCGACCTCGGCACTGTAATCGATCTCTCGGCGGGTGGCGTGCGGCTGTCAGGGCGTGGGCCAAGACCCGGTGAAGAGGGCGAGAAGGTCATGCTCCAGCTCGACTGGGGCCTTGGCAAGCTCGAGTTCGAGGGTGTGATCACGCGTCTTGATCGGCGCCGTTTCTTTGGATGGATCGTGGGCATCAAGTTCGAGAACATCACGCCAGAACGACGCAAGGCGTTGTCGAAGGCGTCGATGCTCGCCGCGAGCGGCCAGATCACCGAGTGGCAGCGCGCGAGCTGAAATTCGCGAGATGAGCGGCGCAGGCCTTCCAGGCTTGGGCCGCCTTCTCGGCTTCTTCTGTCGTGATTCCAAGGTGGAAGACGGCGCGCACGCGCCCATCGCCTTCTGATAGCACACCAATACCCTCACGAGCAAGCAAAGCACACAGTTCGTCGGCGAGCGTCTGTTGGGTTTCCAACGGTTCGTCTGGTGCGACGCGCGCGAAGACGATGTTCGTGCGCACGTCCTGGGGGTCGAGGGCCATGCCGGGGCAATCGGTGATGGCGTCGGCCAGCAGCCGTGCGTGGGCGTGGTCGTCGGCCAACCGCTCGATGTGATGATCCAAGGCGTGCAATGCGGCCGCGGCGAGGATGCCGGACTGACGCATGGCACCGCCCAGCAGCTTCCGCCAGCGGCGGGCGAGGGCGATGGTCTTTGCATCGCCGGCCAGGGCCGAGCCGACTGGGGCGCCGAGGCCCTTCGAGAAGCACACGCTCACGCTGTTGGCGTCGCGGACGAGCCGTGAAAGCGGCTGGCCGGTGGCGACGCTTGCGTTCCACATCCGGGCACCATCGACATGGAAGCGCAGGTTCAGCGTTTTGGCTTCTTCGGCGATGGTATCGATCGCGTCAATGTCCCACACATGCCCGCCACCCTTGTTGTGCGTGTTCTCGATGGCCACCATCCGCGTGGGCGGGCAGTGCTGGTCCTCGAAGCGGATGTTTCGGCGGAGGGTCTGGGGCGTGAATTGGCCGCGCTCGCCCGGCACAAGCCGGATGGAGCAGCCCGCGACCGCCGCGTAGCCACCGGTCTCCCAGTGGTAGATATGGGACTGTTCGTGCGTGACGATCTCGTCGCCGGGCTGGGTCTGGGTCTTGATGGCCAGCAGGTTGGCCATGGTGCCGCTGGGGACGAAGATGGCCGCTTCTTTGCCGAGCATCTGCGCGACGCGTGCTTCGAGTTTGCGAACGGTCGGGTCGCCCTCCTGCACGTCATCGCCAACCTCGGCCCGGGCCATGGCCTCGCGCATGGCGTCGGTGGGGCGCGTGACGGTGTCACTGCGGAGGTCGACGGCGAGTTCGGCGGTGGGGGTGCCCATGGGGTCTCCAAATGGTCGTGGACTTGCTCAGGCACTCGTGCGGCTGGGCGGGGCGGTCTCGAAGGGCTCCTCGCGGATGCGGCTTCGGATGGTCGGATCCTTGGCCAGCACGAAGAACGCCGCCGTCCCGCAGCACGCGATGAGCAGGCATAGAGCGTACGTCCATGCTCCTGGGTTGAAGCCGAAGCCCGAGCTGGCGGCGATCGTATAGATGGCCACGCCGATCATGGGTGCCAACGCCCCGCGGACGCCGGTGAGCGTCACGTGGACGCCCATGTACTGCGACTCGCGGCCGGGCGGGGCAAAGTCGAGGTGGCCCAGGTTCCAGGCGAGCACGCCGCCGGCGAAGGCGATGCCTTTGGCGATGGTCGCGAGCACGACGAGCCAGAGCTGGTCGGTCCACACGCCGACGATCATGAGCGAGAGGTTGATCAGGAACGCCCAGCTATGGATGGTGCGAAACCGCACGATGTGCGTGTGGTCGAGCAGCCGGGCCCACAGGGGAATAAACAGCGGCATGAGCCCTAATGGGATCGAGCTGGCGATGACGATGCCCGCGAGGTACTCCAGCTCGAACTGCTCGCGGAGCACCAGCACGAGCGGGGCGCCGGCCATCATGTTGCCCATGCCCAGCATGAACTGGGCAGACATGAATCGCGCGAACGGACGGTCGTTTCGCAGCGTGCGCACGACCGACCATGGGTTGAGCGAGACCGCCCGCTTCGATTCGCCCTTGCTTTCGCCGGCTAGTAGGGCGGCTTCGTGGCGGACGCGGATCTTGGAGTAATGCCACACGCCAATGCCGGCTAGCAGGGCCCCGGCCGGCAGCATGACCCGGAACGCCCGATCGTCGTAGTCCATCGCCTGGCCCAGGCCGAGGCCCAGCAGTGCCAGGCTGAGAACCTGGATGGTCGCGAATTTGCCGGTAATCTGGGCCCGGGTATCACGGCGGTAGTTGTAGCTCCAGACGGTCGAGCGGATGGTGACGAGCCCGGCCCAGAACATGCGGCCAGCCACCACCGCGAGTGTGGTCGTGACCAGGCCCAGCCCCGACCTCGGACTGAAGGCGATGACCAGCACCATCGCCAGCAGCGCGAGCTGGAGCAGGTTCATGAAGCGGATCTTGGGCGAGCCGTGGCTCAGCTTGACCCACACGAAGCTGGTGATGTTGGCCATCGCCGGCGCGGCCGCCAGCACGCCCACGGCCAGGTTCAGCAGGATGGGATCGACGCGGCCCTCGTAGGCCACGCGGACCAGCACGCTGATGATCGCGCCCTCGGTGGCGGCCAACGCGAAGGGCATGAACACCGCCGCCAGGGCCTCGCGCCGGTAGTTGGCCCTCGCCATGAGAGGTACCGAGTCGGGCAGGAAGCTCCACAGCACCCGCATCGCCACCGAGCGCGAGGCCCGGCGGTCGGGCTGCGCTTCGGGGCTGTTCGGTGGTGGGGGGCTCACCAGATATCGTTGACGCGAAACTGCCTGAGGCAAGCCCGGCACGGGTCGACCCGTGCCGATGGGCGGCCTTTCTCGTGCCGATTACCGGGTTCGAGCGGGCGTGCGAACTACAATGGCAGCTTGGCGGCACTTCCCCGCCTGCCACCCATCCCAAGACCCGCTGCCAGAGAGACCCGACGAGAGCATGGACCCAGAGATCCGCAACTTTTCCATCATCGCCCACATCGACCACGGCAAGAGCACGCTGGCCGACCGGCTGCTCCAGGCGACCAACGCTGTCAGCGCGCGCGAGGCCCGTGCCCAGACCCTCGACAACATGGACCTGGAGCGAGAGCGGGGCATCACCATCAAGGCCTCGGCCGTGACGGTCATGCACGAGCACAACGGCAAGCCCTACATGCTCAACTTCATCGACACGCCGGGCCACGTCGATTTCGGCTACGAGGTCAGCCGGGCGCTCAAGGCGTGCGAGGGGGCCATCTTGGTGGTCGATTCGAGTCAGGGCGTCGAGGCCCAGACCATCGTCAACGCGTACCTGGCCGTCGCCCAGGATCTCGAGATCGTGCCGGTGCTCAACAAGATCGATCTTCCCGGGGCGCGTCCGGACGAGATCGCGATGGAGGTCGAGCAGGCGCTGGGCTTCCCGGCCGAGGACTGCCTGCGCGTGAGCGCCAAGAGCGGCATCGGCATCCCCGAATTGCTCGACGCCATCTGCGACCGGCTGCCCCCGCCCAAGCCGCCCAAGATCAAGCAGACGCGGGCCTTGATCTTCGACGCGGTCTACGACGACTATCGGGGCGTCATCGTGTACATCCGCTTGTTCGACGGCTCGCTCAAGACCGGCGACAAGATCCGCATGATGGGGCTCGGTCGCACCTTCGCCGTCACCGAGCTTGGCAAGTACACGCCCAAGCAGACCAAGACCGGCACGCTCAAGGCGGGCGAGACGGGGTACCTCATCGCCGCCATCAAGACGCTGGGCGACGTGCGCGTGGGCGACACCATCACGCTCGACCTCGACCCCGCGGCCGAGGCGCTCGAGGGCTACGAGCCGCCCGCCCAGATGGTGTTCTGCGACTTCTACCCCGCCACCAGCGAGAAGAAGGGCAACGACTTCGAGAGCCTGCGCGAGGCCATCGAGAAGCTGAGCCTCAACGACGCCAGCTTCACCTTCGCGCCCGTGCACAGCGAGGCCCTGGGCTTCGGCTACCGCTGCGGCTTCCTGGGCCTGCTGCACATGGACATCATCCAGGAGCGCCTCGAGCGCGAGGGCGGTGTCGAGATCGTGCAGACCGCGCCCACGGTGAGCTACCTGGTCGACATCCGTGGCAAGGGCGACGTCCGCGAGACCATCGAGGTCCACAACCCGGCCGACCTGCCCGACCCCTCGGTGATCCTGACCATCCAGGAGCCCATCTGCAAGGTCGAGATCATGACGCCCAAGAAGTTCATCGGCGACATCATGACCCTGTGCCTGGGCCGCCGTGGCGTGTACAAGAACCAGCAGTTCATCAGCGACACGCGCGAGCTGCTGACCTTCGAGGTGCCGCTGGCAGAGATCATCTACGACTTCTACGACAAGCTCAAGAGCATGACCAGCGGCTACGCGACGATGGACTACGAGGTCGACCGCTACCACGAGGACCGGCTGGTCAAGGTCGACATCCTCATCAACGGCGAGCCGGTCGAGGCGCTCGCCCTCATCGCCCACAAGGAACGCTCCGAGGCCCGCGGCCGCCAGCTTTTGGTCAAGCTGCGCAAGCAGATCCCGCGGCACCAGTTCGAGATCCCGCTGCAGGCGGCCATCGGCGGCAAGATCATCGCCCGCGAGACCATCAAGGGCTTCCGCAAGGACGTGACCGCCAAGTGCTACGGCGGCGACGTCAGCCGCAAACGCAAGCTGCTCGAAGCCCAGAAGAAGGGCAAGGAGCGGATGAAGAGCGTGGGGAGTGTGAGCATCCCGCAGAAGGCGTTTATGGCGGTTTTGGATACGAGTGAGGATTAGGATCGTGACGAATCATGCGAACAATGAGGCTAAGCGAACAGATTTGTCAGATGCTGTACTGATTGAGGCGTTTGATTTCTTTTCCGGCGCGGTTCCTCCTGGGCCAGTATTTCAACTTGAAACCGACGACTTGATCACGATCGTCCGTTCCCGGACTAGCGAATCGTTGTGGACTGGCGTGTCGAGACTTGCGATAATCGGCTTAGTAGCCTCGTTTGAGGCGTTTTGCAAAGACCTCTTTGCCGCAACCATCAATATCGATCCCACGTTAGTGCGCGAACTGAAGAGTGCCAAGTTTGATATTTCGGTTGACTTGACTTCTCTTTTGATCTTGGATGTGCCTACTCCACACTGTTTCGGTTTCTTTTTGGGCGAACGATTGAAACTAAATGAACCGAAGAAGGTGAATGCAGCTTTTTTCTCAAGCCTTGGTGTTTCTCCATTGGCCAAGGATGATATGAAGTACCTGGCCCGTCTATTGGAAGAACGACACCTGCTCGTACATCATGGAGGCATGATCACAAGTAGGTACCATGCGTCAAAGTTGAGACGCCGAGAGATTTCTGATCGCTTACATGTAGATTCCCTTGAGATTACCGAGGATGAAATTGGTGCTCACATTCACCAGCTGCGCAAACTGGCTCACAAGATGCTGAAGACTGTGGCATCAGCTATGAGGAAGCGATCTAATTTGTCTGGCTCTACTTATTATCCGGTACAGCTTGAGGGAGTAGCGATGCTTGAATGGTGGGAGCCCGATGACGCCTCAGATAGTCCCGGCGTAGTAGAATAAAGATGCAGATCTCCTACATTAGCTCTTAAAACCTGATACCAATCAACCGGTACCGCTCATGCCCACCCTCCTCGAAACCATCCTCTACACCCCCGACCCCGTCGCCGCCGCCCGCTTCTACGCGGAGGTCCTCGGCCTGCGCCTGCTGGAAGAGCCCAGCGAGCGGATGGCCGTGCTGCGGGTGGACGAGGCGTCGGTGCTGTTGCTGTTCGAGCCTAACTGGTCGGGCCGGCCGGGGCGGGATGTGCCCAGCCACGGGGCGACCGGGCCGGGGCACGTGGCGTTCCTGGTTGATGACCTGGACGCCTGGCCCGCGCGGCTGGCGCAGCACGGCGTCGAGATCGAGAAAGAGGTTACCTGGCCCGAGGGTTTCTTCCGCGCCGGTCGGTCGATCTACTTCCGAGACCCGGCGGGAAACTCGGTCGAAGTGATGGACGCGGATATCTGGCCCGAGTGAGGTTCCAGCCCTTCGGAGCTGCAACGAAACCGTCCCGGGCGAGTGCCCGGGCCGTTCGTGTTCCAGCGTGTCCGGCTCGTGACTACCGGGTCCCACCAACGCGGCGACGGGCAACGTCGATCAGCGTGTCGATGTTCTCATCGGTCAAGCCTTTGTCTTCAAGCCATCCACGCAGGCGGGCGTTGAGTTCGAAGTCCTTGCCTTCTTCCTTCATTTCGTAGGCGATGCGCTCGAGGGCACCAAGAGCCGAAGGGACCTTCTCGCGTGGGATGCCCGCCTCGATCAGGTAAGCGGCCAAACGCTGCTGCTGCTCGACGGAACGACGCTCGGCTTCGGCCCGATCGCGGGCTTCGACCTCGGCCCGCTCGCGTGCCTCGGCCTCTTCTTGGGTTGTGCGGTGGAGCAGCTCTGCGTATAGCTGCTCGGCGCGAGCCAGATCGCCACGCAGGGTGAGCGCCTCGACCTTGGCCAACTCGTTGGCCCTCTTCTGGTCGGCGATCTCGGCTTTGACGCGAGCCAACTTCTCGACGCGCTGCTTGAGTTGGTCGATCATCTTGACGGCCTCGGCCGGGGTCATGGCACCGTGATCGATGGCGTGCGCGATGTGCTCGTGGATCACGGCCAGGTGGTGCTCGTGCTGCTGCTTGGGCTCGGTGGCTTGAACGGCGAGGCCCTGGTAATACCACTGGAGGGCATCGCGAGTCCTGGCAATGGTTGCGTTGGCCCGATCGTCGTGCTTGGCGAGGGTCTCGAGGCCGGCCTTGACTGCTGCCAGTTCGGCGGCCTGCTTCTGGTGCTCGGCCTGAGCACGATGGTGGAGTGCGATCAGGTGCTCATCGGCTTGCTGTTGCGACACTTCGCCCGTCGCGACGAGCGCGGCCAGCCTCTTCTTGGTCTCGTAGTGCTCGAATTGAATCTTGAGATCTCGCTCGAACTCGGCCATCTTCTGCTGGCCTTCTTCGGGGCTGATCTCGCCGGCGTCGATGGCCGCGTGGATCTTGGTGCGGATCTCGGCGGTCTTGGCCATGAACTTCGCGTGGAGGCCCTGATGTTCCCTTGCTTCGGCCATCTTGGCTTGGGCTTGCTCGCGTGAGAGGCGGCCCGCGGCGACGGCGTCGGCGACCTGCTGGCGGAGCATGGCGAGCCGGGCTTCGTCGGCGGTCTGCCCGAGCACCGAAGCGGTGAACAAGGCGTGATGCTTCGCTTCGAGTTCGTGTTGTGCGGCTTGGAGGTGTCGTGCGGCTTCATCGTGCGAGATCTTGCCCGCGTCGATGGCCGCGTCGAGTTCGGCGTTGATCTTGGCCAGGTGCTCATCAAAGGCGTGCTGGGTCTCCGAGCCGTTGAAGATGAGCGCGTCGTAGAGGTCGCGGACCCGCTGGTCTTCGGCGCCGGCGATTTCGGCGTACTGGCGGACGATTTCGAGGGCTCGCTGATCCTGGGCTCCATCATCGGCGCTCAGGGCGTGCGCGATGCCCGTGGCGGCGACGATGGTGCCGGCCGCGATGGCCAGCGTGGCCCGCCATGCCGTGGCGCGTTGGGCCGTGGGGTGGTTGGTTCCGACGATGCGTGCGATGCGTGACATGAGCGGTCCTCCGGTTGCGGCCAGGGCGGCCTGGGGAGATGCACTTCGGATCGTTTCAAGCCGGGCGAGCGCCTCGGCGAAGACTTTGGGATGGGGTGATGAGCGGACGGCCGCGTCGTCGCAGCAGTTCTCGCGTTCGGTGCGGATCTGATTCGACAGCCACCACGTGACCGGGTGGAAGAACAGGGCCGTCTCGATGAAGATCTGGATGGCGTTCAGCACGTGGTCGTGCCGGCGGATGTGGGCGAGCTCGTGGACCAGAACCGCTCGGAGTTGCTCGGGGGTGAGCGAGGCGAAGGCGGACATCGGCACCAGCACCACGGGCGTGAGCCAGCCGACGACCATCGGCACTTCTGCGGTCGCGCTGCGGAGCAGCCGGACCTTGGGACTGATGCGCAACTCGTGCTTGAGCGCTCCGAAGGTCTCGATCCAACTGGTGGAGGGGCTCGAGACCGCATGCCGGGTGAGGCGTCGAGCCATGAGGCACTGGGCGAAGAGGCGCGCCTGCAGCACGGCAACGCCGGCTATCCAGAGCCAGGCGATGCCGTGAATCAGTTGATGGGG